>NZ_JADQDD010000028.1 GCF_019263595.1 Pseudonocardia sp. KRD291 | reverse complement strand
GGGCCACGCAGGCGGCCGGGTCGTGTCCGCCGGGCCGGACGGCGGCGGCGGTGACGGCCGGGACGCCGCGGGCGGTCAGTCGAAGTCGCCCGCGGCGCGGCGTACCACGCGCAGCAGGTCGGTCAGCTCTCCGCGCTGGCCGTCGGAGAGACCGGACAGGCCGAAGTCGATGCCGGTCACCGCCGTCGTGGCCTCGGCCAGGCGCGCCGTCCCGTCCTCGGTGAGCTCGACGAGTGTGGCCCGCCGGTCGGTCGGGTGCGGCACCCGGCGGACCAGGCCGTCGCCCTGCAGCCGGTCGACGATGTTGGTGACGCTGGTCGGGTGCAGCTGCAGGCGTTCACCCATCACCCGCATCGGCAGGCTCCCGCGGCGGGCGAAGTCGAGCAGCACCATCGCCTCGTAGCGGGCGAACGTCAGGCCGTGCGGGCGCAGGGCGCCGTCGACGGCGGAGAGCAGGATCTGCTGCACCCGCATGACGCTGGTGACCGCGGCCATGCTCGCCGACGGTCCGATCCGCTCGTCCCAGAGGTCCGCGGCGCGCTGGATCGGGTCGAACGGCAGCGACCCGTGGTGCGTCATGGATCCGGACGCTAGCAAAGCGCCCGGGTCCGTCCCGCGAGGGAAGTGGATCGAGGACGGCTCGTCGGCCGAGGTGGCGGCCGCGGCGTGGCAGGCTGGGCGCATGCTCTTCGCGTTCAGTATCGCCCCGTCCGGCGGGGACTCCTCGGACAGTGTCAGTGCGGCCGTCGCAGATGCGGTGCGGGTCGTGCGCGAGTCCGGACTGCCCAACGAGACCACGTCGATGTTCACCACCATCGAGTCGCAGACCTGGGACGAGGGGATGGCGGTCGTCAAGCGTGCGGTGGAGGCGGTGCAGGCGCGCGCACCCCGGGTGAGTCTCGTGCTCAAGGCCGACATCCGCCCGGGCCACGACGGCCAGCTCACCTCCAAGGTCGAGCGGGTGGAGTCGGAGCTGCGCGGTGCCGCCGGCGACCTCCCGGCCGCCGGATGACCCCGCGGTTCGTCCTGGTGCACGGGGCGTGGCACCGGGGGTCGTGCTGGTCCGCCCTGGTCGACGAGCTGGAGACCCGGGGGTTCGGGGCGACCGCCCCGGACCTGCCCTCGGACCGGTCCGGGCAGGGTGCGCAGGCCTACGCCGACGCCGTGCTGGCCGCGATCGGGTCGGATCCCGGCCCGGTGGTGCTGGTCGGGCACTCCCTGGGCGGGCTGAGCGTCCCGCTGGTCGCCGAGCGGCTGGGCCCGGAACGGGTCACCGCGCTGGTGCTGCTGGCCGCGATGGCGCCGGTGCCGGGGACGTCGTTCATCGGGCGGATGCGCTCCGAGGAGCTGATGGTGCCCGGCTACGACACCGGGGTGCGCCGCGGCGAGGACGGCACCACGTTCTGGTCGGCCGAGGCGGCCCGCGGCGGGCTCTACCGCGGCGTCGCGGCGGAGAGCTCGGAGGCCGCGGTCGACGCGGCGCTCACCGGGCTGCGCCCGCAGGCGTGGACGGTGGGCAAGGAGACCACGCCACTGGCGGGGTGGCCGTCCGTCCGGACCGTGTCCGTGGTGTGCACCGGTGACCGGGTCGCCTCGCCGGACGCGGGCCGGCGACACGCGGCGGCGGTCGGTGCCGAGCTCGTCGAGCTCCCGGGCGGGCACTTCCCGATGCTCACCCGTCCGGGTGAGCTGGCCGAGCTGCTGGGCGGGATCGCGGCGGGCTGAGACCGTCGCCGGTGACCCGGGACGACAGGGGACGGGACGACGGG
Organism: Pseudonocardia sp. KRD291; assembly: GCF_019263595.1. Classification (GTDB taxonomy): domain Bacteria; phylum Actinomycetota; class Actinomycetes; order Mycobacteriales; family Pseudonocardiaceae; genus Pseudonocardia. The sequence continues at coordinate 31,883 of NZ_JADQDD010000028.1, read as the reverse complement.
ACGGGACGACGACGGCCGGTGACGGGAGGTCCCGTCACCGGCCGTCACACCGCCGGGCGTCCGGCGGGTGGCACCTCGGCCCGCGCGGCGGGCCGGTCGTCGTCAGGCGATCGCGCTGGTGAAGAAGTACACCCCGACCAGGATCGCCACGAAGCCGATCGCCATGGCGATCTGGCCCAGCTTGGCGGTGGCCGGCTGGCGGTAGCTCAGGAAGCCCAGCACGAGTCCGGCCGCGCCCAGGATCCACCCCGCGAGCGGGATGAAGATGCCGGCGATGATGCCGATGACACCGACCGCCAGGGCGGCGTAGGCCAGGGTCGGCTTGGCGGTCTGAACATTGCTCATGAGTCTCGATCCTCCGGTATGGCGCGCGACGCGTGCGCGGCCGTGGTCTGCGGCAACGCAGAGTGACCCGTGGGCCCCTGCTGACGGTTCAACGAGCGAATCCGCCCGGTGTTGTTCCGCCGGTCCGGTGATGATCCACCCACGGTGAGGCGGCGCCCCCGGAGGGTGTGCACGCCGGCCGGTCCTCGGAGCCCGATCGTCGAGCGGTCATCGCCCGGTGGCCGCCCGGTCGGCCGCCCCGGTGCCCACAGCGCCGGGGCGGTCCGCGCGCCGTGGGGGAGCGTGCCAGGATGGCAGGCGTGTCTCGCCCAGATCCACGTCAGCAGGCCCAGCGGTCGGCGATGTCGTCGGCCATGGCCGGAGCGGTCGACCTCTCGGCGCTGAAGGCGCGTTCGGAGGCCGCGAACCGACCCCAGTCACCCGGCGGTGGCGACGGCGGCGGGGGGCAGGCGAGCCCATGGGTCGTCGACGCCACCGAGCAGGGCTTCCAGAACGACGTCGTCGAGAAGTCGCTCGAGGTCCCGGTCGTGATCGAGCTCTGGGCCGGCCGCTACCCGCGTGAGGAACAGCTCTCCGCGGAGCTGGAGCGGCTCGCCACGAACGGCGGCGGCGCCTGGGTGCTGGCCCGGGTGGACATCGACGCCGCCCCGCGGATCGCCCAGGCGTTCGGGGTGCAGCAGGTCCCGATGGTGGTCGTGGTCGTCGGTGGCCAGCCGGCGGACGCGGTGAACGGCGCGATGCCCGACGCCCAGGCGGCGCAGTGGGTGTCCTCGCTGCTCGACGCGCTGCGCGAGCGGATGCCGGCGATCGCCGAGGGAGAGGCCCGGGCCACCACCGGTGGCGAGCCTGCCGAACCGGCCGAGGAGCCCGAGGACCCGCGTTTCACCGCGGCCGAGGACGCCCTGGAGCAGGGCGACTACGCTGCCGCCGAGGCCGCCTACGAGGCGATCCTGAACGTCGAGCCGGCCAACGAGCAGGCCACCGCGGCCCTGGCCCAGGTGCGCTTCCTGGCCCGGGCCGAGCAGGCCGACCCGTCGGCGGTCGCCCGCGCGGACGCCGCCCCGGACGACGTCGACGCCCAGCTCGCCGCCGCCGACGCCCAGATGGCCGCCGACCAGGTCGAGGCCGCGTTCGAGCGGCTGGTGGCCACCGTCGGCCGCACCGCGGGCGAGGACCGTGACCGCGCGCGCGAGCACCTGGTCGGCCTGTTCGAGCTGTTCCCCGCGGACGACCCCCGGGTGAGCACGGCCCGGCGGGCCCTGGCCCGCGCACTGTTCTGAGCGCGACCACCGAGAGCGTGACCGCCGCCGCGGACGGGGCTCGTCCGCGGGCACGGTGGGACCGCTCCCGGGCGGTGCGGATCGGTGCCCGGGTGGTCACGGTGGCCGCGCTGGTCACCGGCGTCGCCCTGTTCGTGTTCGGCAACCCGCCGTTGCTGGCGCTGCTGCCGAACCCGATCGTGCCGATCACCCACGTCGACTTCGACACGTTCTGGCGCTCCGCCGCCGCGCTCGTCGAGGGCACCGGCATCTACGACACCGACGCGAAGCTGCACAACCTCAACCCGCCGGTCCTGTCGCTGCTGATGGCCCCGCTCGGGATGCTCGACGCCGTCAGCGCCTACCGGATCTTCGTGACGCTCACGGTGCTGATGGTCGCCGGATCGGTGTTCGCCGCGGCGCGCGAGCTGCGGATCGGCCGCGGCTGGACCGCGCTCGCGGTGCTGTCGGTCCTGGCCTCGTCACCGCTGCACGGCACGCTCGCCCTGGGCCAGATCTACGGGATCCTGCTGGTCGGGGTGACGGCCGGGTGGATCGCCGAGCGCCGGGGTCACCCGCGGCTGGCCGCGGTGCTCTACGGCGTCACCGTCGCGATCAAGCCGTCGTTGGCCCCGTTGCTGCTGCTGCCGCTGGTGCAGCGCCGCTGGCCGGCGTTGCGGGCCGGCCTGGCCGCCGCGACGCTGGCGACCCTGGCCGGGATGGCCGCGGCCGGGTTCTCCACCGGGCCGCAGTGGCTGCGGATGGCGCTGACCGAGCCGGTCGCGACCGTGCTGGACAACGCCGCGCTGCCCGGGATGGCGATCCGGTGGGGTCTGCCGTCGCTGGTCGGGACGCTCGTCGGCGTCGCGCTGCTGGTCGGGACGCTGCTGCTGTTCGGCCTGCGGACGCGGTGGTACGGGATCGCCGAGAGGAGCGAACGCGGAACGAGCATCGGCACGTCCGCCCGCGGCGCCGACCCGGCGGGCGTCGCGCCCTGGGCGGTGCTGGCCACCGGCCTGCTGACGGCCCCGATCTCCTGGCACAACTACCTGATCGTGCTGTGGCCGGGACTGCTCGTCGTGGTCGCGTCCGGGCGCGCGGGCGACACCCGCCGGGTGGTCGTCGGGGCGCTGCTGGCGCTCGCGTTCATCCCGATCACCTGGAGCGACCTGTGGGCGCCGGGGGACCCGTTCACCCTGGTCGGTCACGCGCTGTACACGGCGATCCTGCTCGCGGCCTGGCTGACGCTGCTGCGCCCGGCGACCGGACCGTGGTGGCCGGATACCGCACCGCGATCCGGTACGGGGGAATCCTTCCGTTCTGCGGAAGTCCCGGCGCGCTCGTCCGGCTAGGGCCGCACACTGCCGTCCACCTACGCGCAGGGAGGCGAGCGGTGATGGCGGACGGCGCCACAGCGTCACACAGGGGGTGGGTCGCGCCGCTGTGCTGGTTGGTGGTCGCCCTCGAGGGCTTCGACATCGTCGTGCTGGGGGTGGTGCTGCCCTCGCTGCTACGTGCCACGGACTGGGGGCTGACGCCGGGTACCGCGTCGCTGATCTCGGCCGTCGGGCTGGTCGGGATCGGCGTGGGAGCGCTGTCCGTGGGTCCGCTGGCCGACCTGATCGGGCGGCGCCGGACGATGCTGATCGCCGTCGTGACCTTCTCCGTGCTGACGCTGCTGTGCGCGTTCGCCACCGGCCCGCTGGTGTTCGCGCTGCTGCGCTTCCTGGCCGGACTCGGCCTGGGTGGTGTGCTGCCGGTCGCGCTGGCCATGGTGAACGAGTTCAGCCGAGCGGGTCGCGGCGGCAGCGCCACGACGATCCTGATGACCGGATACCACGTGGGTGCGGTGCTGACCGCGCTGCTCGGACGGCTGGTGATTCCCGGCCTGGGCTGGCAGGCGATGTTCGTGATCGGAGCGCTCCCCGCGCTGGCGCTCGTGCCGTTGATCGCCGCGCGGTTGCCCGAATCGTTGCCCGGGGTCGATCGGGTCACGCCGTCGGCTTCGCGCAACCCGGTGTCCCAGCTCGTGCGCGGCGGCTACCTGCGGTCCTCGATCGCGTTCTGGGTGGCCTCGTTCATGGGTCTTCTGCTGGTGTACGGGCTCAACACATGGCTGCCGGAGATCATGCTGGCGGCCGGGTACCAGCTCGGCGCAGCACTGACGCTGTTGCTGGTCCTCAATGCCGGTGCCGTGGTCGGGCTCCTGGTGGCGGGCCGGGTCGCGGACCGGATCGGTATCCGGACCACCACGATCGGCTGGTTCTCCGCGGCGGCGCTGTTCCTGGCGCTGCTCTCGATCCGGCTGCCGGGCGTCGGGGTGTACGTCAGCGTGCTGCTGGCCGGGGTGTTCGTGTTCAGCTCGCAGGTGCTCGTCTACGCCTGGGTGAGCAGGCACTACCCGGCCTCGGCGCGGGCCTCGGCCCTGGGCGCGGCCAGCGGGGTCGGCCGCCTCGGCGCGATCAGCGGGCCGCTGATCGGCGGAGCGCTGCTCGGCGCGGGCATCGCCTACCCGTGGGGCTTCTACGCGTTCGCCGCCGTGGCGCTGCTCGGCGCGGTCGCGGTGGTGGGCGTGGGGCGCGAGGACGCCGGGGACCGGGACTCCGCGGACACCACCCGCGTCTGACGTCCCGCCGGACGAGGTCCGACCCACCGCCCGGGCCGGTCGCACACCCCTCAGCCGCGACCGAACCAGGCCGGGGTGTCGAGCCGCGGCGCCGGTCCCGACGTCATCGCCGTCAGCGCGTCCTCCAGGTCGCGCAGCCGTTGCTCGCCGAGCCCGTCGGACCACCGGGCCCGCAGCGCGTCCAGTACGGCGGCGGAGCGGGACAGCAGCGCACGGCCTCGTGGCGTCAGCCGGACGAGCTTGCGTCGGGAGTCGGAGGGGTCGCTGCCGCGTTCCAGGTATCCCTGCGCCTCGAGTCCCGCGACGGTCTTGCCGGCGGCCTGCTTGCTCACCCCGAGCGCGCGGCCCAGCTCGACCGCCGTCGTGCCGTGTGGGCCGACGGCCTGCAGGACGAAGCCGTGCATCGGCCGGACGTCGGGAAAGCCCTCCTGCTCCAACTGCACGTGCAGCTCGTCGATCAGCTCCTGGAACGCGCGGAGCAGCAGCAGCGGCAGGCCGTGTCCGGCGCGTGTGTCACTCGACGAATCAGACAACCTAGTTTACCGTTCTCTCCGTAAGACAACCACTTTGTCGATTGTAGGGGAGACCGTCATGACCGTCGTCCGTCACGCGGACCAGCGCCGCACCGAGACCCCGAACGCCGTGATGACCACACTCGTCTCGCCGACCCTCGGCGGGGCGAGGCACGCGATGTGGCAGGTCCGCATGGATCCCGGTGCCGCCGGACCGGAGCACCGGATGACCGGGGAACAGGTGTGGACCGTCGTCGACGGCGTCGCGACCGTCGAGCTCGACGGCGACGACCCGGTCGTGCTCGGCCCGGGAGACACCGCGGTGCTCCTCGCCGGCCGACTGCGCCGAATCGTCGCGGACGAGCACGTGGGGATGTCGGCCCTGGTCACCGGACCCGGTGACGCACGCGCCGAACTCGCGGACGGCACCGACCGAGGAACGCCCGACTGGATCGCCTGAGGCCGGCCACGACGCGTCCGGCGCGGACGCGTCGTGCCCGACGGGGATGGCTCACCCCTTGCCGGAGGACCCGTTCTGCGAGGTCCCGGTAGCCGACGTCCCGGCACCGGACGTCCCGGTCACGAACGGCCCGGTGCGCGTGGCCCGTACCCCCGGCGCCCCGGAGACGGACGGGGTCACGGTCGGTGCGGGCGTGGTCGGGGAGCCCCCGGCCTCGGAGATCGGCAGGCTCTCGTCCGGCTCGGCGACGGGCTCGGTGCGCTCGGGTTCGGGCGTCGGCACGGCGTCGACCGGCTCGGGCACGTCGATCGGCTCGGGCACGGCGTCGATCGGCTCGGGCACGGCGACCGGCTCGGGTGAGACGGGCTCGTCGTGCCCCGCGAACACCGACGCCGACACGTCGTCGTCCGGGGTGGCCGGCGCCGGAAGGTCGGTCTCCTCGGGCACCGGCGGGATCTCCGCGGCTCCCACCGCGGGCGGCGCGGTGGACACCGGCGCGGCCTCGGTCGCGGACCCGAGCGGGTGCACCGGTCCGCCGGTCTCCTCGGGCACCAGCCACAGCACGCCGGACGGCGGCAGCCGCAGCGCGGCCGATGCGGGCTGGCCGTGCCACATCTGCGTCTCGGCGACGACGGTGCCCAGGTTGCCCACCCCGGAGCCGCCGTAGCCGGCGGCGTCGGTGTTGAGCAGCTCGGTCCAGCGTCCGGCGAAGGGCAGCCCGACCCGGTAGTTCTCGTTCGGCGCGCCGGAGAAGTTCGCGACGCAGGCCAGCACGGTCGCCCGCCCGGACGCGTCGACGCCGTGGCGCAGGAAGCTGAGCACGTTCCCGGCCGCGTCGTTGGCGTCGATCCAGGCGAAGCCGTCCGGAGTGGTGTCCTTGGCCCACAGGGCGGACTGCTCGCGGTAGACCCGGTTCAGGTCACCGACGAGCGAGGTGATGCCGCCGTGCAGCGGGTCGTCGAGCAGGTGCCAGTCCAGCGAGCGCTGCTCGGACCACTCCCGTGGCTGCCCGAACTCCGAGCCCATGAACAGCAGCTGCTTGCCCGGGTGCGCCCACATGTAGGCCAGCAGCGCGCGCACGCCGGCCGCCTTGTTCCAGTCGTCGCCGGGCATCCGGGTCCACAGCGACCCCTTGCCGTGCACGACCTCGTCGTGGCTGATCGGCAGCACGTAGTTCTCGCTGAACGCGTACATCAGCGAGAACGTCATCTGGTTGTGGTGGTAGCTGCGGTGGATGGGGTCGCGCCCGGTGTAGTCGAGCGTGTCGTGCATCCAGCCCATGTTCCACTTCAGGCCGAACCCGAGCCCGCCCATGTAGGTGGGCCGGGTGACGCCCGGCCACGCGGTCGACTCCTCGGCGATCGTGACCGCGCCGGGGTGCTCGCGGTAGACGGTCGCGTTCATCTCCTGCAGGAACGCGACCGCGTCCAGGTTCTCCCGGCCGCCGTGGATGTTGGGCAGCCACGCACCGTCGGCGCGGGAGTAGTCCAGGTAGAGCATCGAGGCGACGGCGTCGACGCGCAGCCCGTCGATGTGGAACGACTCCAGCCAGTACAGCGCGTTCGCGACCAGGAAGTTGCGGACCTCGTTGCGCCCGAAGTCGAACACGAGCGTGCCCCAGTCGGGCTGCTCGCCGCGGCGCGGGTCGGCGTGCTCGTAGCAGGCGGTGCCGTCGAACTTGGCCAGCGCCCACTCGTCGCGCGGGAAGTGCGCGGGCACCCAGTCGACGATCACGCCGTAGCCGGCGCGGTGCAGCGTGTCGACGAAGTAGCGGAAGTCGTCCGGGGTGCCGAACCGCGACGTCGGCGCGAAGTAGGAGGTGACCTGGTAGCCCCAGGAGCCGCCGAACGGGTGCTCGGCCACCGGCAGCAGCTCGATGTGGGTGAACCCGGTCTCGTCCAGGTACGCGACGAGGCGGTCGGCGATCTCGCGGTAGTCCAGGCCGGGCACCCAGGAGCCCAGGTGCAGCTCGTAGACGCTCATCGGCTCGGCGTGCGGCCTGCGGTCGGCGCGCGCGGTCATCCAGTCGCCGTCGCCCCACTGGTGCACCGGGGTGGTGACGACGGACGCGGTCTGCGGCGGGATCTCGGTGGCGAACGCCATCGGGTCGGCCTTGTCCCGCCACCGGCCGTCCGGTCCGAGGATGCGGAACTTGTAGCGCGCGCCGACGCCGACCTCGGGCAGGAAGATCTCCCAGACCCCGGAGCTGCCCAGCGAGCGCATCGGCAGTGCCCAGCCGGCCCAGCCGTCGAAGTCGCCGGTGACCCGGACGCCCTGCGCGTTCGGGGCCCACACCGCGAAGCTGGTGCCGTTCACCGGCCCGGATGCGGTGTCGTAGTCCTGCAGGTGCGCACCGAGCACGTCCCAGAGCCGCTCGTGACGCCCCTCACCGATCAGGTGCAGGTCCACGTCGCCGAGGGTGGGCAGCCAGCGGTACGGGTCGTCGACGATCTGCTCGGTGCCGTCGGCGTACTCGACGAGCAGCCGGTAGTCGCCGCCGGATCCGGGGACCAGGCCGGAGAACAGGCCCGCGTCGTGCACCTGCACCAGCGGGTGGGCCAGCTCGCGGTCCCCGTTGGGCAGGACGTGCACCGCCTCGGCCTGCGGGCGCAGCACGCGCACGACCGTGCCGTCGGCGTGCGGGTGTGCCCCGAGGACGCCGTGCGGGTCGTGGTGGGCCCCGCCCAGGAGCCGGTCGGTCGTCGCCTGGTCCGGGGCGCAGGGGTCGATCGCCTGGGTCTCCTCTGATGTCACCTGCGAAACCGTACTGCGCCTCACCGGTCGTCGCCGAGCGCGGGGGCGGACCGTTGTGCGATCGCAGCGTGCGACCGGGGCGAGCCCCGGACCTGCTGCGATGTGGCGCGGAGAGGTGATCGCAGGCCGGTTCAGCGGCCCCTGTCGCGGAGCGCGGCGAGGAACGCCCGCAGGTCGGCCGGGCCGCCGGTGGCGATCGCGTGCACGCGGCGCAGGTCCAACGTCCCGTAGGCGTGCACGAGCAGGTTGCGGAACCCGGCCGCGCGGGCCAGCCGGTCGGCGAGCGCGGGGTCGACGACGTCCGCGCCTGCGAGCAGCCGGAACGCGTCCGCGTAGGTGGGCGGGCTGCCCAGTCCGAGCCGCACGCACGTGGACACGGCGAGGTCGATCACCACCTGCACGGCCTGCCACAGGTGCAGGACGACGGTGTCGGTCGCCGACGACAGCGGCGCCAGGCCGGCCGGGTCGGCGGGAAGGTGTTCGGCCACCCGCTCGAGGTGCCGCAGGACCGAGGCGGCCCGTTCGGCGAGCAGCTCGCGGTCGGGATCGGCGCTCATCCGAGCCGCGCCAGCACGTCGTCCTGCGCCGCGCGGATCACCGGGCCGGCGTCGCACCAGAACCGCACGGCCTCCTGCCGGAACCGGAGGAAGCCGCCGGCCTCGCGCTCGACCAGGGCGACGCCGTCGCGGGAGGCCCGGAAGCGGAGCAGGGCGCTGGCGGTGCCGAGATCGACGACGTCGACCCGCTCGGTACCCAGCATCCGGACCAGGGCGGTGGCGACCGCGGGAAGGTCCGGCGACGATCCCGTCGCGGTGAGGACTCCCAGGTCCCAGTCGGCGTCGGGGCCCGCGTCGCCGCGGGCCCGCGACCCGTGCAGCACGAGCAGCGAGACGTCGCGCAGCGCAGGGTGCCCGGAGAGACGTTCGCCGAGATCGTCCGGAGTCACGGGCCGCAGACTACGCGGAACCACCGGTGGCAGGCGTCGGTCCGCACAGCCGGTCGCGGGTGGTCAGCCCCCGACGAGCCTGCGGATCGAGGCGAGGGGGATCGGCGCCCAGGTCGGACGGCTGCGGGTCTCGTAGACCGCCTCGTAGACGGCCTTGTCCAGCTCGAACGCGCGCAGTGTCGCCTCCTGCTCCCGTGGGTCGCTGCCGGCGCCGCGGGCGTAGCCGTCGCAGAACGCCGACCGGCTGCGCACGGCCCACTCCGCGGCCGCCTCGGCCGCGCCGGCGCTGTCCGCGGGTGCGGCCCCGGGGGTGGCAGGAGGCGGAACCGACGGGGTGGGTGAGAAGAGCACCTCGTGGAAGGCCGCGTAGTCGAACGAGCGCAGCATCCCGGCGACGTCGCGCAGCGTGGAGTCGGGCCGGGCGCGCTCGTCCAGGGGCGCCGACGGCTCGCCCTCGAAGTCGATCACCAGCCAGCCCCCGGCGGTGCGCAGGGTCTGGCCCAGATGCAGGTCGCCGTGCACCCGCTGCACGGGCAGTGGCGCACCCGAGGTGCCGACGGCGTCGTAGACGGCGCGGATCGCGTCCGCGTGCTCGGCCAGCTCCGGGACCTGGGGCAGGGCCGCGTCGAGCCGGGTCTGCCAGCCCGCGGCGAGCTGCCCGGCGTCCGCGGTCGTGCCGCCGAGAGCGGCGAGCAGCTCACCGTGCACGACGGCGACGGTCTCGCCGAGGGCCGCGGCCTCGGGGCCGAAGTCGGTCTCGCCGGAGGCCCGTCCGTCCGTCGCCCGCACCGTCTCCAGCGCCAGCGGCCAGCCCTCGGACGAGTCGGCGGCGAAGTCCTGCAGCATGCCCAGCGTGGCGGGCGCGCCGTCGACGACGCCCTCGACGGCCCCGCGCAGCGCCGCTACCCGGGTGCTGCCCTGCGCGCGCAGCGCCCGGTGCAGCTCCAGGTCCGGGTTCACGCCCGGCAGCACCCGCCGGAAGATCTTGAGGATGGTCTCCCGGCCCCAGACGACCGAGGTGTTGGACTGCTCCGCGCCGAGCACCCGACCGTGCCCGGCGTCCGGGATCGTCGCCCCGGGCTCGGGGACGAAGCGCAGGTCGCCCGCGGTGGCGCCGTCCCGCACGGCGGCCAGCAGCCACCGCGTGACGCGGGTGTCCCACAGCCCGTCGTAGACCGTGCGGTCCCCGGCGGGGCCGAGCACCGCCTGCTCCCCGACGTCCGCGGGCGGGGTCCCGGTCGCCACGACCAGCTGGTAGACCTGGGTCGCCGGGTCGTCGGTGAAGCCGATCCCGAGGAGCACGTGCTCCACCGACAGGTCGTCCGCGGTGAACAGCGGCGTCCGTGCGACGACCTCGGTCGAGCGCACCGATCGTCCCTTCGCGGCGAACCACCGCTGCCGGGGGAGCCATCCCGGAAGCAGGTCGGCGAGCTGCTCGGTCGGACTCACGGGCGCGCCTCCTCGGGTGACACCGCTGCGGCGCCGGTCCGGCGCCGGGTCCGCGGCGTGCTGGTCCGCCGGCGCCGTCATCGGGGCCGGCACCGATGATCAGACCACAGCGCCCGGCCCGCTGCCGCGTGTCCCGCGACGCGCCCGGCGGGAGGGTCGGACGGCGGGTGTCGGCCGGGGGAAAGGTCCGGGACCCGATGTTACAGTCCGCGACGGCGCAGCCACCACGCGGCGGGACGGCTCCGGATCGGGCCCGCGACGCCCACCCCGGAGCACCCGCCGGACCGGTGGTGGCGCCGAGTGCTCCGACCCCTCGACCAGGCCCGTGCCGTCGTCCCGCGCACGGTCGCGGCGGGGAACCCATACTGAACTCTCGAGCGGTGGACACACGTGCCCGGACGCCCTGATGCGGCAACCCCTCCCGCGAACGACGACGACCACGGGACGGTCGGGCAACCGGCGAGGAGGACCGAGGGAGAGCCGATGGCCGAGGAGCAGACCCCCGACGGGGCCGCCGGGCAGGGACACGAGCCCCCCGCCGAGATCACCTTCGCCGAGCACTTCCACCCGGCCCGGCCGAAGAGCCTGCGGCACCGGGCGCGGGTGCGGTCGACGGTGCCGCGGCGCTCGGTCGCCCAGGACGGCCCGGCCAACGGCGAGAACCCGGCCTACGTGTCCTGGCTGCAGAGCCAGTCGATGCTGTGGCACGCCAACGAGCTGGCCCGCCAGTTCTCCGGGCAGGGTTCGATGTGGCAGAACGCCTACGCCAACCCCGGCCCGCGCCAGGCCGTCGAGACGGCGTCGGTGTGGTTCACCGCCTACCCGATCTCGTTCATCACCCGTCCCGGCGCGTCGTTCCTGGCCGCGCTCGGCGACGAGGACATGTGGAGCGCGTTCGAGAAGATCGGCATCGAGGCCGTGCACACCGGCCCGGTCAAGCGGGCGGGCGGGCTCTCCGGCTGGCAGTCCACCCCCAGCGTGGACGGGCACTTCGACCGGATCTCCAACGAGCTCGACCCGGCGTTCGGCACCGAGGACGAGTTCCGGGCCATGTGCGCCACCGCCACCTGGTACGGCGGCACCGTGATCGACGACATCGTGCCCGGCCACACCGGCAAGGGCGCCGACTTCCGCCTCGCCGAGCTCGCGCACACCGACTACCCCGGCATCTACCACATGATCGAGATCGACGAGAGCGACTGGGGCGAGCTGCCCGACGTCCCGTCCGGTGCGGACTCGGTCAACCTCGACGCCGTCACCGAGGAGAAGCTGGAGAAGAGCGGCTACATCGTCGGCCGGCTGCAGCGGGTGATCTTCTTCCGGGAGGGCGTCAAGGAGACGAACTGGAGCGCCACCCGCCCGGTCACCGGCGTCGACGGCGTCACCCGCCGCTGGGTCTACCTGCACTACTTCAAGGACGGCCAGCCGTCGGTGAACTGGCTGGACCCGACGTTCGCGGGCATGCGGATGGTGATCGGCGACGCGCTGCACTCGCTGGCCGACCTCGGCTCCGGGGCGCTGCGCCTGGACGCGAACGGTTTCCTCGGCGTGGAGAAGTCCGCGGAGGGGATGCCGGGCTGGTCCGAGGGCCACCCGACGTCGGAGGCCGCGAACCACATCATCGCGAGCATGGTGCGCAAGGTCGGCGGCTTCACCTTCCAGGAGCTGAACCTGACCATCGACGACATCCGGGTGACCTCGGAGGCCGGCGCGGACCTGTCCTACGACTTCGTCAACCGGCCCGCCTACCACCACGCGCTGGCCACCGCCGACACCGAGTTCCTGCGCCTGACGCTGCGGACCTCGACCGAGCTCGGCGTGGACCCGGCGTCGCTGGTGCACGCGCTGCAGAACCACGACGAGCTGACCTACGAGCTCGTGCACTGGACCGCCACCGACGACGTCTACTCCTTCCACGGCGAGGACATCACCGGCGGCGACCTGGCCGACGAGATCCGGCGCGACCTCGTCACGCACCTGACCGGCCCGAACGCGCCCTACAACCTGATCTTCACGACGAACGGCATCGCCTGCACCACCGCGACCGTGATCGCGGCGACGCTGGGCATCTCCGAGCTGGACTCGATCGAGCGCAGCGACGTCGAGCGGATCCGGCGGGTGCACCTGCTGCTGGTCATGTTCAACGCGTTCCAGCCCGGGGTGTTCGCGCTGTCGGGCTGGGACCTGTGCGGGATGCTCACGCTGCCCCCCGGCGACGTCGAGGAGCTCCTGTCCAGCGGGGACACCCGCTGGATCCACCGCGCCGCGCACGATCTGATGGGCGCCAACCCGTCCGCCCACAAGTCCGCGGCCGGGATGCCGCGCGGGGTGAGCCTGTACGGGACGCTGCCCGAGCAGCTCACCGACGAGGCCAGCTTCGCCCGGCAGATGCAGGCGATCCTCGCCGTGCGCAAGCGCTGCGGCGTCGCGACCGCCCGTCAGGTCGACGTCCCGGACGTCTCGCACCGCGGGATGCTGGTCATGGTGCACGAGGTCGACGACGGCGGGTTCGTGCTGACCGTGCTGAACTTCGCCGACGAGGAGGTCGACGGCACCGTCCGGTCGAAGCACCTGCCCTCCGGGGGGACGGTCACCGACCTGTTCAGCGGTGAGCACGTGGCCACGGTGGACGACCTGTTCAGCTTCCGGGTCGAGCTGACCCCGTTCCGGGCCACCGCCCTGCGGGTTGACCCGCCCGAGCCCGAACCCGAGCCGGAGCTGCAGGGCTGAGGAGCCGCTCGTCCGATCCGCACCCCGTTCATCCATCCGCACCTCCTGCACGGGGTGCGGATGGACGGCAGGCGTGCGGACGCACCTCCCGCGATCGCCAGGCCGATCGTCGCCTTGCGAGCCCCCCGCTCAGCGCAGCGGTGACATCCGGCCGTCCCGCCACTGCACCAGCTCCATCCCGTGCCCGGTCTGCGCCCCGCTCGGCGCGTCGATCGCGAACGCGCCGTAGAGGGTGGTGGTGCGCAGCGCGGCGGCCGTGCGCCACAGGTCGTCGGCGGCGGTGCTCCCGGCGAGCGTGGCGCAGTGCCGCGCGAGCGCGGCCGCGGCGACGGCCTGGACCGCCGGGTAGTCGGGGTCGGTGCCGAGCACGGCGCGGTAGCGGCGCACGAACTCCGCCTCGTCCGGCCCGACCTGCACGGCCCGCGCGCCCGGCGTCCACTGCGCGACGCCCAGCACTCCGTCGGGGTCGGGGACGTGGCGGCCGAACCCGTGCACCCCGGCCGCGACCGTCCCGATCACCGGTGGGCGGCCCGGGCCGGCGGGAAGGGCCGACACCACTGCGACGTCCTCCTCGAAGGTGCCGGCCGTGAACAGCGCCGCGCCCGGGTCGTCGACCACCGCGACGCCGTGACGTGCGGCCGCGTCCCGCGCCCCGTCGACGACCTGGCGCCCGAAGCTCCCGGAGCCGTGCACCAGCCGCAGCCCTAGGCCGGGATGGTGCCGGGCCAGGTACCGGACGAACGTCTCGGCGTAGCGGCTGGTCGGGGTGAGCACCGAGACCACCCGCCGCGCGGCCGCGGTCTGGGCGTCGTCGCCGGAGCCGCCGTGGTTCCACACCAGACGGTCCGAGTCCCGGGCGAACGCCGCGGCCTCCCGCATCAGGACGGTCGAGTAGGGCCCGAGCAGCAGGTCGCAGCCGGCGGCGAGGTCCTCCAGCGCCGGCGCGACCCGTGCGGCGACGCCCCCGTCGTCGACGATTCTCAGCCGGACCGGGTCACCGGAGAGCCGGTTCCACAGGTGCAGCGCGTCCGCGGCCCGCCGGCCGAACCGGGCGAACCGCCCGGTCAGCGACAGGACGACGCCCATCCGCGGGGTCGTCGGCATCGGGCGAGCCTACGGATCCCCGCGAGGTCCCGCGCCCCGGACGCGCGGCCGGGCCGGGCGGGCAGGATGGGTCGCATGCGGGACGTGCGGATCGGCGCCATCGGGGACTCGTTCGTGGCCGGTGTCGGCGATCCCGAGCACCTCGGCTGGGTCGGGCGCCTCGCCGCGGCCTCGCACCGCGACGGTCTCCCGCTCACGCTCTACAACCTGGGCATCCGCCGTGACACCACCCGCGACGTCCTGTCGCGCTGGCGCCGGGAGCTGCCGCTGCGGCTGCGGGTGCCCGGCGGCGGGCCGATCGAGGCGCGGGTCGTGGTGGGCGTCGGGGTCAACGACACGACGGCGAGCCCCGGCACGCACGGCCCGTCCAGCCGGGTCGGCCCGGCGGCCTCGGCCGCGCACCTGGAGATGCTGCTCGGGGAGCTGTCCGACCTCGGATGGCCGGTGTTCGTGGCCGGGCCGCCACCGGTCGCGGATCCGGAGCAGACCGCGCGGATCGCCGACCTCGACGCACGGTTCGCCGGGGTGTGCGCGGGCCTCGGCGTGACCTACGCGCCGGTCCTCGGAGCGCTCGCCGAGGACCCGGTGTGGACGGCGGAGGTCGCCGCGGGGGACGGCGCGCATCCCGGCGCCGGCGGCTACGCCCGCCTGGCCGAGATCGTCACCGGGGCGTGGCGGGAGTGGCTGCGTTGAGCTCGCCGCGGCGCCGGACGGGCCCCGTGCGGGCAGCGGTGCCGGCGTCCGTGCTGGCGGTGGCGCTGGTGAGCGGGTGCGGCGCGCCCGCGGCCGCGGCGAGCCCGTTCCCGCCCCGCCCGGCCGACCTGGAGGTGAGCCGGCTGCCGGCGTGCGAGGCCGTGGACGCGCGGTCCTCGGTCGAGCTCGGGATCCTCGAGCGGACCCCGGACCCGATCGGTCAGGGGGCCAACAACTGCGTGCTCCACGGCGTGGGCGGGCAGTTCTGGCTGCTGCGCATCCAGCCGGGCATCCCGGCCGACCGGTACGTCCCCGGTCACCCCGACCGGCTGGGCGAGCGGACCGGGTTCACCGGGCAGCGGATCACGACGGTCGAGGGGTACGGCGCGATCGAGAACGCGGCGCAGGCGCCCCCGACCAACTACACGTGCACGGTCGTCGTCGACGCCGACCCGGACACGTCGTTCCTGGTCACCTACGAGGTGAACTCGCCTGCGGCGCGCTCGCGCGCGGTGGGCAGCCACGCCGAGGGCTGCGACCGGGCCACCCGGGTCGCGGCGATGGTGATCGCCGCGGCCCGGGCCCGGAGCTGAGTGGGTCGGGCGACCGGCTCAGGTGACCGGTAGGGCCTTCGGCAGCGACAGGATGTGCGCCACGTTGTCCCACGGCAGAAGCCGGACGAAGTTGCGCTCGCCCCACCGGAACGACTGGCCGGTGACCTCGTCGCGGACGTCGACGACGTCGTCCCAGCCCAGGCCGAGCGCCGGCATGTCCAGCGACACCGTGCCCTCGCGGGCCTCCGCCGAGTTCAGCGTGACCACGACGAGGATCCGGTCCCCGGTGGCCGGGTCGGTCTTGGAGTAGGCGAGCAGGTCGTCGTTGTCGGTCTCGTGCGGGTGGAACTCGCGCAGCTGCTGCAGGGCCGGGTGCGCGCGCCGGATCTCGTTGAGCTGGGTGAGGTAGGGCTCCAGCGAACGCCCCTCGTTGAGCGCGGTGTGGAAGTCGCGCGGACGCAGCTCGTACTTCTCCGAGTCCAGGTACTCCTCGCTGCCCGCCTTCACCGCGGCGCCCTCGAACAGCTCGAAGCCGGAGTAGACACCCCAGGTCGGCGACATCGTCGCGGCCAGCGTCGCCCGGATCGCGAACATTCCCGGGCCGCCGGTCTGCAGGGACTCGTGCAGGATGTCCGGGGTGTTGGTGAACAGGTTCGGCCGGCACTCGTCGGCGTGCTCGGCGTGGAGCTGCCCGAACTCGGCCAGCTCGGCCTTCTCGGTCCGCCACGTGAAGTAGGTGTAGGACTGGGTGAACCCGAGCCGGGCCAGCCCGAACAGCCGCGCCGGGCGGGTGAACGCCTCGGCCAGGAACAGCACGTCCGGGTGGCGCTCCTTGACCTGCCAGATCAGCCAGTGCCAGAAGTTCGGCGGCTTGGTGTGCGGGTTGTCGACCCGGAAGATCTTGACCCCGTGCTCCACCCAGAGCAGCGCCACCCGCAGGCACTCGGCGTAGATCCCGGCCGGGTCCCGGTCGAAGTTGATCGGGTAGATGTCCTGGTACTTCTTCGGCGGGTTCTCCGCGTAGGCGATCGTGCCGTCCGGGCGGACGGTGAACCACTCCGGGTGCGCGGAGACCCACGGGTGGTCCGGGGCGCACTGCAGGGCGAAGTCGAGCGCGACCTCCATGCCCAGCTCGTTCACCCGGGTCACGAACGCGTCGAAGTCGTCGAAGTCGCCCAGCTCCGGGTCGATCGCGTCGTGCCCGCCGGCGGCGGAGCCGATCGCCCACGGTGACCCGACGTCGCCCGGCTCGGCGCGCACGGAGTTGTTGCGGCCCTTGCGGTGCACCGTGCCGACCGGGTGGATCGGCGGAAGGTAGACCACGTCGAAGCCCATCTTCGCGATCCGGTCGAGCTCCTTGGTCGCGGTGACGAACGTGCCGTGCACGGCGCGGCCGGTCTCGTCGCGGCCGCCGGTGGAGCGCGGGAAGATCTCGTACCAGGAGCCGACGAGCGCGCGGCGGCGGTCGACGTAGACCTCCCGCTCCGGGCCCCGGGTGATCAGCTCCCGGACCGGGCGGTCGGTCATGATCGTGACGACGGCTGGGAACAGCGCCGGCGCGACGCGCGAGCGCAGCGGCAGGGCCGTGTCGCGCAGCGTGTTCGCGGCCCCGAGCAGCAGGTCCCGGTTCGCCTTCTCGGACGGGCGGCGTCCCACCCGGTGCAGCAGCCGCGCGCCGGTCTCCAGGTCGTTGGCCAGCTCCTCGGCGCTCTGGCCTGCGGTGAGCTTGGCCTCCACGGTGTGGCGCCAGGTGGCCCACGGGTCGCTCCAGGCGTCCACCCGGAAGCTCCAGCGGCCGGCGACGTCGGGCACGACGGTGGCGACGAACCGGTCGGTGCCCACGACCTCGGGCACCATCCGGACGTGCTCGGGCTCGCCGTCCTCGTCGGTCTCGGCGTCGGCGAGCTTCGTCCAGACGACGTTCGCCGCGACCGCGTCGTGGCCCTCCCGCCAGACCGTGGCGCGGATCGGGACCACCTCTCCGACGACGGCCTTGCTCGGGTCCCCGGTCTCCACCAGAGGGGTCACGTCATCGATTCCGAGCCGACCCGTCATCGGCCTCACCCCCGGTGTTCGTTCTGCGCAGATCGGCCGACGCCTCGGGTATCGGGTGCGGTCCGGGGCGAGCCGACATCGTTACAGCTCAGCGCCGGTACACCGCGACGACGCCCACCGTGCGGCCGCGTACCCGTCAACCGTACCGAGAGTGTCGACCGGTGGCCGGGCGGGCCGGGCGTGCGTGTCGGGGCCCCGGGAGAGTCTCGTACGCTTCGCGCCCGTGAGAGCCCTGCGTCGATTCACCGTCCGTGCCCAGCTGCCCGCCCAGCTCGCCCCGCTGCAGACGCTGGCCACGAACCTGCGCTGGACCTGGCATGCCCCGACCCGGGACCTGTTCGCCTCGCTGGACCCCGAGGCCTGGCAGCGCTGCGGGCAGGACCCGGTCCGGCTCCTCGGCGAGATCCCCAGCTCCCGGCTCGCCGAGCTGGCCTCCGACGCCGAGACCGTCGTGACCGTGCGCGAGCTCTCCGACGAGCTCGACGAGTACCTGTCCGGCCCGCGCTGGTACCAGGACAACCGCGACGACACCCCCGACCTGCCGGGCGCGATCGCCTACTTCTCGATGGAGTTCGGCGTCTCGGAGGTGCTCCCGAACTACTCCGGCGGGCTCGGCGTGCTGGCCGGCGACCACCTCAAGGCCGCATCCGACCTGGGCGTCCCGCTGATCGCGGTCGGGCTGCTGTACCGGTCGGGCTACTTCCGCCAGTCCCTGTCGCTCGACGGCTGGCAGCTCGAGCACTACCCGGCGCTGGACCCGCAGGGGCTGCCGCTGCAGCTGCTCACCGACGGCAGCGCCGACGAGGTCCCGGTGCACGTCTCGGTCGCGATGCCCGACGACCGGACGCTGACCGCGCGCGTCTGGCAGGCCCAGGTCGGGCGGGTGCCGCTGCTGCTGCTCGACACCGACATCGAGGACAACGACCCGGACCTGCGCGGCATCACCGACCGTCTCTACGGCGGCGACCAGGACCACCGGATCTCCCAGGAGATCCTGATCGGCGTCGGCGGCGTGCGTGCCGTGCGGGCCTACTGCGCCGCCACCGGGCACACCACGCCCGAGGTGTTCCACACCAACGAGGGACACGCCGGGTTCCTGGGCCTGGAGCGGATCCGCGAGCTGTGCGCCGGCGGGGCACCCGCGTCGGCCGGACCGTCCTCGGGGAACGGGTCCGCGCCGCTGGACTTCGACCAGGCGCTGGCCGCGGTCCGCGCCGGCACCGTGTTCACCACGCACACCCCGGTCCCGGCCGGGATCGACCGGTTCGGCCTCGACCTGGTCCGGCGCTACCTCACCGAGCGCCTGCTGCCCGGCCTGCCCACCGACCGGCTGCTGGCCCTCGGCGCCGAGGAGAACCCGGAGACGTTCAACATGGCGCACATGGGCCTGCGCCTGGCCCAGCGCGCGAACGGGGTGTCGCGCCTGCACGGCGCGGTCTCGCGCGGGATGTTCGGCGGGATATGGGCCGGCTTCGACACCGACGAGGTGCCGATCGGCTCGGTCACCAACGGCGTGCACGGCTACACCTGGGAGGCGCGCGAGATCACCGCGCTGCTCGGCGACCCGACGCCCGGCGGGCGCCACCACGCCGGGACCGCGCCGTCCGAGGTCGGCGACGCCGAGCTGTGGGCGCTGCGCAACACGCTGCGCTCGCGCCTGGTCGACGAGGTCCGCCGCCGGGTCCGCGCGGCCTGGCTGGAGCGCGGCGCGTCCACCCCGGAGCTGGGCTGGACCGACCACGTCTTCGACCCGGACGTGCTCACCGTCGGGTTCGCCCGCCGGGTGCCGACCTACAAGCGCCTGACGCTGATGCTCCGCGACCCGGAGCGCCTGCGCAGCCTGCTGCTCGACCCGCACCGCCCGGTGCAGCTGATCGTGGCCGGCAAGTCGCACCCCGCCGACGACGGCGGCAAGGCGCTGATCCAGCAGATCGTCCGGTTCGCCGACGACGCGGGCGTCCGGCACCGGATCGTGTTCCTGCCCGACTACGACATGTCGATGGCCCGCTACCTCTACTGGGGCTGCGACGTCTGGCTGAACAACCCGCTGCGCCCGCTCGAGGCGTGCGGGACATCCGGCATGAAGTCCGCGCTCAACGGCGGGCTCAACCTCTCCATCCGGGACGGCTGGTGGGACGAGCTCTACGACGGCTCCAACGGCTGGGCGATCCCCACCGCGGACGGCGTCGACGACCCGACGCGGCGCGACGACCTGGAGGCGAACGCGCTCTACGAGCTGCTCGCCACCCAGGTGACGCCCGCGTTCTACGACCGCACCGACGGCGTCCCGACCCGCTGGGTGGAGCTGGTCCGGCACACTCTGCAGACCCTGCGCCCGCAGGTGCAGGCCACCCGGATGGTCGGTGAGTACGTCCACGACTGGTACCTCCCGGCCGCCCGCGCCGCCGCGGAGGCCGTCGCCGACGACTACGCCGCAGCCCGCGAGGTGGCCGACTACCGCGCCCGCCTGAACGCGGCGTGGAACAAGCTGCAGATCACCGGCGTGGACGCGTCCGGTCTGCCGGACACCCCGGTCGTCGGGTCGCCGATGACGGTCCGCGCGACCGTCGAGCTGGCCGGCCTGGACCCGGCCGACGTGACGGTCGAGGCGGTCGTGGGCCGGGTGGACGACACCGACGAGCTGGCCGAGCCGACCACGGTCGCGATGGAGCACCGCGGGTCGGACGGCGGCGCGGACCGCTACGAGGTCGTCGTCCCGCTGCCGCACGCCGGGCTGACCGGCTACACGGTGCGGGTCCTGCCCCACCACGAGCACCTGGCCTCGTCCGCGGAGTTGGCGAAGGTGGTCCTGGCGGGGTGAATGCGTCCCGGGGCTGCGGCGGTGTCAGCCGCCGCAGCACCCTCCGCCGCAGCAGCCGCCCCCGCCACCGGACGGAGCCATCGCCGGCCGCGGCGCCGCCCCTGAGCCTGCGGAGCGACCGCCCAGGGAGATGGTCGAGAGCAGCTTGACGGTGTCGGCGTGCCCGGCGGGGCAGTCCGCCGGGTCGCCGGAGGCCGACATCGGCCGGTCCACGTCGAACGTCGACGCGCACACCCGACAGCGGAACTCGTACCGAGGCATGCCGGTCAGATTACGCCCGGCCGGCACTCGTGAACCAGGACGAGCGCGCCACGCTCGTCGTGATTCACGAGTGTCGTGCTTCAGCGGCTGCGGAGGAGCTGGACGGAGCGGGGCGGCAGGGTGAGGGTCGAGCCGGCCTCGACCGTCGTCGGGTTCGCGGGGCGGCCGTCGGCGGTGGTGGTGTCCAGGACCGGGTCGAAGCCGTGCTCGGCCGGCAGCACGCAGTCGACGGGCTCACCGCCGGAGTGCAGGAGCAGCAGCCAGTAGTCCGCCAGGAGCACCACGAGCGTCCGGGTGCCGCCGTCGTGCCAGTCCCCGTTGTCCATCGGGCGACCGGACGGGTGCCACCACAGCACCTCGCCGTCGACGTAGAACTGGTCGCGGTGCAGCACCGGCGACTCCCGGCGCAGCTCGGCGACCCGCGCGGTGAACGCGGCCAGCGCCTCGCTCTCGTCGGTGGCGGTCCAGTCCACCCAGGACGTCTCGTCGTCGCGGCAGTAGGCGTTGTTGTTGCCGCCCTGGGTACGCCAGCGCTCGTCGCCGCCGACGAGCATCGGCGTGCCGACCGAGAGCAGCAGCGTGGCCAGCATCGCCCGCGCCGTCGACAGGCGCGACCGGCGGATCTCGTCGGAGTCGGTGGGGCCCTCGACACCGAAGTTCTGCGACCGGTTGTCGTCGGTCCCGTCCCGGTTGCCCTCGCCGTTGCCCTCGTTGTGCTTGCGCTCGTAGGAGACCAGGTCGCGCAGGGTGAACCCGTCGTGCGCGGTGACGAAGTTGACCGACGCCCACGGCCGCCGCCCGGAGGAGCCGTAGATGTCCGAGCTGCCGGTCGTGCGCGACGCGAGCTCGGCGATCCCGCCCTGCCCGCGCCAGAAGTCGCGCACGGCGTCGCGGTAGCGCCCGTTCCACTCCGACCACGCGACACCGAAACCGCCGACGCGGTAGCCCTCGCCGGTCGCGTCCCACGGCTCGGCGATCAGCTTGCAGGTCGAGAGGATCGGGTCCTGGGCGATCGCGGTGAGCAGCGCCGAGCTGGGGTCGAACGCCCCGGAGCGCGGCCGCCCGAGCACGCTGGCCAGGTCGATCCGGAACCCGTCCACGCCGAAGGCCTGCACCCAGTGCCGCAGCGCGTCGCAGATCAGGCGGATCACGGTCGGCGACCCGGCGTCGAGCGTGTTGCCGGTACCGGTGATGTCATTGTCGTGCCCGGAGCCGCCCAGCGAGTAGTAGGCCGGGGCGTCCAGGCCGCGGTAGGAGATCGTCGTGCCGCCGACGCCGCCCTCGCAGGTGTGGTTCGGGACGACGTCGAGGATCACCTCGATCCCGGCCGCGTGCAGCGTGTCGACCATGGTCCGGAACTCGGTCAGCTCGGCGCCGGGCACGCTCGCGTAGCCCGGGTGCGGGGCGAGGAAACCCAGCGTGGAGTAGCCCCAGTAGTTGACCGCGCCGCGCTCGAGCAGCGGCGGCTCGTCGGCGATCGCGTTCACCGGCAGCAGCTCGACGGCGGTCACCCCGATCCGGCGCAGGTGCTCGACGACCGACGGGTGCGCGAGCCCGAGATAGGTCCCGCGCTGCTCGGGGGGCACGTCGGGATGGAGCCGGGTGTAGCCGCGCACGTGCAGCTCGCAGATCACCGTGTCCGACCACGGCACGTCCGGGCGGGGCCGCACCGGCACCCCGTCCGGGGCCACCACCACGGACAGGGGGACGTGCCCGAGCGAGTTGACGGTGCTGGGCCGGCCGGTCATCGGGTCGTCCACCCAGCCGCGCGCGGCGTCGAGGTCGGTGACCCGTCCGGTGACCTGCTTCGCGTACGGGTCGACGAGGATCTTCTGCGGGTTCGCCCGCACGCCCTGGAACGGCCGGTAGGGCCCGTGCACCCGGAACCCGTAGCGCTGCCCGGGCCGGACACCGGGCACGTACCCGTGCCACACCCCGAACGTGTGCTCGCCGAGCTCGACCCGGCGCTCGGTCAGATCACCCGGCCCCCCATCGGACGGGCCGTCGACCAGGCAGACCTCGACCACCTCCGCGCTGGTGGAGGCCACGGCGAAGCGCGTTCCGTGATCGTCGGGATGGGCACCCAAGGGGAAGACCGGCACGATCGGCCAGGATAGGGGTGTGGCCACTCCCGGAACCCCGCCCGCGCCCGGCGTCACACCGACCGACACGGATTTCGACGATCTCGTGATCGCGATGGACGGTGTGGCCGTCCGGCGCGGTCCCGCCGTCCTGCTCGATCACGTCGACTGGCGGGTCGAGCTGGACGAACGATGGGTCGTGCTCGGCCCGAATGGCGCCGGCAAGACCACCCTGCTGCGCCTGGCCGGCGCCGAGATGCACCCCACCGCCGGGACCGTGCACGTCCTCGGCGAGCGGATCGGGCGGGTCAACCTGTTCGAGCTGCGGCCCCGGATCGGCCTGACCTCGGCGAACCTCGGCGTCCGCGTGCCCGGCGACGAGATCGTCTCGGACGTCGTGGTCAGCGCCGGGTACGGCGTGCTCGGCCGCTGGCGCGAGGCCTACGACACCCAGGACACCGAGCGCGCCCGGCACCTGCTCGACACCCTCGGGATGGGCAGGCTCGTCGACCGCGCCTACGGGACGCTGTCCGAGGGCGAGCGCAAGCGCACCCTGATCGCCCGCGCGCTGATGACCGACCCGGAGCTGCTCCTGCTCGACGAGCCCGCGGCCGGCCTCGACCTCGGCGGTCGCGAGGACCTGGTGTCGCGGCTGTCCACCCTCGCCCTCGACCCGGAGGCCCCGGCATCGGTGCTGGTCACCCACCACGTCGAGGAGATCCCGCCCGGCTACACCCACGGCATGCTGCTGCGCGACGGCCGGGTGATCGCCGCCGGTCTCCTCGACGACGTCCTCACCGACGAGTCCCTCACCGACACCTTCGGTCTTCCCCTGCAGGTGGCCCGCCGCCGAGGCCGCTACACAGCCTGGCGCCGGGACTGACGCGGACACCCCCACCCACACCCCGCTCGCAGCCGCGTTGTGGAGCCATAACGCGCTGGCGCGGCGCTCGCAGGCGCGTCATGGCTCCACAACGCGAGGGGGGTGGGCCGCGTTAGGGTCCGCTCGTGACCGAATTCGTGAGCCTGTCCGTGGACGACGGCGTCGGGACCATCCGGATCGACCGGCCGCCGATGAACGCGTTGAACCGCCAGATCCAGCAGGAGCTGCTGACCGTCTCCGAGGAGGCGGACACCCGCGCCGACGTGCGCGCCGTCGTCGTCTACGGCGGGGAGAAGACGTTCGCCGCAGGGGCGGACGTCAAGGAGATGGCGACCATGTCGTACTCGGACATGGCCCCGGTCGCCCGGAAGCTCTCGGCCGGCCTCGGCGCGATCTCCACGATCGCCAAGCCGACCGTGGCCGCGCTGACCGGCTACGCACTGGGTGGCGGGCTGGAGGTCGTGCTCGGAGCGGACCGCCGGATCGCCGGGGAGAACGCGAAGCTCGGGTTCCCGGAGATCCTGCTCGGGATCTTCCCGGGCGGCGGCGGAACCCAGCGCCTGGCCCGCCTGATCGGACCGTCCCGGGCCAAGGACCTGATCTACACCGGGCGGATGGTCTCGGCCGAGGAGGCGCTCGCGATCGGCCTGGTCGACGAGGTCGTCCCGGCCGACGAGGTGTACTCCCGATCGGTCGCCTACGCCGCGCAGTTCACGGCCGGCCCGGCGCTCGCACTGGCCGCGGCCAAGAAGGCGATCGACGGCGGCCTGGACACCGACCTGCGCACCGGCCTGGACATCGAGTCCGAGCTGTTCGCCGGCGTGTTCGCCAGCGACGATGCCAAGGCCGGCATGGAGTCGTTCGTGCAGAACGGCCCGGGCAAGGCCACGTTCACCGGGCGATAGGGAACATCACCACCGGCCCGGTCGGATGTCGCGAGCGGCTATCCGACCGGGCCGTCGCCGTGTCGGGGTCCGACACCTCGACGGGACCACCCAGGGAGTAGATCCACGAGCGGCAGGTCCACCGGGAACGGGACGTCGGCCACCAGCCGCTCGACCGGGCAGTCCAGCTCCCGGTACCCGCCCGCGCCGTCCGGTCCGTAGCGACGGGCCCGGATCGGGCCGAGCTCGATCCGCCAGAAGGACGGGATGCCGTGCGAGGCGTAGATCGCGGGTTTGACCACTCGGTCCTCCACGTGCGAGCCGGGCGACTCGATCTCGACGGCGAGCACCACCTCGAACGGCGCGAAGAAGTGCCGCTCGGGCTCCTGGGACCGCACCACCAGAAGATCGGGGATCCGGGTGAGGTTGCGCCCGAAACGGATCTCGACCGCCTGAGTCACCGCGAGGTCTGGAGGTGAGGTGGCATCGAGTCGGGCGAAGAGCAACCCGGACACCGACTGATGCAGGCTGGAGGGTGAGGGCGACATCGTGAGCGCTCCGTCGGTCAGTTCGAAGCGCTCGTGCGACTCCGGCCAACGGTCGAGGTCATCGACCGTCCAGCCGTCGGCCGGTCGTGCGAGCTGGTGCGGCTCACTCACCTGGTCCGTCATGGCGCTCATGGTCCCACCTTGACGGAGGGGTCCGAGAGTTCTGCCCGGTCGGAGCCTCTGCGATGCTCCTACCCATGAGTACGGACCCGGCCCCCACCCCGCACGCGACCGAGGAGCAGGTCGAGGCCGCCTGGGGTGATCCGAAGCTCGCCAACGTGCTCTACCACGACTGGGAGGCCGGGACCTACGACGAGAAGTGGTCGATCAGCTACGACGAGCGCTGCATCGACTACGCCGCCGGACGGTTCCGCCTGGCCGCACCGTGGGACGGCCGCCCGTACCTGCGGGCACTGGAGCTCGGCAGCGGCACCGGGTTCTTCCTGCTCAACCTCATGCAGGCCGGGGTGGCCGACCGCGGGGCGGTGACCGACCTGTCCCCGGGCATGGTCGAGGCGGCGCTGCGCAACGCCGCCCACCTGGGCCTCGACGTCGAGGGCAAGGTCGCCGACGCCGAGCGGATCCCCTATCCCGACGACAGCTTCGACCTGGTCGTCGGGCACGCCGTGCTGCACCACATCCCGGACGTCGAGGCCGCGCTGCGCGAGGTGCTCCGGGTGCTCGAGCCGGGCGGGCGGTTCGTGTTCGCCGGCGAGCCGACGACCGTCGGTGACGCCTACGCCCGCACGCTCGGGCAGTGGACCTGGAAGGCGACCACCGCCGTCACGAAGCTGCCGGGACTGACCGGCTGGCGGCGCCCGCAGCACGAGCTCGACGAGTCCTCGCGCGCGGCGGCGCTGGAGTCGGTCGTCGACATCCACACGTTCGACCCGGACGAGCTCGAGGGCACCGCACGCCGCGCCGGCGCGAACGACGTCCGCGTGGCGACCGAGGAGTTCAGCGCCGCGATGCTGGGCTGGCCGGTGCGCACGTTCGAGGCCGCCGTCCCGCCCGGGCGGCTCGGCTGGAACTGGGCGATGTTCGCCTTCCACGGCTGGCGGCGGCTGTCCTGGGTGGACGAGCACCTGCTGTCCCGGGTGGTCCCGCGCTCCTGGTTCTACAACGCTCTGGTCACCGGGACGAAGCCGCGATGACTTCGGCGGAACGGCTCCGCAGCGCGATGACCCGCGTCACACTCGACGACGTGGAGCATCCGCTGGAGCCGTTCTGGCGCGGCATCATCGCCTACCGGGTGCTGACCCTGGTCACCGTCATCGCGGTGACGCTCTACCACCTCCCCGGCTACACCTCGATGGTCGGCGCCGCCGCGGTGCTGGCCGCGATGACCGTCTGGACCGGGGTGACGTCCTGGGGCTACCTCGGGGGCCTGCCCGGCGCGCCGGACCGTCGTGGACGGCTGGCGCTGGCCGACCTGGTGGCGTCCTGCGCGGCGATGGCGACCACACCGCTGATCGTCACCGACGCGGCGCTCGACCTCGGCCAGCCGGGGATGGGCTCGATCTGGACGTCCGGCTCGGTGCTGGCCTGTGCGGTCGCCTACCGGGTGCGCGGCGGCGTGGCCGCGGCACTGGTGATCTCGGCGGCGCTGGTGCTGTCCAAGCAGCGTTTCGGGGTGCTCGAGCTCGGCGACGTCGAGCTGCTGGTGCTGGCCGGGCTGACCGTCGGGTTCGCCTCCCGGGTGCTGACCCGCACCGCCGCCCGGCTGCGCCGCCTGGCCGCCGAGCAGGCCGCCGACGCCGAACGCGAGCGCCTCACCCGCTCCATCCACGACGGCGTCCTGCAGGTACTGGCGCACGTGCAGCGCCGCGGCTCGGAGATCGGCGGCGGGGCGGCCGAGCTGGGCACGCTGGCCGGGGAGCAGGAGGTCGCGCTGCGCACGCTGCTCACCGGCGGTGCCGGCAACTCCGACGCATCCGGGCGCCGCGACCTCGGTGCCGCGCTGCGCACGCTGTCCTCGCCACGGGTCACTGTCTCCGCCCCGGCGCACGCCCTCGAGCTCGCCGCACCGACCGTCGACGAGATCGAGGCCGCCGTGCGGGCGGCACTGGCCAACGTCGTGGTACACGCCGGACCGGACGCCCGGGCCTGGGTCCTGGTCGAGGAGCTGGGCGACGCGCTGGAGGTGAGCGTGCGCGACGACGGCCCCGGCATCCCGGAGGGCCGGCTGGCCGAGGCGGAGGCGGAGGGCCGCCTCGGCGTGGCGCGCTCGATCCGCGGCCGGGTCGAGCAGCTGGGTGGCACGCTGACCCTGGACACGGGTCCGGACCGCGGGACCGAATGGGTGCTGCGGGTGGCCCGGACGGACGGCGCCCGCCCCGGTGAGATCCGGCGCCGCTGACGGCGCGGGCCGGCCGTCGAGGGAAGGGGACGTCGCGATGGCGGACGAGCAGGCGGTGCGGGTGATGGTGGTCGACGACCACCCGATATGGCGCGAGGGCGTCGCCCGCGACCTCACCGACCGGGGCTGCGAGGTCGTGGCCACCGCACCGGACGGCCCGGCCGCCGTCCGGATCGCGTCCGCCGTGCGCCCGGACGTCGTGCTGATGGACCTCAACCTGGGCGCGACGTCCGGGGTGGACGCGATCGGCGAGATCATGGGCCGGCTCCCGGACACCCGGATCCTGGTCCTGTCGGCGAGCGGCGAGCACGCCGACGTGCTGGAGGCGGTGAAGGCGGGCGCCACCGGCTACCTGGTGAAGTCGGCCGGGGTGGACGAGCTGCTCGACGCCGTGCGGCGCACCGCCCGCGGCGTCGCGGTGTTCACCCCGGGGCTGGCCGGGCTGGTGCTGGGGGAGTTCCGGCGGATGGCCGACGCCCCCGCCCGCCCGCAGGGGGAACCCGCCGTGCCCGCGCTGACCGAGCGCGAGACCGAGGTGCTGCGGCTGGTGGCCAAGGGCCTGACCGCGAAGCAGATCGGCGAGCGGCTGGTCGTCTCGCACCGCACCGTCGAGAGCCACATCCAGAACACGCTGCGCAAGCTGCAGCTGCACAACCGGTCCCAGCTCGTCCGGTACGCGATCGAGCAGGGCCTCGCCGACGACGACTGACGGCGGGACCCGCCGGCACCCTCCGAGCCACGACGGCGCGTCTGCGAAAGCGATTACCGCCGATCGGTGGCATGCTGGTTGATCCGTCGGCTTTGGCGGGAAACGGACACGGCGGGGGAATCGGCACGGTGGAGCACGACCAGTCCATCGCCGCCATCGCCGTCGTCGTCGTCGGACGCCCGCCCGTGCCGTCGACGGTCCGGGTGCTCGACACCCCGGAGGCGACCGGCCTGGCCGCCTCCGTCGCCCGGCACCGGCCCCAAATGATCATAATCGACCTGGACGCCGGACGCGACGCGGGCGTGGTCGCCATCGCGACCCTGGTGACCCGCTCGCCCGAGGTGCCGATCGTGGCCTCGTCGGCCGCGGCCGAGCACTCGACCGTCCTCGACGCCGTGCGCGCCGGCGCCACCGGCTACGCGGTCGGGGCGGACGAGACGACGATGGCCGGCATCGTCGCCGCCGTCGCCGACGGCCGCCCGGCGTTCAGCCCGGGCCTGGCCGGGGTGGTGCTCGACGCCGTCGCAGGCCCCGCCGTGGCGAGCGCGCCGCCGTTGAGCCCGCGCGAGTCCGACGTGCTGCGCCTGGTGGTGGAGGGGCTCACCGCCCGTCAGATCGCGGGACGCCTGGTGCTCTCGCCGCGCACCGTGGAGAACCACGTCCAGCGGCTGCTGCGCAAGTTCGGCGTCCCCGGCCGCGGCGCGCTGGTCCGCTACGCGATCGAGCACGGTCTCGCCTGACTGCTCGCGGAGGTCGCCGCCGGAGCGGCGACCTCCCCTCACGGGTGCGACAGCAGGCGGGACAGGACGGCGTCCAGGACGGCCGGGACGTCCGCGTCGAGCGCCACCTCGACCCGCGGGCCGTCCGCGTCCGGCCGGTGGTCGGCGACGGTGGCGCCGCGGGCCGGGCCGAGCTCGCAGGCCACCTGCACCGGCAGCGGCGTGCAGCGCAGCGACCCGGGCGCGACGCACTCCAGCAGCGCCAGCGCGTCGTGCATCGCGACGGCGTCGCGGCCGTGGTCGGCCCGGTAGAACGCGTGGTAGGGCTCGATCATCGCGGCCAGCTCGGTGCAGACCGGGTCGGCCGCGGCCAGGCGCGCCAGCCACGGCGTGCCGACCATGCAGCGCAGCGTCAGGTCCAGCGGCACCAGCGTCACCGGCACCTGTGCCTGGGTGAGCACGCGGTGCGCGGCCTCCGGGTCGATGTGCACGTTGAACTCGGCCGCCCCGGTGATGTTGCCGACGCCCAGCGCTCCGCCCATGACGACGACCCGGCTGATCCGCTCGACCAGCTCCGGGTGCGTGGCCAGCAGCAGCGCGGTGTCGGTGAGCGGTCCGATCGAGGCGATCGTGACCGGCTCGCCGGCGGAACGCAGCACGTCGGCCATCAGGTCGACGCCGGCCCGCGGGTCCAGCGGTGCCAGGCCGGGCAGCGCGTCCGAGCGACCGCCCAGGCCGTCCACGCCGTGCACGTGGCCTGCCCGCACCGGGCCCTCGTGCACCAGCGGGCGGTCCGCGCCCGCGGCCACCGGGACGTCCGCGCGCCCGGTCAGCGCGAGCAGCCTGCGGGCGTTGAGCAGCGTCTGCTCGCGCCCGACGTTGCCGAACGCCGCGACGACGGCGCGCACGTCGACCTCGGGGCTGCGCAGCGCGAGCACCAGCGCGACCGCGTCGTCCACCCCGGGGTCGGTGTCGATGATCAGCGGTGTCGGCACCCGCTCCCCTCCCGCTCCGGTCGTGATCCGTTGTCGCCGACCAGCATGCCCCAGCGCCGGTGGCCCCTACGATCGGCCGGGTGCAGCGGAGCGGCAACGCGGTCGTCGTGGTCGGGGCGGTCAACGTGGACCTGGTGGTGGCGGCACGGCGGCTGCCCGGGCCGGGGGAGACGGTCGTCGGCGGGGACCTGGCGCGCTACGGCGGCGGCAAGGGCGCGAACGCGGCGGTGGCCGCGGCCCGGGCCGGCGCGACGGTGGAGCTCCTCGGCGCCGTCGGCGACGACGCGGAGGGCACCGGTGCCGTCGACGAGCTGCGCGCCGAGGGCGTCGGGACCGGCGGGGTCGCGCGCCTGGACGGCGTCCCGACCGGGGTGGCGCTGATCGTCACCGACGACGCGGGGGAGAACCAGATCGCGGTCGGGGCCGGTGCGAACGCCCGGGTGGACGCGGCGGCCGTGCGCGCCGCCGTCGACGGGGCCCCGGATCGGATCGGGTGCGTGCTGGTCAGCACGGAGATCCCGGACGGCGCGGTCGTCGCCGCCGTCCGCGCGGCCGGTGCGGCGGGCCTGACGTGCGTGCTGAACCCGGCACCGGTGACCGCCGCCGTGCTGGAGCTGCTCGACGACCGCCCGGTGCTGACGCCGAACCGCTCCGAGCTGGCCGAGCTGCACCGCCGCGTCGGGCTGCCGGATCTCGCGCCGTCGGACGCCGGTCGGTCGGGCGCCGGGCAGCCGGACGCCGGGGACGTCGCGTCGCGGGCGACCGCGCTGGCCGGGCGGACCGGGGCGCCGGTCGTGGTCACCCTCGGCGGGGACGGTGCGCTGCTGGCCCACCCGGACGGCTCGACGCACGAGATCGCGGCCGGCGTGGCGCGGGTCCGCGACAGCACCGGCGCCGGGGACACGTTCAACGGCGTGCTGGCCGCCGGGCTCGCCGCGGGCCGCTCGCTGGCCGAGGCCGCCGCGACGGCGGTGACCGCGGCGTCGCTGTCGGTCGCCTCCGAGGGCGCTCGGACCGGGATGCCCCGAGCCGAGGCGATCGAGGCCGCGCTCCGGGCCTGAGCGCCGGGCCCGGGCCGCTACTCGCTGCGGGTCGGCTCGTCCTCGTCGTCGGCGTCCATCTCGCGGGCGGCGCGGTCGGTCGCGCCGGAGTCCCCGGACGAGGTCGACGAGCCTGCCGGGCGCGGGTTGCCGTCCTTGTCCCGGTCGTCGCGGACGGTGCCCGCCTCGGAGCCGGTGACCTCGCCGGTCCCGACGTCGGTGCCGTCGTCCGGGCGGTCTCGCGGGTCTGCGTCGGGTGTGGTCATCTGATCGCCTCCGTGTCGTGGCGCGCCCGGCGGAGCTGCCTGGCCGCGGTCCTGGGGTGGCCGCGGTCCAGGGTGGCCGGGTTGCCGCGGCCCAGGGGCGGCCGCGGTCTGGGGAGCAGGTACCCGTCGGTGGTGCCGGGCAACCCCCATAGGGTCGACGGCCATGAGCACGACGTGGGACCGGGTGCGCGGCCGCGACCCCGAGCAGGCCCGGCTGTTCGGCCGTGACTCGCTGCGCTGGGTGCTGCGCAACCGCGCGTACACGCCCTGGTACCTGCTGCGGTACTGGCGGCTGCTGAAGCTGCGCATCACCCACCCGCACGTGGTGCTGCGCGGGATGGTGTTCCTCGGGCGCGGGGTGCAGATCGAGGCCCGGCGCGGGTTCGGCCGCCTGGAGATCGGGCGCTGGGTGCACATCGGCGACGGCACGTCGCTGCGCTGTCACGAGGGCTCGATGCGGATCGGCGACAAGGTCGTGTTCGGCCGCGACAACACCGTCAACTGCTACCTCGACGTCGAGATCGGCGCGGCGACGCTGGTCGCGGACTGGGTCTACGTCACCGACTTCGACCACGTCACCGCCGACGTGCACCGTCCGATCAAGGACCAGGGCATCACCAAGACGCCGGTGCGGATCGGTCCGGAGTGCTGGCTCGGGGTCAAGACCTCGGTGCTGCGCGGCACCCGGATCGGGCAGGGCTCGGTGCTCGGTGCGCACGCCGTCGCCCGCGGCGACCTGCCCGCCTACGCGATCGCCGTCGGCACCCCGGCGCGCGTCGTCCGCGACCGCCGGGCCGACTACGAGGCCGCGGCCACCGAACGCGCGGCGA
>NZ_JADQDD010000279.1 GCF_019263595.1 Pseudonocardia sp. KRD291 | reverse complement strand
CTGGCCTGGACCGAGGGCGCGAACCCGGCGATCGAGCACTGCTCGGACGCCGCCCGCGGCCGCTACCTCGAACCCCTGATGGCCGGCGAGATCAGCGCGGCGTTCGCCAACACCGAGACCTCGGTCGGCACCGACGTCCTCGCGATGGAGACCTCCGCCCGCCGCGACGGGTCCGACTGGATCCTCGACGGCAACAAGGCCTGGATCACCAACGCGCACTTCGCCGACGTCCTGCAGGTCGTCGCCGTCACCGAGCCCGGCGCCGGGACCCGGTCGCTGTCGATGTTCCTGGTCGACGCGGATGCGCCCGGCGTCACCCGGGGCCGCGACATCCCGACGATGCTCGGCGACGGCCTCACCGGTGAGCTGCACTTCGACGGCGTCCGGGTCCCGGCCGAGAACGTCGTCCGCGAGGTCGGCGACGGGTTCGCCCTGGCCATGTCGTGGATCAACTGGCGGCGGCTGTGCCGGGGCGGCATGTGCGCCGGATGGGGCTACTGGCTGCTCGACCGCGCACTGGACCGGGCGAAGACCCGCCAGTCCGGCGGGCGCCCGATCGCGGACCTGCAGGCCGTGCAGCACCTGCTCGCCGACATCGACGCCGACATCTTCTCGGCGCGTTCGGCGTCGCTGGTGGCGCAGGCCGAGCTCGACGAGCTCGGCCCCTACGCCATCCCGCTGCACCACGACGCCCCGCGGCTGATCAGCCTGATCAAGGCCATCAACGACGAGGCGTTCTTCCGGGTCGCCGACAACGCCCTGCAGGTGCACGGCGGCACCGGGCTGCTGCAGAACTCGCCGGAGGAGAAGCTGTTCCGGGTCGCGCGGAACCTGAAGATCCCGGCCGGGACGGTCGAGATCCAGCGCAACGCGATCGCGCGCGGGCTGCTGCGCCGATGACGCCCGCCGTCGCCGAGCTGGGCTGCGTGACCGGCCGGTTCCAGCCGGTGCACGGGCAGCACCTGGAACTGGTCGAGCTGGCGCTGCAGCGGTGCGCGCACGTGCTCGTCGCGGTGACCAACCCGGACACCGGGGCCCGGCACACCGAGCCGACCTCGGCGCACCGGCACACCGGGGCGGCCAACCCGTTCACCTACGTCGAGCGGGTGTGGCTGCTCGACGCCGCGCTGCGCGGGGCGGGTCTGGCGGAGGCGACGACCGTCGTCCCGTTCGACCTGACCCGCCCGCAGGTGTGGGCGGAGTACGTGCCGCTACGGGCGCGGCAGTTCGTGCGGGTCTACTCGGACTGGGAGCGGGAGAAGGCCGACCGCCTGGGCGCGGGCGGCTACCCGCTGACGGTGCTCGACGGCGATCCCGCGGCGAAGGTCGACGCGACCGACATCCGTGCGGCGCTGACGTCCGGTGCGGGCTGGGAGGACCTGGTGCCACCCGCGGTCGTGCCCGTGCTCCGGGACCTGCTGTACCGCGTCCCGATGGGCGAGCGCAGCGCACCGGTCCGACGATGAGGGCGCCCGGCTACGGCGAGGGGCAGCCCCGTCTCGACGACGACCGCCTGCCGGTCGTCCTGCTCGTGCTCGACGGCCTGGGCGACCGTCCGGTCCCGGAGCTGGGCGGCGCGACCCCGTCCGAGGCCGCGGACACCCCGCACCTCGACGCGCTGGCCGCCCGCGGTTGCTCCGGGTGGCACGTGCCGTTCGGGTGGGGTGCGGCGCCCGCGTCCGAGCTCGCGCACTGGGCGATGTTCGGGTTCGCGCCGGTGCCGTTCCCCGGCCGGGCGGTGCTCGAGGCGGCCGGCGCCGGGCTCGAGGTCCCGGGCGCCACTGCCGTGACGCACGCGGCCCTGCGCACGTCCGGGGCGGGGGACGACGGCCGGGTGTGGATCACCGGGCGGGTCGCGCCGGACGACGGTGACGACGCGTCCGCGCTGCTCACCGCGCTGGACCCGGTGTGCGCGCGGCACGGCGCCCGGCTGCTGCCGCTCGGTGGGCGCGGGGAGTCGTTGCTCGTGCTCGACGGGCACCGCAGCGGCGCGGTCACCGACTCCGACCCGTTCTTCGAGGACCGGCACCCGTGGCTGCGGGTGCGGGCGTGCGAGCCGGGCGGTGACGTGCTCACGCTGCCCGACCCGACCGGTGCCGACCCCGCCGGTCCCGACCCCGCGGCGACGGCCGATGCGCTCACCTCGCTGCTGCTCGAGGCCCGCGCCGTGCTGCGCGCGCATCCGGTCAACGCCGCCCGCACCGCTCGCGGGCGACCGGCCCTGGACGTGCTCACCACGAAGTGGTCCGGGTCGCGGGAGGTGCTCCCGACGTTCGCCGAGCAGGTCGGGACGCCCGGCGCGGCGGTGACCAGCACGCGTCTGTACCGGGGGATCGCGAGCGTGCTCGGGATGGCGCAGCGCCACGTCGCGCCGGTCGAGGACCTCGCCGCCGATATCCGGGCCCGGCTCGCCGTCGCCGACGAGCTGATCGCCGGCGGCGCCGGGTTCGTGCACGTGCACACCAAGGCGACCGACGAGGCCGGGCACACCAAGGACCCCTACGCCAAGCGCGACGTCCTGGCCGCGCTCGACCGCGGACTGGGCGGCCTGGACGCGCTCGCCGGGCGCGCGGTCGTCGCCGTCACCGGGGACCACGCGACCCCGTCGACCGGCGGCGTGCTGCACACCGGGGACCCGACGCCGCTGGTGGTGGCCGGGCCGACCGTGCGGGCCGACCCGGTGACCGCGTTCGGCGAGGCGCACGCGGCGTCGGGCTGGTACGGCACGCTGCGCGCGGCGGAGCTGCTGCCGCTGCTGCTGGGACACGCCAACCGCCCGGCGTTCCTCGGGCACCGGCCCACCCCGCGACGCTCGATCGGCCTCCCGGACGCGCCCGAGCCGATGCCGGGCGAACCCTGACCGCGTCCACCCCGACCGTGCCCACCCTGACGGGACCTCAGCGCCCGGCGCGCGAGACCACCCGGTCGATCAGGCCGTACTCGATCGCCTCGGTTGGGGTGAACCACCGGTCCCGGTCGGAGTCGGCGACGACCTGCTCCACCGTCTGACCGGTGTGCGCGGCGATCAGCTCGGCCATCTCCCGCTTCTGCCGGGTGATCTGCTCGGAGCGGATCCGGACGTCGGACGCGGTGCCACCGAGCCCGCCGCCGGGCTGATGCATCATGATCTTCGAGTGGGCCAGCGCCGAGCGCTTGCCCGCCGCACCCGCACAGAGCAGGAACTGGCCCATCGAGGCCGCCGTCCCCTGCGCGACGGTCGCCACGTCCGGCTCGATCGACTGCATCGTGTCGTAGATCGCCATCCCGGCGCTGATCGACCCGCCCGGTGAGTTGATGAACAGCTGGATGTCGCGGCGAGGGTCCTCGGCCGCGAGCAACAGCAACTGCGAGCACAGGACGGTGGAGACCTCGTCGTCGACCTCCTGGCCGAGGACGACGATCCGCTGCCCGAGCAGGCGCTCGGACAGCGACTCACCGAAGGCCGCCACCCCGGTGGTGGTGATCGGCCGCAGGTCGTTGCGTGACGCGCGTTCCATGCACGTTCCCTCCTTGACGGGTGCGGGCGCCCTCGCGACGAGGCCGCACCGCGGGTGATGCGGTCCCGACGGTAGGGGCGCCACACGGGCTCCGAGGTGCGGGTTCACCAGGGGCGTACCCGTTTCACCCACGGCGAAAGTCCCGCCGGCGGCGAATCGGGGTGCGCGCGAGTCCCGGCGGTTGCCAGGATCGGCGACCGTGACCGCAACGATCGAGGACGTGTTCTGGGCCGCCCACGAGGGACTGCCCCGGGAGGCGCCCGGCTCGCCCGCCACGACGGCGCTGCTGCTGAGGCTGGCCGGACCGCTCCCGGCCGCACCCCGGATCGTCGACATCGGCTGCGGGACCGGCCCCGCGGCGCTGGCGCTGGCCGCGGCGACCGGCGGCGAGGTCGTCGGGGTGGACCTGCACGAGCCGTTCCTGGCGCGGCTGCGTGCCGCCGCGGACGCCGCGGGACTGGGCGACCGGATCCGGACCGTCCACGCGTCGATGGAGGACCTGCCACTGCCCGCCGCCGGTGTGGACCTCGCCGGGGCCGATCTCGTGTGGGCCGACGGCTCGGCCTACATCATGGGCTTCGACGCGGCGCTGCGGTCCTGGCGGGGGCTCCTGGCGCCCGGTGGCGTCCTGGTGCTCACCGAGGCCGAGTGGACGACCCGGGACCCCGCCCCCGGCGCCCGGGCGTTCTGGGACGAGGCCTACCCGGCGATGCGCGACACCGCGGCCAACGTGGCCGCCGCGCTCGACACCGGATGGACCGTGGCGGCGACCTACCTGCTGCCCGACTCCGACTGGGACGTCTACTACGGGCCCCTGGGCGCGCGCCTGGACGAGCTCGCACGCGCCGGCACCGAGCCGTCGATGCTGGCCGAGGTCCGTCGGGAGATCGACGTCCGGCGCGAGCACGGCTCCGACTACGGCTACACCGCTTACGTGCTGCGGCCGCGCTGACCCGTCACCACGCAGCGGCGTGCCCGGCGGGGCCCGGGCCGGCGGGTCAGCCGATCGTGCGCTCGAGCACCGAGGGGTCGTCGGCCAGCTTGAGCGGCAGGTCGAACAGCGCGAACAGGTCGGTGTTGAGGAAGTTGGTCAACCCGATGATCTTGCCGTCCTCGATCCGCAGCGCGTTGATCGACCAGGCCTCGAACCCGCCGTCCGGCCCGGTCGGCTTCCACTGCGCGAACCCGACCGTGCCGTTGAGCTCGATCGGGACCACCTTCGAGCCGCGGCACCCCTTGCCGGGGCCGGTGGTGATCCAGGCCATGACGTCCTCGCGGCCCTTGAGCCAGAGGTCCAGCGGCGGCATGTTCTGCTCGACGTCCTCGTGCAGCAGCGCCGTCAGCGCCTCCATGTCGAACGCCTCGAACGCCGTCATGTACCGGAGCAGCAGCTCGGTGTGCGCCGTGTCCATCTGCGCCGTGGTGCCCGGCGCGGTCTCGCTGATCCCGCTCTCGTGCAGTGTGGCCCGCGCCCGCTGCAGCGCGCTGTTCACCGACGCCACCGACGTGTCCAGCAGGGCGGCGACCTCGGCGGCCTTCCAGCACAGCACCTCGCGCAGGATCAGCACCGCGCGCTGGCGGGCCGGCAGGTGCTGCAGCGCCGCGACGAACGCCAGCCGGATCGTCTCCTTGGCCACCGCCTTGTCCGCCGGGTCCCCGGCCGGGGACGAGACGCGCGCGTCGGGCATCGGCTCCAGCCAGTCGGAGTCGGGCAGCGGCTCCCGGACCGACTCGGCGACCGGTGCCGACGGCCCCCCGAAGTCCATCGGCACCGCGCGCCGCTTGCGGCCGTTGAGCGCGTCGATGCAGACGTTGGTGGCGATCCGGTAGAGCCAGGACCGCAGCGACGAACGCCCGTCGAACTTCGCCAGGCCCTTCCAGGCCCGGATCATCGTCTCCTGGACCGCGTCCTCGGCCTCGAAGGCCGAGCCGACCATCCGGTAGCAGTAGCCGGTCAGCTCCCGGCGGTGATCCTCGATCCGCGCCTCGAGCGGACGCTCGTCGACCTCACCGGTGGGCGGCTTCACGGTCGGAGCGCTCATGGCAGATCCCCCTCGGAAACATCGCACCACCGGGGCTTCGGTGGGTGCGATGCCGAGTGTGCCGTGGACCACCGACAGAACGGGAGGTCTTTCCGACGAATCGACCGGAATCGACGGGTCACCGGTCGTCGCCGCCTCGTAGGACGGGGGCTACCGGATGGTGAACCCGGCGTCCACCGGCAGCGTGACGCCGGTGACGTAGCGCGCCTCGTCGGAGGACAGCCAGAGGATCGCGTTCGAGATGTCGACCGGGTCGACCCACGGCACCGGCAGCGCGTTGCTGGAGGCGAACGCGGGCTCGGCGGCCTCGCGGGTCGCGCCCTCCTCGCCGCCCAGGAACAGTCCCCAGGTCTTCTTGTTCTGGATCATCACCGTGTCCACGCCGGTCGGGTGCACGGTGTTGACCCGGATGGAGTGCTGGGCGAACTCGTTGGCCAGGGTCCGCATGATGCCGACGACGCCGTGCTTGGCCGCCGTGTAGTGCACCGTGTTCGGGACGCCCTTGAGGCCCGCGGTGGAGCTGGTGATCACGATCGAGCCGCCGCGGCCGCCGTCGATCAGGTGCGGCAGCGCCGCCCGGCAGGTGTTCCAGACGCCGGTGAGGTTGGTGTCGATCATCTCGTGCCAGTCGTCGTCGGTGATCTCCAGCGCGGGGTGGATCTCGAAGATGCCGGCGTTCGCGCTGACGATGTCGAGTCGCCCGAGCTCGGCCACGCCGTCGTCCACGGCCGCGCGCAGCGCCGTCGAGTCGCGCACGTCGGCGACCCGGGAGACGACGCGTCGGTCCAGCTCCTCGACCAGCCGGACGGTCTCGGCCAGGTCCTCCTCGGTGGCCGGCGGGTACATGCCGACGCTGCGCACCGGCGCGCAGAGATCGATCGCGATGATGTCCGCGCCCTCGGCGGCCAGGCGCAGCGCATGGCTGCGCCCCTGGTTGCGCGCGGCCCCGGTGATCACGGCGACCTTGCCCTCGACCCTGCCCATCACGGTCTCCTCCCGTTCTCGGGTCCCGCCGTTGGAACCTCTGCCAACAACCGTACGGTCGGTAGACGGGTTTGTCTTCGGCCCGCGACGACCCGGTGTGCCGACGTGGGATGCTCGACCCGAGCCGCCGTGCGGGCGGGTGGAGCGGTTGGGGACGGCGGAGATGTCGGCGACGACCGAGGACGAGGCCACCGGGGTCCGGCGGGCAGGCCGTCGTCCCGTCACATCCCGGTTCGAGATCGAGCACATCGCGCTGGAGATGTTCAGCGAGCAGGGGTTCGACCACACCACCGTCGACGACATCGCGCACGCAGCGGGCATCGGCCGCCGTACGTTCTTCCGCTACTACGCCTCGAAGAACGACGTGGCGTGGGGCGCGTTCGACGAGCAGCTGCTCGCGATGCGCGCCACGTTCGCCGCGCTGCCGCCGGACGTCCCGATCCTGCGCGGGATCCGGTCCGCGGTACGGGACTTCAACCGGGTCGAGCCGCCGGAGCTGCCCTGGCACCGGCGCCGGCTGGAACTGATCCTGCGGACCCCGGCCCTGCAGGCCCACTCCACGCTGCGGTACGCCACGTGGCGGGAGGTCGTGGCCGACTACGTCGCGATCCGGACGGGTGAGCCCGCCGACGCGCTGATCCCGCAGAGCGTCGCGCACGCGTGCCTGGGGGTGTGCATCGCGGCCTACGAGCGCTGGCTGGCCGACGACGGCTCCGGTCTCGACGAGCTTCTGTGCGAGGTCTTCGACTCGTTGGAACGGGGCTGGGGCGCCGCCGACCTCGGATGACGGCCGGGTGCGGCCCGCTCCGGCGACCCCTTGGCCCCGAGTTCCGAACGACGAACGACGAACGGCGCTCCGGCACGACGTGCGTGCGGGAGCGCCGTTCGGGCGGGGCGACCGTGGTGTCGCCGCCCGGCGTCGGGGGTCAGCGCACGGTGGAGGCCACTGCCGGGGTCGCGGGCGTGCCGGGTGCCACGCCGGGCTGCAGGAACCCGGCCGGAGCCGCCGGAGTGGCGACCTGGCCCGGCAGGGCGGGTGCGGCGGGCGCCGTGACCTGGCCCGGTGCCGCGGGCTGTCCCGGAACCGCCGGGGTCGCTGGCGTGCCGGGGACGGCGGGCTGGACCGGGACACCGGGCTGCGCCGGGACGGTCGGGGCCTGGACCTGCCCGGGGACGGCCGGGACACCGGGCTGTCCGGGGGTCGGCACGGTGGGCTGGGCGACGGTGCTCGCCTGGGCCTGCCCGGCCACGGCCCCCTGAGGCGCAGCGGGCGCCTGGAGCGCCGCGGGTGCCTGCGGGACGGCCGGGACCGCGGGCGCGGCCGGGGTCTGCGGGACGGCCGGAACTCCGGGCGCGGCCGGTGCCTGCGGGACGGCCGGAACCGCGGGCGCGGCCGGGGCCTGGGGCAGGGCCGGTGCCTGTGGCGCGCCCGGA
>NZ_JADQDD010000278.1 GCF_019263595.1 Pseudonocardia sp. KRD291 | reverse complement strand
GGTGTGTCGGCTGCCGGGCGGGTCGCGAGCCCGAGGGCGCCGAGCGCGACCAGGATCGCCCCGAGGGCGAACCCGACGCGGATCCACCACTGCCTGCGTCGGGGTGCGTGTGCGGCGGCCGCGGAAGCAGTGGGGCGCGGGGTGGTCTTGACCATCGACGGTCTCCTCGACGACAGGGGAACTGTGGTGCGGTGGGCGAGTGCGGGCCCGTTGCGGTGATCCGGACTCACCCAGCAGCGACCCGGGACTCGGGGAGCCTCAGGTTCGGTCGTCGGTGAGGTCGGCGCTGCGCCGCAGAAACTCGTCCCGGTCGATCCGGCCGCCGGCGTACTCCCGGCGCGCGATCTCGACGGCCTCGTTCACACCGCCGGACCCGCCGGCGCCCGCGGTGCGCAGCGCGCGGGCCAGCCACACCGTCCCCAGCACCAGCAACGCCAGGAGTGCCAGCCCGAGCAGGCCGGTGAGCACCATGCCCACGATCCCGGCTACCCCGCTGCAGCACGCCATCCCGTTCATCATCCGCGGTCGCCTCCCTTGATCCTCGTGCTCGTCCGTGGCCTGCAGCGAGCACGCATCCAAGTATCTACTACCGGTCGATAGTACATACGGGGGCGGTTGGTAGGTTGGGCCGGTGCACCGGAGGGTGGTGCAGCGGATCGGGAGGCGCGGATGCCCACGGCTGGTCAGGAGACCGACGACCCGGGACTCGAGCAGGCGCTCGGGGTCCTCGGCCCGTTGGAGGCACGGATCATGCGTGCGGTGTGGACCGGGCAGGTGATCGCGCCGTTCACCGTGCACGACGTGCACGACCTGCTGGCGGAGCTGGCCTATACCACCGTGCTGACCACGATGCGACGCCTGGCCGACAAGGAGCTGCTGCACGCGACCGCCGCCGTCGGCCGGCGCTCACACCACTACCGGGCCGCCGGTGACCCGGCGACGTTCATGGCCACCGAGAGCGAGCGCGAGGCCGCCACCGTGGTCGAGCGCTACGGCGACGCGGCGCTCGCGGCGTTCGCGCTGCGCCTGGAGGCGCTGAGCCCCGAACAGCGCGATTCCCTGCGCCGGTTGCGCCGATCGTGACCCCCCGCTGGGGTCGCCCCCCACCCCACCTGCAAGGCCACGGGGCTCTGTCGATACTCGCCGCGGCGGCGGGAGCGGCGCTGCTGTGGTGGGCCGGGGCCCTCTCCGCCCTGAACGCCCTGGGCTGCGGACAGATGCCGTTCTGGGCCTGCTCCACAGACGCCGTCCCCGCGGCCGCGGCCGTTCTGGCCGGCGCGACAGCGGTGCGCGCCACCTGGCTCGGGGTCACCGCAGCCCGCCGGGTACGGGCCTTGGCCCATGTCCCGACACCGCCGGCGCTGCGAGCGGCCGGCGCCGGGATCCGCACCGCCCGGGTCGTCTGCCTGACCACCAGCGGTCAGCTCGCGTTCTGCGCCGGACTCTGGCGCCCGCGGCTGTATGTGTCACTCGGTGCAGTGCAGCGACTCGCCGCCGACGAACTCGCCGCCGTCCTGGCCCACGAGGACGCCCACGCCAGACGCCGTGACCCGCTGCGCGGACTCCTCCGACGAGCGGCAGCCGACGTGCTGTTCTTCGCCCCCCTGGCTCGGCACTGGGACCACCGCCGACGCCTGCGAGCCGAGCTCGTCGCAGACCGCGCAGCAGTCCATCGCGCCGGCGCACCCGCACTGGCCGGCGCACTGCTGGGCATGGTCGCGACCGCACCGGCCGGGGCGGCCGCGTTCGGCCCCGCGGCCGGGTCCGCGATCGACGCACGGATCGCCGCGCTCACCGACACTCCCGCGCCCACCCAACCGATCCCGCTCGAAGCCGGGGCCATGACCATGCTCGGGACCCTGGCCACCACTGTCCTGATCCTGTGCCTGGCCCCGCTCACCATCGCTCTCGGCCTGCACTAGAAGACTCCAAGCGAGCAGCCCCGCGCCGACGCGACCGGCCGGAATCATTGATTGTGTGAAAGGTCGGGTATGCGTGACAGCGGACCGGTGACCATCGGTCAGGCGGCGGCGCGCTCCGGGGTGAGCGCCAAGGCGATCCGGCTCTACGAGGCCCGGGGCCTGCTGCTCCCGACCGCGCGCACGGCGACCGGGCACCGAGTCTTCGACGACGAGGACCTCGAGGTGTTGGACTTCATCGGCCGCGCCAAATCAGCGGGCCTACGCCTG
This sequence comes from Pseudonocardia sp. KRD291, assembly GCF_019263595.1. Taxonomy (GTDB): domain Bacteria; phylum Actinomycetota; class Actinomycetes; order Mycobacteriales; family Pseudonocardiaceae; genus Pseudonocardia. Next base: position 5,777 of record NZ_JADQDD010000278.1, on the reverse strand, counting down.
AGCGAGATCAAGACGGTGCTCGAGCTGCAGCGCGCGGGCCAGGCACCGTGCGGACACGTCGTGGATGTGTTGGACGAACGGGTCGCGGAGATCGACGCGATGATGCAAGACATGGCGGTCCGGCGACAGCGGATCGTCGACCTGCTCGACAAGACCGATCGTGGCCAGGAGGGGTCCGGGTTGTGCTCGATCCTGTCGGCCGCTGATCCACCCGGAGAGCTTCGCGACTCTGCCGCCGGGCGCCCGTAGGAGTGGTCTCGTGACCTCGCGGGCCCGACGAGAGTAGGTCCCGATCGCTGGCTCGTGTGGGCCAGGCCTGGAGCAGACGGCGGGGTGGAGCACTGCCGTGGCAGTGCTCCACCCCGCTGCGATCAGGCGATCACACGCCCTCGGCGATCGCACGGCACTGGCGGGCGCACTCGCGGCACGCCTGCGCACAGGCGCGGCAGTAGTCGGCGTCGTTCTGCTCGCAGAGCTCGGCGCAGGCGTCGCACACCTCGGCGCACAGCGCGGCGACCTTCGGCGCCAGCGCGGACCCCCGGGCCAGCAACGTCCCGAGCAGAGTGCAGATCGCTGCGCAGTCCACACACATCCGCCCGCAGTCGGTGCGCCCGGCGGGCAGACAGCAGTTGTAGTGGCATACCTCGCAGGACTCCCGGCATTTGGCAACCGCATCCAGGGCCGCCTGGTAACGCTGCTCCACCATGGTCGCAGCCATAGCAGTCTCCTCTCGCTCACTTCTCCGATCACGGACCCGAGTCGGGCCCGCCATCAGCCATGAGTAGCCCCTTGCCCCGGGGGAAGGGCAAATGCCGAGACGCAGACCACGCAGAGATTCCCGACGCCGATCGCCGCCGCCGTTGGAGAATGCCGGAGTTCCATATCCGCGGGCAACGCCGGGGTCGGCCTCCCGCGCTGACTCCGAGGCAGGTGCGTCAGGACCGGCTGCTGCTGGCCCGGCTCGACGAGTCGATGGGCTCGATCGCCCGGCTACTCGGAATCAGCCGCACCACCCTCTACAAGCACGTCCCCGAGCTGCGCCACGACGGCGGCCGAGCTGTGCTGGTCGACGCCGTGCGCTCGGGGGCGCTGGCCTCCTATGACGCCCGCCAGCTCCCCGTTCAGACCGGGATCGCCCTTCGACCGGAGGCCCACCATGGCTGACCTGAGCACGCCACCCACCCGGGCTGTGCGCACCTGCGTGATCCCGGACCTCGACGACGAGCTGGTGGAACGTTCCGTCAGGTCGAGGAGATGCGGTGCTGACCCTGTCCGCGTGGGAGGAAGACCCGACGACGGGCCGGGTCCGTTCGTGCTGATGTGTGCTGCCCGCGCCCCTGGCCGAGCGGTCTGCGCTGGACGCGCTGAACCGGGTCCAGATGGCGGTCCTGGTGACTCATACCCGCACCGACCACGCCGGACAGGAGATCTCGCCAGCTCCCGGGCGTGGCAGGGCCGGCTGCTGGGTCCGGACGGGCGCTACGAGCACCGACCACCTCGTCCGCTCGACCTCGATCCCGCCGACGCCCTCGCCTGGGTGGCCGCCACCCTCGGCCACGCCCTGGCCACCATCCCTCGGGATCCGAGCTGACCGACGCCATCACCGCCGACGCCACGGATGCGGGCCCCACCTATGGGCTGGCGCCCACACCGGTATAGCCGGTCGAGGGACTGGCCCGCGCGCACGGCCTGTTCGACCTCGCGGACACCGCGGCGCTGCGAGCTCGCCTGGTCGCCGCCGACGGCGCGTTGGCGATGTCGTTGGCCGGGCGTAGGCGGCCGTGTCCCTGAGCGACTGAGCTGGACGTCGACAGATCACCCGAGGAGACGAGCATCGGATGCAACTCCCACTTGATCGCTTAGAGCCCCATGTTGGTCGCAGCATTGCCTGTCCAGGCGGATTCGACGCGTACGTAGCCGCCGACCGAGCTCAGGGAGCGGTGGCGGGTCTGCGCGGCGATCTCCCGGTCGGAGGCTCCGCGCAGGTGGGTCCAGGTGACGAACCCGGCCCGCATGGAGTGCGGGCTGTAGCCGATGTCGCCGTGCCCGGCCGCGGCGGCGAGGGCGGTGATGCGGCGGTTGACCGAGGTGCGGTGGAACCGGCCGGCGGTGATCCGGTTGCCGGTGGAGACGCGGCGCAGCACCGGGCCGTCGGTGATGGCGGCCACCTCGATCCAGCGATCGAGGGCGCGGACGGGGCATGCCTCGGGGTGCGCGCCGCGGGGCAGGATGACGAGTTCGGTCTGTTCGCCGCGCTGGTTGGTCTTGGAGCTGGGGATGACCAGGACCCGACCACGGTCGTGGGGCAGGACGTTGTCGATGGTGAGCTCGCACAGTTCGGAGCAGCGCAGCGCGGACCAGAACCCGACGAGCAGCAGGGCACGGTCGCGGGCGCCGGCGAGGTCGGGTTCGGCCGGGCGGGTGCGGAAGGTGCGCGTGGTCCCGGTGGCGGCGATCAGGTCGAACAGCTGCGGGGGCATCAGCGGGGGCGCCTGGTCCGGTGGTGCGCCGTGGGTGCGCCGGATCCCTTCCCAGACCGCGGTGACCCGGGCGGGGCTGGTGGGGTCGGGCAGGTCGCGCAGGCCGTGGAAGAACCGGATCGCGGCCATCCGCCGGCTCATCGTCGACACCCGCGCCCCGGCGCGGGCGAGCATCGCCAGGTAGCCCGACACCGCGGCCGGATCGGCCGGGAGGGACTGGCGCTGTTCGTGGTCGCACCACTGGCAGAACTCGCGCCAGTCCGCCTGGTAGGCGCTCACCGTCGCCGACGCCTTCGAGGCGCGGACGTAGTCGCCCTCCTCGGCCGAGAGCGGCTCCTCGCCGGTATCCGGGCCAAGCAGCGGCCAGCGCTGCGGGTCCTCGCCGGGATCGGCGAGCAGTTCCGAGCCCGGCGCGGCGGCGGGCAGCGGGGTGTCGGTCACGATCGCCGACCGTAGCCCGAGCCGGCCGAGCGAGGACGGATCAGGACCATCGGGCGGGGGCGAGGTCCCGCCCGTGGACCATCGGGCGGGGGCGAGGTCCCGCCCGTGGTGGACCGACGCACGGCTGGATCGGTCCGCCGGCCCCGCTGTTCATGGCTCGATCCCGGCCCAGGGGTCGGGGTCTTCGCACTCGGTGAGGTCATGCTCGGCGAGCTCGGCGTCGAGGTCGAATTCCCAGAAGCGCTCGTACGGTGCACCCCAGCGGGCCGCTGAGGCGCAGCACCACGCTTCTTGCAGGGCCAGCACCTCGCCGCCGGTGAGCTGGTGGCGCCGCTCGAAGATCCGCTCGACGGCGTCATAGAGCGGCAGATCCGCGCCGAGCACGGGTCCCGGCCCGCGCAGCGGGCCAGGTCGTGCCGGGCGTAGAACTGTGGATCGCGCTCCCAGAACCGGTCGGGCGCCACCCGCGGCATCCGGACCGCGCTCGCGCAGGTCCAGATCGAGGCCAGCGAGCGCAGCACGTCATTGGGCAGCTGGTGACGGACGGCGTAGACGGTAGCGACGACGGGGGCGAGATCGGTCGGAGTCGTGGGCACAGTCGCTCCTCGTAGGACGGTAGGGGCCCACCGCTCGGGCACGGTGCCGGCGGCTTCTCCCCGGTTCTTAGCGGATGGATACGACACTCACCCCGACCTCGAGCGAGGTCCAGGCGGTGTCGGCGGTGACCGCCGGCCGGCCCAGTCGGGCAGCGAGGGCCAGACAGCACCGGTCACCCAGGGACAGCCCGGCGGAGCGGGTGGCGGGCCAGAGCCGGGAGGCCGCGATCGCATCGTCGGCGTCGAAGGGCTCGACGCGCACACCGGCGGTGCGCAACAGGCGGGTGGTGCGGTCGGCGTCGACGCCGTGCTGGGCGAGCTTCTGGTGGACCTCCGCGAAGTTCACCGCGCCGATCACCGCGTCGTCGAGATGGGACGCCACGACCTCGGCGCCGGGCTCGGCCTGCAGCCAGGCCAACACGGCGGAGGCGTCCAGCACCGCCGGGTCGCCGCCGTAGTCCGGACCGGTCACGGCGCGGTGTCCTCGGTAGCGGCTTCGGCGCGGCGCTCGGCGATGAGCTCGTCGGCGGCCGAGCTGCCTGGCTCCCCCTGCCAGGAGGTGGCGACCTCGCGGCGGATCCGGTCGAGCAGATCGTCCTGGCTCTCCATCACCACCCGGCCGTCCTCGACGTAGAGCACGAGCTTCGACCCCGAACCGATCCCGAGCTCCCGGCGGACCTGCGCCGGGATCAACACCCGCCCCTCCCGGTTGACAACAACCTCGGAACGCTCCGAATGCCTCGACATATCTGACACATAACCAGCGTAGCAGGAGTATGCGCTGCTTGGTGACAGGGTCATCAAGAGTCTGACAGGTCAGCGATCTACCTACCGTGAGTACTGCTCTACGCAACATAAACTTGATTCTGTCGCGTAGCACAAGGGATGCTGCTTACTCGTTCTGTTGTGTTTCGTTTTCAACGAAACACAACGATATTGACGCTACGAAACGTATCGGCTATGCTGGAGGGCGTGAGCGAGGAACGCGCCACGGGCGCCACCGGAGCGGGACCGGACGACCCAGCACGCGGGGCCGTTACGGGTGCCGGCGCGACGGCGCCCGGGGCCGGGATCGACCTGATCGCCTGCGCGATGCCCGGCGGCTGCAGCAACGTCGTCGAGTACGCCGGGACCGGGCGCCGGCCCAAGTACTGTTACCTGCCCGTCGACGGCGTCGTGCACAACCGCTACAACGCACACCGGGTCAACCAGGGCCAGCTGACCCTGCCCGCCCCGGGTAGCCGCGGCGGCAGCACCGCGACGACAGGGTCCGGCGCGCCGTTCGCGCCCCGGCCGGTGTCGCTGGCCCGGGCCAGCCTGGAGGCCGTGCGCGACGAGATCGCCAGCACCGTGGCCGGACATCAGACCTGGATGACCGACGCGCTCACCCGGTTCGAGGAGGCCCTGGCCACCGCGACCGATCCCGACGCCGCCGCGGCCGAGGTCACCGCCGCGCACCGCGAGACCCGCGCCCTGGTCGACGCCGCCGAGGCCGCCGCCGAGACCGCCAGCACCCGGGCGCGTACCGCCGAGAACGCCGCCGCCGCGGCGAACGCCGCCCAGGCCCAGGCCGAGGCCGCCGCCGAGGACGCGCTCGCCGAACGCGACGAAGCCACCGACGACCGCGATCGCTACGTCGGGCTACTCGCCGACCGCGGCGCCGAACTCGAGCGCACCCGGGCCGGGCTCGCCGACACCGAGCTCGCGCACCAGCAGGCCGTCGCCGAACGCGACCAGCTCACCGAGCAGCTCACCGCAGCCCAGGCCGACCGCGACCGCGTCACCGACGGGCTCGCGGCGCTGCGCGAGGACCAGGACATCCTGCGGGCCCAGCACCAGCAGGCCCAGGCCGAACGCGACACCGCCCGCGACGAGCTGGCCCAGACCCGCACCGACCTCACCGCCGCCCGCGACGACGCCACGACCCAGCGTCAGCGCGCCGAGACCGCCGCCCGCGACCAGCACACCGCCGACCAGGCCCTCGACGGGCTGCGCGCCGAACTCGCCGAGGCCCGCACCCGCGCCGAGGAACACGCCGCGGCCGCCGCCGAGGCCCGCACCGCCCAGGCCGTCACCGCCGCCGAGAACACAGCCCTGGCCCGCCAGCTCGAACGCGACCTCCAGAGCGAACGTAGCCACGGCGAACAGCGACTGGCCGACCTGCGCGAACGCCACGCCGACGAGCTCCGCGCCCTGCACGCGCGCACCGCCGGCCCGGACCCCGACCGCCGGGACCAGGACGAGCAGGACAGCACCGCTG
>NZ_JADQDD010000277.1 GCF_019263595.1 Pseudonocardia sp. KRD291 | reverse complement strand
CTGGGCGAAGTTCACGATCCGGGTCGAGCGCCAGATCAGCACCAGCGCCAGCGCGAACGCCGCGTAGATCGCGCCCTGGCTCAGCCCGGTCAGTGTCACGTTCAGGAACTGCTGCATCGTCTCCCCTAGAAACCCAGGTAGGCGTGGCGGAGCCCGTCGTCGGCGGCCAGCGTGGACGCGTCGTCGCGGGCCACGACCCGTCCGAGGTTGAGCACCACGCCGACGTCGGCGATGGACAGCGCGCTGCGCGCGTTCTGCTCCACCAGCAGGACGCTGATCCCCGCGGTGTCGACCAGCTCGCGGAGCAGGCCGAAGATCTGCGCGACGACCCGCGGGGCGAGGCCGAGCGAGGGCTCGTCGAGCAGCAGCACGTCCGGTTCGCACAGCAGCGCCCGACCGATCACGAGCATCTGCCGCTCGCCGCCGGAGAGCGTGTCGCAGCTGCGGCGGCGGCGCTCGGCCAGCGGCGGGAACATCGCGTAGACGTCGTCGAGCGAGCGGCCGCCCGGCCGGCGGGCGGCCCCCAGCTGCCGGCCCAGGTGCAGGTTCTCCTCCACCGTCAGCTCGGTGATCACGCCCCGGCCTTCCGGGACGTGCGCGACGCCGGCCCGCGCGATCTGCTCGGCGGGCGAGCCGGTGTGGTCGACACCGTCGATACGCACCTCGCCCGCCGTGGCCCGGACCAGCCCGGAGATCGTGCGCAGCAGGGTCGACTTGCCCGCGCCGTTCGCGCCGAGCACGGCGGTGACCTGTCCCCGCCCGGCCGCCACGTCGACCCGGTCCAGGGCCTCGACCGGGCCGTAGGAGGCGCTCAGCCCGCGGACCTCGAGGGCGGGGCCCTCGACGGCGGGGTCTCCGGCCGCGGGTGCGGCGTCGGCGGTCACCGGGCGGCCTCGCCCAGGTAGGCGTCGATCACGGCCGGGTCGTCGCGCACCTGGTCCGGAGTGCCGGAGGCGACGACCCGGCCGAAGTCCAGCACGGTGATCCGGTCGCACACACCCATCACCAGGTCCATGTGGTGCTCCACGAGCACCACCGCCATCCGGGAGCTCAGCGACCGGATCCGGTCGCCGAGCTCGGCCATGTCGTCGGCTCCCAGACCGCTCGCCGGTTCGTCGAGCAGCAGCATCTGCGGGTCACCGGCCAGCGCGCGGGCCAGTGAGACCCGCTTCTGCACCGGGTACGGGAGGCTGCCCGGGAGCCGGTCGGCGTAGGTCTCGGCGCCCAGCTCGGTCAGCGCGGCGCTCGCCCGCTCGCGCAGCGCCCGCTCGTCGCGGTCCGAGCGGCGCAGCGCCAGCAGCGCCGAGCCGAACCCGGCCCGGCGGTGCCGGTCCGCGCCGACCATCACGTTCTCCAGGACGGTGAGCCCGCGGAAGAGCCCGACCCCCTGCAGGGTGCGGGCGACCCCCATCCGCGCGAGGTGGTGGGGGCGCAGATCGCGGACCGGTTCACCGCGCCAGGACAGCGAACCGGTGCTCGGGCGGACGAACCCGCAGCACACGTTGAACAGCGTGGTCTTGCCCGCCCCGTTCGGCCCGATCACGCCGTGCACCTCGCCGGGCGCGACGGCGAGCGAGACGCCGTCCAGCGCGACCAGCCCGCCGAAACGGACCCCGACCTCGTCGACCCGGAACAGCGGCCGGTCCGCGGCGGCCGTCCCGCCCGGTACGGGCCGGGGCTCCGGCTCGGTCGCAGCCATGCCTTCTCCTTCGCGGGACGGGTGTGTCGACGGTCGTGGTCCGGCAGTCGTCGGTCTGGCGGGGGCGGCGAGGCGCGGAGGTGATCGGGGTCACCCGGTGTGGTTACAGGTTGGGCGTTGTGACCAGTGACCACCATGGGCGCATCGCCCAACATCGGAGGCCGATAGCTGGGCTGTGCGCCCGAACCGATGGACGCCGGGCCGCGCCCGGTGCACAGTGACGACGTGCTGTCCGACGAGGCGGGATCACGGTCCCGGCCCCTCGCCGCGCCGGTCGAGGCAGCATTGCGCGCACTGGGTGGCGTGCTGCTCGGCGAGGTCGAGAGTCTCGCCGACCGCCTCACGCTGCAGATACTGCGATGCGAACCATCCTATGTAGAGCTCGATCTGCTCGACGAGCTGCGCGACGCCTGCCGCGCCAACCTGCAGCGCGGCGTCGAGGTGCTCGCCGACCGGGTGCCCGAGGGCGTCGACCCCGGCGACTCCACCCGGGCGACCGGGCGGCGGCGGGCACGCCAGGGAGTTCCGCTGGAAGCTGTGCTGCGCGCCTACCGGCTGGGCGGGCGCCTGCTCTGGGAGTCGCTGCTGCAGACCTCGCGCCTGCGCTTCGACGGGGCCTACGACCTCGCCCTGCTCGACGCCGCGAGCTACGTGTGGCACACGAACGACGGCAGCTCCGAGGCGCTGGTCGACGCCTACCGGCAGGAGGAGCAGCGGGTGCGCAGCCGCGACCTGAGCCGCCGGCACGCGGTCCTGGACGCCCTGCTGGCCGGGCGCGGACGGGATCCGGTCTTCGCCCGGGACGCCGCGGGCGTGCTCGGCCTGCCGGACACCGGGCCGCTGCTCGTCGTCGTCGGCTGCCTGGACGGCGCCGGTGCGGACCCCCTGCAGGAGCCGGAGCGGACGCTGGCCGGGCACTCGGTCGTGTCCTCCTGGGTGCTGCGCGACCGGGAGCTGGTGGGCCTGGTCGCCCTCGGCGTGCGCCCGCACGGGGTGATCGTCGAGATGCTCCGGCCGTGCGTGACCGGCCGGGTCGGGATGTCGCCACCGGTCGACGGCCCGGCCAGGGTCGACGCCGGGTACCGGATGGCCCAGACCGCCGTGCGCACGGTCACCGGCCGGGGCCTGGCGGTACTGGACGAGAGGTTGCCCGAGGCACTGCTCGCGGACAGCCCGGAGCTCGGCGAGCGGCTCACCCGGACCTCGCTGGGCGGCCTGCTCGACCTGCCCGAGGCGGACCGGAGCACGCTGCTCGACACGCTCGACGCCCTGCTGAGCTGCGGCGGCTCACCGACGCAGGCGGCGCGGGCGCTGTTCTGCCACCGCAACACCGTGATCTACCGGATGCGTCGCATCGAGTCCGTCACCGGGCGTTCGGTCGCCGACCCGCGCGACCGGCTGCTGCTCACGCTGGGCGTGATGGCCGTGCACGCCCGCCGCAGCAGCTGAGCGCCCCGAGCTTCACGGGTTCACCGGGGCACGTCCACCCAGGCCTCGGACTCCGAGGAGCGGATCACCGCGTCGGTGAGCACGGCGGCGCGCAGCCCGTCGGCGAACGTGGGCAGCCCGTCCGGGGCGTCGCCGCGGATCGCGGCGTAGGTGTCGGTCACGAACGCGTCGAAGCACCCCTGGTAGCCCTGCGGGTGCCCGGGCGGCAGCAGCGAGTAGCGCGCCGCGGCGGCGGAGAACGCGGGCGACCCGCGGTGCACGGCGAGGTCGCCGTCGGTGCCGCCGACCAGCAGTGTCTCCGGGTCCTCCTGGTCGAACCGGTACGCGGCCCGCTCGCCGTCGAGGGAGATCCGCAGGCTGTTGCGCCGGCCCAGCGACGTCTGGCTGATCACCGTCGACCCGGTGGCGCCGGCGTCGGTCTCGAACGTGACCGTGCTGGCGGTGCCCCCGCCCGCGGTCGCGGCCAGCAGCCGGGTGATCCGGTGCCCGCTGGTGAACTCGACCAGGTCGCACCAGTGCACACCGATGTCGGCGAACGCCCGGTACGCGCCACCCTCGCCGGCCTGTCCGCGCCAGCCTGCCGGTCCGCCCGCGGCCTGCCAGTCCTGCAGGTAGGCGCCGTGCAGCAGGTGCAGCGCGCCCGCCCCGCCGTCCGCGACGCGGGCCCGGATCTCCCGGACCGCGGCGTAGAAGCGGTAGGCGAACGGCACCGTCGCGACCTGCGACCCGGCCTCGTCGGCGAGCGTCCGCGCGTCGTCGAGGGTGGTCGCCAGGGGCTTCTCGCAGATCACCGGCTTGCCCGCGGCCAGCGCGCGGCGGGCCAGCGGGACGTGCAGCGAGTTCGGGGTGCACACGTGCACGACGTCGACGTCGTCGGCGTCGATCAGCTCCTCGCCGGTCGCGGCGCCGGCCCGGGCGCCCAGCCGGGCCGCGGCGTCGGCCGAGCGGCCCGGTGTGGACGCGGCGACGCGGGTCACCTCGCCGCCGGCCGCGCGGACGGCGTGCGCGTGCACCGTCCCGATGAACCCGGCGCCGACGATCCCGGCGCGCAGCGTGCTCGTCATGGCTGTTTCCTCCGGCTGGTCGATGCGCCAGAGTACGTCTCAACGCCTGTGTGGACGGTGCCGGACACGAGGACGAGGGAGTTCGGATGGAGTACCGCGAGGGCCTGCACGACCTGGGTCGGGGCTGCCACGCGTGGCTGCAGCCCGACGGCGGCTGGGGGTGGTCGAACTCGGGGCTGGTCACGGGATCGGGTGCGTCGCTGATGGTGGACACGCTGTTCGACCTGACGCTGGCCCGCCGGATGCTGGACGCGATCTCCCCGGTCACCGACACGTACCCGGTGGCCACGGTCGTGAACACGCACTCCGACGGCGACCACTACTTCGGCAACGAGCTCGTCGCCGGGGAGGGCGTGGAGATCATCGCCTCGCAGGCCGCCGCCGACCTGATGAACCAGGAGGCGGTCGAGGCACTGGCCGGGATCAAGCGGCTGGACACGCCCACCGGCGAGTTCGCGCGCGAGATCTTCGGGCCGTTCGAGTTCGAGGGCATCACCTCGACCGGGCCGACGCGCACGTTCACCGGCGAGACGAGCCTGGACGTCGGCGGCCGCGAGGTGGCGCTGATCCAGGTCGGGCCGGCGCACACACCCGGCGACACGCTCGTGCACGTCCCGGACGCCGGGGTCCTCTACTCCGGCGACATCCTGTTCGTCGGCGGCACCCCGATCGCCTGGGCCGGGCCGATCTCGCGCTGGGTCGGCGCCTGCGACCGGATCCTCGACATGGACGTCACCACGATCGTCCCCGGGCACGGGCCGGTCACCGACAAGTCCGGTGTGCACCGCGTCCGCGGGTACCTGACCTGGGTCGAGGGCGAGGCGCGCAAGCGCTTCGAGGACGGCCTCGGAGTGGACGACGCGATCGCCTCGATCGACCTCGGTGACTACGGCTCGCTGCCCGAGTACGGGCGCCTGGCCCAGAACGTGATCAACGTCTACCAGGAGCTCGACCCCGGCATGGCCCGCCCGGACCGGCTCACCGTGCTCGGCCGGATCGCCGAGGTGGAGGGCTTCGAAGCCGCCGGGGACGGGAGCCGGCGTCGGGACACCGAGGGGTCGGTGCCCGCCCGGTGGCGGGCGTCACGCGGGTAGCCGCCTCGGCCATCGGTCCAGGAGGATCACCAGCGACAACCGACGTCTCCGGAAGGTTCCGCATGTCCGCTTCAGCGCCGGGCGGTGTCGCGCCCCGCGACCTGTCCGACCACCGACGCCACATCGCCCCGCACGTGTTCGTGTACGTGTTCGCCGCCGTGCCCGCGCTGGCCCTGGTCGCGGCCGTGCCGCTGGCGTGGGGATGGGGCCTGAGCCTGCTCGACGCGGGGATGGCGGTCGTGCTGTACGTGGTCTCCATGCTCGGTGTGACCGTCGGGTTCCACCGGCTGTTCACCCACCGCGCGTTCACGGCGAACCGCGGGCTGCGGATCGCGCTCGCGGTCGCCGGCAGCCTGGCCGTGCAGGGACCGGTCCGGCACTGGGTGGCCGATCACCGGCGCCATCACGCCTACGCCGACAAGGAGGGCGACCCGCACTCGCCGTGGCGCTACGGGACCTCGCCCCGGGCGCTGGTCCGCGGGTTCTGGCACGCGCACATGGGGTGGCTGTTCGACCGGGACATGACCGACCAGCGCCGCTTCACCCCGGACCTGCTCGAGGATCGGGACATGTCCGCGGTGCACCGCGCCTTCACGCTGCTCACCGTGCTCAGCCTGTTCGGCCCGGCCGTGGTCGGCGGGCTGGTCACGATGAGCTGGTGGGGCGCGTTCACGGCGTTCTTCTGGGCCGGGCTGGTGCGGGTCGCGCTGACCCACCACGTGGCCTGGTCGACGAACTCGATCTGCCACCTGGTCGGTGAGCGTCCCTGGACCGGGCGCGACCGCTCCACCAACGTCTGGCTGCTGGCGATCCCGAGCATGGGCGAGTCCTGGCACAACCTGCACCACGCCGACCCGACCTCGGCCCGGCACGGTGTCGGTCCCGGCCAGCTCGACATCTCCGCCGGGGCGATCCGGCTGTTCGAGAAGCTGGGCTGGGCCCGCGACGTCCGCTGGCCGACCCCCGCCCGCCTGGAGCGCCTCGCCGCCAAGCGGTGAGCCGGCCCGGGTCCTGCGTGCGCCGGGTCGTCGACAGCTGATCTTGTAGGGAGGGGCGGGGATGTCGCTCCGCGCGTTGAAGGGGATCCCGGCCGGACCGGGCCGGGCCGGGGGACGCGTGGTCCGCGTCGCCGAACCGCCGGGGGAGCCGCCCGCCGGGCCTGCCCCGGCCGACCCGGCCGCGGAGGCAGACCGGATCGCGCCGGCCGTCGGGCTCGTGTCCGCGCGGCTGCGGGCCAGGGCCGCGACCGTGCAGGGCGACGCCCGCGACGTCCTGGACACGACCGTAGAGATGGTCGGTGACCCCGCGCTGCTGCAGGACGCACGCGAGCTGGTCACCGGGGCGGGCCGCCCGGCGGCGCGCGCGGTGTGGGAGGCGGCGAACCGGTTCGCCGACGTGCTCGCGGGGATGGGCGGCTACATGGCCGAGCGGGCCCGCGACATCCACGACGTCCGGGACCGGATCGTGGCCGAGCTGCTCGGCCTGCCGGCCCCGGGCGTCTCCGACCTGGACGCGCCCGCCGTGCTGGTGGCGACCGACCTGGCCCCGGCCGACACCGCGGGCCTGCGACCGGGCGTCGCGCTGGCACTGGTCACCGAGCAGGGCGGCCCGACCAGCCACACCGCGATCCTGGCCCGCTCGCTGGGGATCCCGGCCGTCGTCGGCTGTGCGGGGGCGACGTCGCTCGCCGAGGGCTGCGCCGTGGTCGTCGACGGCGCCACCGGCGAGGTGACCGAGGTCGCGACACCGGAGGAGGCGACGGTGGCCGCAGCCGCGGCGGTGACCGCGCACTGGGACGGGGTCGGGCGCACCGCCGACGGGCACGCCGTGGGGCTGCTGGCCAACGTCGGCGACGGGCCGGGTGCGCGCCGGGGCGCCGACGACGGGGCCGAGGGGGTGGGCCTGTTCCGCACCGAGCTGGCGTTCCTCTCCGCCACCGAGGAGCCCACCGGGGCCCGCCAGCGCGAGATCTACACCGCGGTGCTCTCGGCGTTCGCGGGCAGGCCGGTCACCGCCCGCACCCTGGACGCGGGCGCGGACAAGCCGCTGCCGTTCCTGGCGCAGGCCGTCGAGCCGAACCCGGCTCTGGGCGTGCGCGGCCTGCGGGTCGCGCGGGCGCCCGGTGACGGCGCCGGCGTGCTGGACCGCCAGCTCGCCGCCCTCGCCGCGGCGGCGGAGGCGACCGGCGCCGAGCTGAGGGTGATGGCGCCGATGGTCGCGACCGCGGCCGAGGCGGCCTGGTTCGTGCAGCGGTGCCGTGCGCACGGCATCGCCCGGGCCGGCGTCATGATCGAGGTTCCGGCCGCGGTGCTGAGCGCGGACGAGATCCTGCGTGAGGTCGACTTCGTCTCGGTCGGCACGAACGACCTGGCGCAGTACCTGTTCGCGGCGGACCGCCAGTCCGGGCCGGTGGCCGCGCTGAACGACCCGTGGCAGCCGGCGCTGCTGCGCCTGATCGGCATGCTCGGCGAGGCATCGGCCCGCACCGGCACGCCGGTCGGGGTGTGCGGCGAGGCGGCCGCGGACCCGGCCCTGGCCCCGGTGCTGGTCGGCCTGGGGGCGACGAGCCTGTCCATGGGATCGCCCGCGCTGGAGGCGGTCGGCGCCGGGCTGGCCGCGGTGACGATGGAGCAGTGCCGGTCGCGTGCGCGGGCCGCGTGTGCCGCGCCGGACCCGGCCGAGGCGCGCCGCGCGGCCTCCGGGG
>NZ_JADQDD010000276.1 GCF_019263595.1 Pseudonocardia sp. KRD291 | reverse complement strand
GGGACGCGCCCTGTCGCGACGGGCCGCGGGTGAACACCGCCTCCGGACCGAACGTCGGGTCCAGCTCGCTGGGGCCGAACGCTCCGGCGTGCAGCGGGCCGGAGACGAACTCCCAGAACGGGTCGAAGCCGTCGAACGCGGCCCGGTCCGGCGAGTAGTGGTGCGCGGCGGTGTAGTGCACGTCCGCGGTCACCCAGACCACGCCGCGCACCTTCTTCCGGGCCAGGGCCGTGAGCACCCCGGCGATCTCGGACTCGCGTCCGGTCGGCGCGCCCGGCTTCCCGTTCGCGACGGCCTCCCAGGCCGTGTCGCCGTCCGGGACCAGGACACCGATCGGCATGTCCGACTGGACGATCTTCCAGGTGGCCCGGCTCGAGCTCAGCGCGTCGACCAGCCAGCGGGCCTGACGCTCGCCCAGGATCCGCCCGCGGTCCCCGGTGTTCGGCCCGTTGGCGTCCCGGTGGTGGCGCATGTCGAGCACGAAGACCTCGACGTGCGGGCCGTACGGGATCCGCCGGTACACCCGCCCGTCGACGGCGGTGCGCGGGTCCAGCGGCACCCACTCGTGGAACGCCCGGAACGCGCGCTCGGCGAGCACGTCGACGCGCTTCTCGGTGTACTTCGCATCGGTCAGGATCTCGCCGGGGTACCAGTTGTTGGTGACCTCGTGGTCGTCCCACTGGTTGATCTGCGGAACGCTCGCGTTGAACCGGAGCACGTTCTCGTCGAGCAGGTTGTAGGCGTACTGGCCGCGGTACTCGGCGAGCGTCTCGGCGACCTTGCGCTTCTCCGGCGTGACGACGTTGCGCCAGGTCCGCCCGTCCGGCAGCACCACGGTCTCGGTCAGCGGCCCGTCGGCGTAGACGGTGTCGCCGCTGTGCAGGAACAGGTCCGGCTCACGGTCGGCCATCGCGGAGAAGATCCGCATCCCGCCGACGTCCGGGTTGATCCCCCAGCCCTGCCCGACCACGTCGCCGGACCACTGGATCCGGGCGCCGTCGCGCGGTCCCGGCGTGGACCGGAACATCCCGGTCACCGGCGCGCTCGCACCGCGCCCGTCCAACGACTCGGCGACGACGCGGTAGTGCACCTCGCGCGACGTCGCGGGCACCCGCATCCGGCCGGTCAGGTCCGTCGCCGGGGTCAGGACCGGGCCGCGCAGCCGACGGGAGCGGCGGAACTCCGGGTTGTCGGCGACCTCGACCACCATCCGCGACGGCCGGTCGGCGCGTGTCCACACCAGACCGGAACCGGGCAGCACGTCACCGGACTGCACCCCGTGCGTCAACGACGGACGGTCGGGACGCAGGAGTGACGGTCCGGCGGTGGCGGACGCCGGGGTGGAGGTGGCGAGCACCGGGACGGCGAGGCCGCCCAGGGCGGCCGAACGGATCAGGGCACGACGGGTCAGCGGGGAGCGCACCCCACTCTTGTAACCCGGACGGGCGACCCACGACCGGACACAACGGGCGACACCCCGATGAACACTCCACGACGCCCCCGCACCACCCGCGGAGCACCCCGAGGGGAACCCCCGGGACGCCCCCGTGAGCGAGGGGGCCCCTCGGGACACCCGCGCCGGCCCGGTGGCCGGAGTGGCTCAGCCGTCCCAGTTCTCGGCGAGGTCGGAGAGCTTGGCCGCGAGCTCCTTGACGGCCTCGTCGGGCTCGTCGGCGCGGCCCGCGGCGATCCCGAGCAGGAACGCCGTCACCGGCGCACCCGGGCGGGAGACGCCGTGGGCCACGTCCGAGGTCAGGTCCAGCACCGTGTCGACGGCGGCGACCGTGTCCACGTCGTGCAGCCCCAGCTCGCGGGTGACGGCCGTGACCCAGGGAGCCATCGCCGTCGCGTCGTCGCTCACCCGAACAGCGCCGGGATCTTGACCAGCAGCTCGTAGAGGCCCCAGCCGAACGGCACGACCACCCACAGCCAGGCCAGAACGGCACCGACCCACTGCAGCGGCGTCCACGGGGCAGCGGTCCCGGCCGGCGAGCTCTCGTGTGCGGTGCTCATGCCTGCGCCCCCTCGGTGGTGGCCTTCACGTCGGCCTTCGGCTCGTGGAACCGCGCGTTCACCGGACGGATCAGCTCGTTGCACACGAACCCGACGGCCAGCAGCACGATCATGATCGTGAACGCGGTGGTGTAGCGGGCCGGGCCCTCGACCCCGGACTCGATCCGGGCGTCGGCGATCGCGTTGACGATCAGCGGCCCGAGCACCCCGGCCACCGACCAGGCCGTCAGCAGGCGACCGTGGATGGCCCCGACCTGGTAGGTCCCGAACAGGTCGCGCAGGTAGGCCGGCAGCGTCGCGAACCCGGCCCCGTAGAACGACAGGATCAGGATGGCGCAGATCAGGAACAGCACCTTGCTCGAGTCGGTCAGCAGGGTCACGGCCAGGTAGAGCAGCGCCCCGACACCCAGGTAGATCCGGTACATGTTCTTGCGACCCAGGACGTCGGACAACGACGACCAGCCGAGCCGGCCCGCCGAGTTCGCCAGCGACAGCAACGCCGCGAACCCGCCCGCGGCCGCCGTCGCCGCCACGGCCACGCCCACCGGGAAGAAGTCCTTGTAGATGTCCTGCGCGCGTTCCAGGATCCCGATGCCGGCGGTGACGTTGAAGCAGATCACCACCCACAGCAGCCAGAACTGCGGAGTGCGGATCGCGTTGCGGGCCGAGACGTTGGCCGAGCCCACGACGTCGGCGCCCGCGGCGGGCGGCGTCCAGCCTGCCGGTCGCCAGCCTTCCGCCGGAACCCGGATCAGCAGTGCCCCGAGTGCCATGAAGACCAGGTAGATCAGGCCCATGACCAGGAACGTGGTCGCGACCCCGGAGGTGCCGGCGGGTCCCTTGGTGGTGCCGCCGAACGCGGCGAGGAGCTGGTTGGTCAGCGGCGTCGCGATCAGCGCGCCGCCACCGAACCCCATGATCGCGATGCCGGTGGACAGGCCCGGCCGGTCCGGGAACCACTTGATCAGCGTCGAGACCGGCGAGATGTAGCCGATGCCGAGCCCGATCCCGCCGACGCCGCCGTACCCGAGCACCACGAGCCAGTACTGGCCGGTGGCCACGCCCAGCGCGGAGATCAGGAAGCCGGCCACGAAACAGGACGTGGCGACCACCATCGCCCAACGGGGCCCGCGTGCGTCCACCTTCGTCCCGAACACCGCGGCCGAGATCCCCAGCATCACGATCGCGAGCTGGAACGGCAGCGCGCTCAGCACACCCGCGCTCGGGTTCCCGGACAGCACGGTGCCGGACAGCGCGGTCTTGAACGCCGTCCACGCGTACGCCTGGCCGATCGCCAGATGGATGGCCAGCGCCGCGGGCGGGATCAGCCAACGACTCCAGCCGGGCGGGGCGACGATCCGCTCCCGCGACAGGAATCCTGCACTGGCCGCCATGGCGCCCCTCCCGATCTGCTACTGCGTCCGGTGCAACCTATGTACCCGGCCCGGATACGGCAACAGGACCCGGTCGCTGACCGGGTCCTGTTGCGGCAGAGGAGGTGTGGATCACGCCGAACGGTCGCGGCGCTCCCGACGCGGGGGCTGGCGCGGCACGATCGTCGGGTTGACGTTCTCGCGCACCGTCTGGTCGGTGACCACGACCTTGGCCACGTCGTCGCGGCTCGGGATGTCGTACATGACCGGGAGGAGGACCTCCTCCATGATCGCCCGCAGGCCACGGGCACCGGTGCCGCGCAGGATCGCCATGTCGGCGACCGCCTCCAGCGCCTCGTCCGAGAACTCGAGCTCGACGCCGTCCATCTCGAAGAGCTTGCGGTACTGCTTGATCAGCGCGTTCCGCGGCTCGGTCAGGATCTTGACCAGGGCTTCCTTGTCCAGCGAGGTCACCGACGCGACGATCGGCAGCCGGCCGATGAACTCGGGGATCAGGCCGAACTTGATCAGGTCCTCGGGGAGCGTCTCACCGAAGCTCTCCGAGTTGTCCATGTCCTTCTTGGAGCGGATCTCCGCACCGAAGCCGATGCCGCTGCGGCCGACCCGGTCGCCGATGATGCGCTCCAGCCCGGAGAACGCGCCGGCCACGATGAACAGCACGTTCGTCGTGTCGATCTGGATGAACTCCTGGTGCGGGTGCTTGCGGCCGCCCTGCGGGGGCACGCTGGCGGTGGTGCCCTCGAGGATCTTGAGCAGCGCCTGCTGGACGCCCTCGCCGGAGACATCGCGGGTGATCGACGGGTTCTCCGACTTGCGGGCGATCTTGTCGACCTCGTCGATGTAGATGATCCCGGTCTCGGCGCGCTTCACGTCGTAGTCCGCGGCCTGGATCAGCTTGAGCAGGATGTTCTCGACGTCCTCGCCCACGTAGCCGGCCTCGGTCAGCGCCGTGGCGTCGGCGATCGCGAACGGGACGTTGAGCAGCTTCGCCAGCGTCTGCGCGAGGTAGGTCTTGCCGCAGCCGGTCGGGCCGAGCATCAGGATGTTCGACTTGGCGATCTCGATGCCGTCGCCGTCGGCGCCGCGCCCGCGGTCACCGGCCTGGATCCGCTTGTAGTGGTTGTAGACCGCCACCGAGAGCGTGCGCTTGGTGGTCGACTGCCCCACGACGTACTGGTCGAGGAACTCGTGGATCTCGGCGGGCTTGGGCAGCTCGTCGAGCTTGACCTCACCGGCCTCGGCGAGCTCTTCCTCGATGATCTCGTTGCAGAGGTCGATGCACTCGTCGCAGATGTACACGCCGGGGCCGGCGATCAGCTTCTTGACCTGCTTCTGGCTCTTTCCGCAGAACGAGCACTTCAGCAGGTCTCCACCGTCACCGATGCGTGCCATAGGTGTGAATCCCCAGTCCGAGTTCGGCGCAGTGCCTGTGCGGTACCCACCCGTGGTGAGTCTGTGTGACGGTACCTGCCCCGACCCGTCGCCGGGGACCCCAACGGGAGTCCCGGTCGGCGACGGGTCGGCGGGCGGTCGTCCTGCCTATCCGGTCGCGGAGAGCTTCCGGCTCTGCACGATCTCGTCGATCAGGCCGTACTCCTTGGCCTCCTCGGCCGTGAGGATCTTGTCCCGGTCGATGTCCTCGTGCACCTGCTCCGGCGCGCGGTTGGTGTGCCGGGCCAGGATCTCCTCCATCCGACGGCGGATGCGGGAGATCTCGGTGGCCTGGATCTCCAGGTCCGACGCCTGGCCGTAGACGCCCTCGGTGGCCGGCTGGTGGATCAGGATGCGGGCGTTCTCGACCGCCATCCGGCGCCCCGCGGTGCCCGCGGCGAGCAGCACGGCCGCGGCCGAGGCCGCCTGCCCCAGGCACACGGTCTGGATGTCGGGCCGGATGAACTGCATCGTGTCGTAGATCGCCATCAGCGACGTGAACGACCCACCGGGCGAGTTGATGTAGACGCTGATCTCGCGGTCCGGGTCCAGCGACTCGAGCACCATCAGCTGGGCGATCGTGTCGTTGGCCGAGGTGTCGTTGATCTGCTCGCCGAGGAAGATGATGCGCTCCTCGAAGAGCTTGTTGTACGGGTTCGACTCCTTGACCCCGTAGCTCGTGCGCTCCACGTAGGACGGCAGCACGTAACGCGCACGCGCCTGCTCCGGCGCGTGACCGCCGGGCGCCCACGAGTCGGCGCCCGACACGGGGCGACGCGGATCGAAGTTGCTCATCAGGCGCTCCCGTTCGGCGAGGTGGTGGAGATCCGGCCGGCGTGGGTCACCACGTGGTCGACGAAGCCGTAGTCCTTCGCCTCCTCCGCGGAGAACCACCGGTCACGGTCCGAGTCGCGCGTGATGGTCTCCACCGACTGTCCGGTGTGCCCGGCGATCAGCTCGGCCATCTCGTGCTTGGTCTTGCGGAGCTGGTCGGCCAGGATCGTGATGTCGGCCTCCGTGCCGCCGATGCCGCCGGAGGGCTGGTGCATCATGATCTTCGCGTGCGGCAGTGCCGAGCGCTTGCCCGGGGTGCCGGCGGAGAGCAGGAACTGCCCCATCGAGGCGGCCATGCCCATCACCGTCGTCGCCACGTCGCACGGCACCAGGTTCATGGTGTCGAACACGGCCATGCCGTCGTTGACCGAACCGCCGGGCGAGTTGATGTAGAGCTGGATGTCCTGCTCGGGGTCCTCGGCCGCGAGCAGCAGCATCTGCGCCGCGATCCGGTTGGAGATCTCGGAGTCGACCTGCTGACCGAGCACGATGATCCGCTGCTGCAGCAGGCGCTCGTACACCGAGTCGCCGAGGCTCATGCCGCTCGACGCGGCGCGCATCTGCGGACCGGAGGCCGTCACCCCGGGGAATACGGCCCCGGGCCCGTTCACGCTGCGCCCCGCGATGTGCGGGCCGGTGTCCTGCTGGCTCACTTCACCCTGCCTTCTGAAATCTGGGGCCATGTACGTCGGATCCGTTGTCCGGGCCGGGTGTCCCGACCCGCATCGGCCCCCTCTCGGAGCCGGTTCGGGGCCGACCCTACGCGGACCCGGAGGCCCACGTAGGGATCAACCCGCGATGTTCGCCGAGAGCGCACCGCCCCGACGAACTCCCAGCTCAGGCCTTCGCCGCAGCGGCGTCGTCGGCCTTGTCGTCGTCGGGGCCCGCGGCCTCGTCGTCCGCCTCGGCCGAGGTCTCCACGACCTCGCCCTCGACGGTGGCCGGGGCATCGTCGGCGGCCGGGTCGGTGACCTCGACCTCGTCGTCGGAGCCGAGCAGGTCGGACAGGTCGACCACGTCGCCCGAGGGCAGCGTGACGGTCGCCGCGCGCACGGCGGTGATCAGCGCCTTGCTCCGGCGCACGTCCTGGTAGATCGCGCCGAGCTGACCGGCCTGCTGAATCTGCTGGACGAACTGCTCGGGCGCCATGCCGTACTGCTGGGCTTGGTACATGATCCGCTCGGTGAGCTCCTGGTCGCCGACCGAGACCTCTTCCTTGTCGGCCAGCGCGTCGAGCACCAGGCGGTAGCGGACGGCCTTCTCGGCCTCCGCCTTGGCCTCGGCGTCGAACTCCTCGCGGGTCTGGCCCTGCTGGGTGAGGAACTCGGCGAAGCGGTCCTCGTCGTGGTCGAACGCGTGCACGGCGTCGTGCGTGCGCGAGTCGACCTCGGCGGCGACGACGCTGTCCGGCAGCGGCACCTCGGTGCTCTCGACGATCTGGTCCAGCAGCCGGTCGCGAGCCTGGGTGGCCTGCTCCATCCGCTTCGACGAGCCGAGCCGCTCGCGCAGGTTCTCGGTCAGCTCGTCGAGCGTGTCGAACTCGCTGGCCAGCTGGGCGAACTCGTCGTCGGCGTCGGGGAGCTCGCGCTCCTTGACGGCGGTGACCTTGACCGTCACGTCGGCCTCGCGGTCGGCGTACTCGCCGGCCACCAGGGTCGACGTGAACGTCTTCTCCTCGTCGGCCTTCATGCCGGTGATGGCCTCGTCGATGCCGTCGATGAGACCGCCCTGGCCGACCTCGTAGGAGAAGCCGGTGGTGGCCGCCTCCTCGATCTCGGTGCCGTCGACCGAGGCCGACAGGTCGATCTGCACGAAGTCGCCCTCGGCCGCGGCACGGTCGACGCCGGTCAGCGTGCCGAACCGGGCACGGAGCTGGTCGAGCTGCTCGGTGACGGCGGAGTCGGTGACCTCGACCTCGTCGACCTCGACCGAGAGCGTGTCCAGGTCGGGCAGCGTGATGTCGGGTCGGACGTCGACCTCGGCGGTGAACGTCAGGCGCTCGCCGTCGGCGATCTCGGTGACCTCGATGTCCGGACGCCCGATCGGCGTCACGTCCTCGGCGCCGGTCACGGCCTCCGAGTACTTGTTCGGGATCGCGGCGTTGACGACCTCGTCGAGAACGACGCCGCGGCCCAGCCGGGCCTCGAGGATCCGGGCCGGGGCCTTGCCCGGGCGGAAGCCCGGGATCTTCACCTGCTTGGCGATGCTCTTGTACGCGCGGTCGAAGTCGGGCTTGAGCTCGTCGAACGGCACCTCGACGTTGATCCTGACGCGCGTCGGGCTGAGGTGCTCGACGGTGCTCTTCACGGTGGGAACTCCTTGCCGGTGCTGACTGAGGTACAGGTCGCGCCGCGGCGACCACGACGCCCCGCTGACGTCGCGGACTCACTC
>NZ_JADQDD010000275.1 GCF_019263595.1 Pseudonocardia sp. KRD291 | reverse complement strand
GTCGTCGACGATGTCGACGATGGTCTCGTCCGCGATCGGCACCCCGAACAGCAGGAACTCGTTGCGCAGCAGGTCGGTCGCCACCGTGGCGCGCCGCGATCCGAGCACCTGCGCATCGACCTCCCCGCGCTCGACGGCGCGCTCCAGGACGGTGAGGATGGTCGACGGACCGACGTGATACATCCGTTCGCGGATCAGCGTCGCGAATGCGGGGTCGCGCGTCAGCTCGGTCAGCAGCCCGCGCAGGATGCCGCCGAGCGGGCTGGCCATCTTCGCCGAGATCTGGCGGAGGAGGTCGATGACGTCGGTGCGCAGCGCCCCGGTGTCGGGCAGGTCGACCTCGATGATCCCCCGCTCACGGCACGCCTCGAGCACCAGTTCGGCACGGCCGGGCCAACGGCGGTACACGGCGGCCTTGCTGGTGCGCGCCCGGACGGCCACCCGTTCCATGGTCAGCGCGGCGTAACCGACCTCGACGAGCTCGTCGAACGCGGCCGCCAGGATGGCGCTCTCCAGGACCTCGCCGCGACGGCGAGGTCCCTTGCGGTGGTCGAGTCCCGACCCGCCGGCCGGCTCGGTGTTCAGCGACAGCGTGACTCCAAGGTCGTCCCGGAGAGACCGTTGCGTTCTCTCGCCGGGCATCTTAGCCTCGAACTATAGAGAACGATCCGTTCTTTAACATTGCTTGACTCTCGGGGGACCCGATGACCGACACCGTGGCGACGCGACAGACCCAGGACGCTCCGAGCTTCCCGAACGACCGGACGTGCCCGTACCGGCTGCCCGACGGGTACGCCCGGTTGCGCGACGAGGAGGGCCCGCTTCGTCCGGTCACGCTCTACGACGGCAGTCCCGCATGGGTCGTGACCGGCCACCGGGCGGCGCGCGCGCTGCTCGCCGACCCGCGGCTCTCCGCCGACCGCACCGCCGACGGGTTCCCGATGACCTCCGCCCGCGGTGAGGCGTTGCGCACGCAGCAGAACCGGGCGTTCATCAGCATGGACCCGCCTGAGCACGGCCCGAAGCGCCGAATGATGATCAGCGAGTTCACGGTGAAGCGCGCCAAGGGAATGCGTGCCGACATCGAGCGGATCGTTTACGGCTTCGTCGACGATCTGCTCGCCGCGGGCCCACCGGCGGATCTGGTCAGCGGGCTGGCGCTGCCGGTGCCCTCGATGGTGATCTGCGAGCTGCTGGGTGTGCCCTACGGCGACCACGAGTTCTTCCAGGACGCCAGCACCCGGCTGGTGCAGTCCACGGACCCGGCGGGCTCGCTGACCGCGCGCAACGACCTCACCGGCTACTTGGACGGTCTGGTCACGACCCTGCAGGCCGACCCGGGCACCGGGCTGCTGGACACGCTGATCGCCGAACGCCTGGCGACCGGCGAGATCGACCGCGCGGAGCTCGTCGCCTCGGCGCTGCTGCTGCTCGTCGCCGGGCACGAGACGACCGCGTCGATGACCTCGCTGAGCGTGATCACCCTGCTGCAGCACCCGGACCAGCTCGACGCCCTGCGCGCCGACCCGTCCCTGATCCCGGGTGCGGTCGACGAGCTGCTGCGCTACCTGTCGATCGCCGACATCGCGGGCGGGCGCGTGGCCACCGAGGACATCGAGGTCGACGGGCAGCTCATCCGGGCAGGCGACGGCGTCATCGTCAGCAACTCGATCGCCAACCGAGACGGCGCGGTCTTCGCCGACCCGGACACCTTCGACGTGCGCCGTCCGGCCCGCCACCACATCGCGTTCGGTTACGGCGTCCACCAGTGCCTGGGCCAGAACCTGGCCCGCCTGGAGCTCGAAGTGATCATCGCTGCGGTGCTCGAGCGGATCCCGACGCTGCGCCTCGACGTGGCGGTCGACGAACTGGAGCTGCGGCCGGCCACGACGATCCAGGGTGTCAACTCGTTGCCGGTCAGCTGGTGACGGTGCCGGGCTCTCAGTCCCGGCGTGCCGACTTGCCGAGCTGCTGCTCGACGGTCTTGCGACCCCGGTTGGCGCGCTCGTGCTCCAGCGCCTTCTCGGCGGTGGAGGGGGACAGCTTGCGGGCTTCCTTCACCGCGTCGTCGGCGTTCATCTCATCGAGCTGCGCACCCTTGCGGGTCTTCTTCGCGGCGTCGGTGTTCGGGACGTCGCCCCGGCCCTTCTTCGAGCCCGCCCGCTTGCGTCGGCGGGTCTCCGCCTTCTCGTCGTCCGACATCTGTTCCCAGGCCTTCTCGGGCAGGTAGCGGTCGGTGCCGTCGGCGCCGCGTGCCCCGGCGGACCCGTCCGCGGTCTGCCACTTCTCGTCGGTCCACTGCTCGAGACTGCGCTGAGCGTCCGTGGGCTGGTCGGGGTGCCGGTACCCGCCGCCCTGCTTCTCGTACTCCTGGGTCAGCAGCTGGGACTTGCGGGCCGACCACTTGCCGGGCGCACCGCCCTTGTCCGACTGCTTGATCTCCTCCTTGAGCCGCTCGCGCAGTCGTGGGTCGGTGTAGTCGTCCTGGTAGTCCCTCGCGTCCTTGGCCATGGGCGCGGCTACCCGCGACGGCACCGGCCCACGCGCACGTCAGTTCCGGGGCCGGGCGCCGGTGACGGCGGCGTCGATCCGGGCGAGCAGCTCGCGCTTGCGGGCGTCGTCGAGGAACGCGGCCTCGACCGAGTTGCGTGCCAGTACCTCGGCGGCGTCGTCGTCGATGCCGCAGGACCCGCGCAGGGCGGCCATGTTGTCGTCGAGGTAGCCACCGAAGTAGGCCGGGTCGTCGGAGTTCACCGTGACCACGAGCCCGCGGCGCATCATCTCCGGCAGGGGGTGCTCGGCCAGGTCGTCGACGACGCGCAGGCGCAGGTTCGACAGCGGGCACACGGTCAACGGCGTCCGCTGCCGGACCAGTCGGGCGACCAGGTCGCCGTCCTCCAGGCTGCGCACGCCGTGGTCGATCCGCTCGGCGCCGAGCAGGTCCAGGGCCTCCCACACGTACGACGGCGGCCCCTCCTCCCCCGCGTGCGCGACCCGGTGCAGGCCCTCGGCGCCGGCCCGGTCGAAGACCTCGGTGAACGCCGACGGCGGGTGTCCGACCTCCGCCGAGTCGAGGCCGAGGCCGAGCACCGGGGCGCCCGAGCGCAGGACACCGTCCAGCATCGCCATCGCGTCGGCGGCACTGTGGTCGCGCAGTACGCACGGGATCAGGCCGGTGCTGATCCCGTGCACCGACGGCGCCGCGGCCAGGGCGGTCCCGACGCCGTCGAGCACCTCGGACAGGGCGACGCCGCGGGACGTGTGCGCCTGCGGGTCGACGAAGACCTCGGCGTGCACGACCCCGGCGGCCGCGGCCCGGGTGAGGTAGGCGTCGGTCATGTCCGCGAAGTCCTGCGCGGTGCGCAGCGTCGCCATGTTCGCGTAGTACAGGTCGAGGAAGGCCTGCAGGTCGGCGAACTCGTAGCGCGCCGCGAGCTCGTCGACGTCGGCGTAGGGCAGCCGGACCCGGTTGCGCTCGGCGAGCTCCAGGATCGTCGACGGCTCGAGCGTGCCCTCCAGATGCAGGTGCAACTCGGCGCTCGGCAGCATGGCCCTCACTTCCTGCGCGGTCACTTCTTGCGCGGCCGCTTCTCCCGGATCCGCACCGACAGGCGGATCGGGGAGCCGGCGAACCCGAAGTCCTCGCGCAGGCGGCGCTCGATGAACCGGCGGTAGCCCGGCTCGAGGAACCCGGAGGCGAACAGCACGAACGTCGGCGGTCGGGTCTGGGCCTGGGTCGCGAACAGGATCTTCGGCTGCTTGCCGCTGCGCACCGGCGGCGGCTTGGCCGCGACCAGGTCGGAGACCCACGAGTTGAGCCGCCCGGTCGGGATCCGGGTGTCCCAGGACTCCAGGGCCCGGCGCAGCGCGGGCGCCACCCGGGACGTCGAACGTCCGGTCAGCGCCGAGACGTTGACCCGCTCGGCCCACCGGACGCTGATCAGGTCGCGCTCGAGCTCACGGGTGAGCTCGCGGCGGCGGTCCTCGTCGACCAGATCCCACTTGTTGAACAGGATCACCAGGGCGCGGCCGGCCTCGGAGACCATCGTGAGCACCCGCTGGTCCTGCTCGGCGATCGGCTCGCTGGCGTCGATCAGCACCAGGGCCACCTCGGCGGCCTCGATCGCCGACGACGTGCGCAGGCTGGCGTAGTACTCCATGCCGCTGGCCATCTTGACCCGCTTGCGCAGGCCTGCGGTGTCGACGAAGCGCCAGACCTCGCCGTCCAGGTCCACCAGCGAGTCGACCGGGTCGACGGTGGTGCCGGCGACGTCGTGCACGACCGAGCGGTTCTCCCCCGCCACCTTGTTCAGCAGGCTCGACTTGCCGACGTTCGGCTTGCCGACCAGCGCCACCCGGCGCGGACCGCCCGCGGCGGCGCCGAAGTCCTCCCGCGGGGTCTCGGGCAGGATCTCGAGCACCGCGTCGAGCAGGTCACCGGAGCCACGGCCGTGCAGGCCGCTGACCGCGTGCGGCTCGCCCAGCCCGAGACGCCACAGCGACGCGGTGTCGGAGACCAGGCGGTCGTCGTCGACCTTCGTCGCGCAGAGCATCACCGGGACGTCCGATCGCCGCAGCACCCGGGCGGCGGCCTCGTCGGTGGTGGTGGCCCCGACCGAGGCGTCCACCACCAGCATCACGGCGTCCGCGGTCCGCATGGCCGTCTCGGCCTGCGCGGCGACGACGCCCTGTAGGCCCGACGCATCGGGCTCCCAGCCGCCGGTGTCCATCAGCTTGAACCGGCGCCCGTTCCACAGGGCGTCGTAGACGATCCGGTCGCGGGTCACCCCCGGGATGTCCTGCACGACCGCCTCGCGGCGCCCGATCAGCCGGTTGACCAGCGTGGACTTGCCCACGTTGGGCCGCCCGACGACGGCCAGGGTCGGGGTCGCCAGCACCTCGTCCGGGTCCAGCCCGGCGATCGGCAGGCCGTCCTCGTCGGTCGCGACGAACTCGGCGGGGTCGAGCCCCAGCCGGTCCATCTCGGCGCGCTCCTCGTGTCCGAGGTTCACGCCTGCTTCGTCAGTACTGCTCACGTCTCACTCGCGTCCCGGCCGGGTTCGCCCCGGCCTCTCATCTCGTCCAGCTCCGCGACCAGCGCGGAGAGTGCGTCGCGTACCTGCTCGGTCGCCGCGGCCAGTTCTGCACGTCCTCGGCCCTGCGGCGCCGGCAGCGCTTTTCCCACCAGTACATCCACCCGGGGGCGGAAACGCCGCCCCGATCCCTCCGGTCGCCGGGTGCCCCGGCACACGACCGGCAGCATCGGCGCCCCGCCCGTACGGGCGAGCCAGGCCGCACCCTGCTGGGCCGCGGCCACCTCGCCACTGCCGCGGGTCCCCTCCGGGAACACCGCGACCATCCCGCCTCCGCTCAACACGTCCAGCGCCGCCGTCAGCGGCCGCCGGTCGGGTGCGCCGCGGCGCACCGCCAACTGCCCGATCCACGGTAGGAGCACCGCGAACGGCCCCCGGAACATCTCCTGCTTCACCAGGAACACCACGCGGCGCCCGATCAGTCCCATCAACAGCGGACCGTCGACGAACGAGCTGTGGTTGGCCACCAGCACCACCGGCCCGGAGGCCGGGATGCGGTCCCGGTGATGCACCCGCACCCGCAGAACGGGGACGAAGCACCAGGTCCCGATCCAGCGCGCCAGGTCGTGCATCCAGCCCAGCGCGCCCTCGGGGAGATCGGTCCCGGCCCCCTGGTCGTTCCCGGACCCCCGATCGCTGCCGGACACCGGGGAGCCGGCGGAGCTCACCCCTCCAGCCCCCGTTCGGAGACCAGCATACGCAGCCGGGCCAGCACGTCGTCCGCGCTGAGGTTGTCGGTGTCGAGCACCAGCGCGTCGGCGGCCGCGTAGAGCGGCGAGATACGGCGGCTGGAGTCGAGCCGGTCCCGGCGCTCGACGTCGGTCAGCGTGACGCGCAGGTCGGCCTCGCGGCCCGCCCGGGCGTCCTGGCGTCCGCGCCGTGCGGCCCGGACCGCGGGCGAGGCCGTCAGGTAGACCTTCAACGGCGCGTCCGGCACCACCACGGTGCCGATGTCGCGGCCCTCGACGACGATCCCGCCGCCCCCGTGCACCGCGTTCTCGATCAGCTCGTGCTGGCGCGCGACCAGCTCCGTGCGCACCCCCGGGAGCGCGGACACGGCGCTGACCAGGCCGGTCACCTCCGGCCCGCGGATCTCGGCACTCACGTCGGCGCCGTCGAGGGTGATCGTCGGGCGGGCCGGGTCGGTGCCGGAGGCCAGGTCGCGCCCGGTCGCGGCGGCCGCCATCGCGTCCTCCGACGCGTTCTCGTCGAGCCCCGCGCGCAGCACGGCCAGCGTGGCGGCCCGGTACATCGCGCCGGTGTCGAGGTAGGCCGCACCGCAGGCCTGCGCCAGCCGGCGGGAGACCGTCGACTTGCCCGTCCCGGACGGTCCGTCCATCGCGACGACGCCCCGCAAGGCCACCAGTACCCACCTCTCCGGCCCCACGACCGTCGTCCGGCACGCGCCGTCTGCGGGCACGCGCCCGTCCATTGTCGCCGGTACGGAGATCCGCCCCGCGCCCGGGTGGGCGGGCCTACTGCGGCAGGTCGGTGCGCAGTGCCGCCGCGCCGTGCAGGTAGACGTGGCGCAGCTCGGACCGGGGCCGGGTGGTCTCCACGTGCGCGAGCAGCCGCAGCACCCGCGGCATCGCCCCGGGCACGGCCATCTCGGTGGCGCACATCAGCGGGACGTCGGTCAGGCCGAGCAGCCGCGCGGCGTAGGCCGGGAACTCCGCGGTCAGGTCCTGGGTCGCGGTGAACCAGATCGAGATGACGTCGTCGGAGACCAGCTGGTTGCGTTCGAGCACGGCCGTGACCAGCTCCGCGGAGCGGTCCAGGATCTCCTGCCGGTCGTCGGCATCGACCTGGGTCGCGCCGCGCAGCGCTCGTACCGCCATGTCGGGCAGCGTAGGAGATCCGGTCCGGCGACGCGGTCCCGGGCCTCCCACGGCCCGCGCCTCCCTACAGGCCGACGGCCTTGTAGAGCGCCCCGACCTCGGAGTTGTTCAGCGGGCGCAGCTTACCCGGTCGCTGGTTGCCCAGCTGCACGTCGCCGACCGCGGTCCGGATGAGCCGCTGCACGGGGTGCCCGACCTCGTCGAGCAGCCGGCGCACGACGTGCTTGCGGCCCTCGTGCAGCACCAGCTCCACCATCGAGCGTCCCGGCAGCGAGTCGACGAGCTTGAACGAGTGCACGGTGACCGTGCTGGTCGGCCCGCCCGGGTTCCGCTCGTCGCCGTCGTCGAGCTCGATCCCGTCGCGCAGGCGCTTGCCGACGTCCCGGGCGGGCTGGCCCATGATCTCGGCGACGTAGGTCTTGGTGACCTCGTAGGACGGGTGCATCAGCCGGTGGCCGAGCTCGCCGTCGTTGGTCAGCAGGAGCAGGCCCTCGGTGTCGGCGTCCAGGCGTCCGACGTGGAACAGCCGCTGGGCCTGGTTCATGATCTCGACCCGGTCCAGGAGCAGGTCGCCCACGCAGGGCCGACCCTTGTCGTCGGACATCGTGGACAGCATCCCCTGCGGCTTGTTCAACGCCAGGTAGACCTGGTCGTCGCGGAGCACGACCCGGGCCCCGTCGACGTGCACGATCGCCGTGTCCGGGTCCACCCGCCTGCCCATCTCGCGCACGGTCTCGCCGTCCACCGAGACCCGCCCGGCGGCGATCAGCTCCTCGGCCGCGCGGCGGGACGCCACTCCCGCCTGCGACAGCACCTTCTGCAGCCGGACGCCCTCGGATACCTCGCGGGCCTTTCGCTCACTCATCGTCTCTCATCACATGTCGTCGATCGCGTCGATGTCGGGCAGCAGCGGCGCCAACGGGGGCAGCTCCTGCACCGACTCCAGGCCGAGGCGCTCCAGGAACAGCTCGGTCGTCCGGAACAGTGTCCCCTGCGTCTGATCGTCGGTTCCGGCCTCCTCCACCAGACCGCGGGTGAGCAGCGTCCGGAGCACCCCGTCGCAGTTCACGCCGCGGACCGCGGACACCCGCGCGCGGGTCACCGGCTGGCGGTAGGCGACCACCGCGAGGGTCTCCAGCGCGGCCCGGGTCAGGCGGGCGCGCTGGCCGTC
>NZ_JADQDD010000274.1 GCF_019263595.1 Pseudonocardia sp. KRD291 | reverse complement strand
GCTCACCCCGGTCGAGTTCGAGACACTGCTCAACACCGCCCACGCGGCCTGACCCACCTACCGAGATCGGGTCAACGGAACTCGGGGCAGTCCCCTCCGTCGCGGTCGCGCTCGGTGTCGGAGGTGTGGCCGGCGGGAGCGCCTTGTCGTCCGGTGGTTCGGCGGCCGGTCCGGGATCGCGGAGTGGATCGCAGTCGGTGTCGCGGAACGTGGAGAGCGTCCAGGTCCGGCTCACCGGCGCGGGCGTTCGCGTGACAGGTCGGGTCGTCGACGATGCCGCGGACTGTGCTGCGCATTCCCACGGTCTTGTTCGAGAGTTCTTCCAGGCGCATCCGTGCGCGTCGTTGAGGCGCGCGCAGTTCGAGATACGGGATCGGAAGGGCGACGTCGCGCTGGTTCCGATCGCGTGGGTCGAGATGCCGACAGAGCGCGAGGCACGCGAGCTGAAGACGCTCGTGGATGCCGGCGGTTCGGGCAACGTGACCGAGCTGTCCAGGGAGCGTGGCCGCTACCGGAGCGTTCGCTACACCGGCGACGCCTACGCATCCCGACGCGACGGCGCGGTGGTCGTGAACGCGCAGGCGCATCCCGTCGCCCGGGGGTGGGCCGGCCTGGCACTGACGAGCATCGCGACCAACGCGATCGAATAGCGGCAGATTCGGCAGGTCAGCCTTCCGGCCGTGTGTCTCGGGCGGCGTCGCCGACGACGGCGCGTCGAACTCTCACGAGGCGACGCTATCGCCGTTCCGGCTGCTCAACGGGCAGGTGGAGAGCCGTGATGCCCGCGAGGACGAGATCGACCCCGGAGAGGAACTGCTCCCGGTCGTCGTGCTCGCGCATCTGCCCCGCGACGGCGCGGGTGAACGGGTAGTCGCCGGGGTCGAGCTCCGACCATCTCGTCGCCATGGCGCCGAGGAGCTCGGAGCGGTCCGCGTCGGGTCCGGCGACGCGGGCGTTCGCGGCGTTCTGCGCGGCGGCGCCGAGGATGTACTGCATCAGCACGGTGGTCGTGACGAACCAGTCGTTCTCGGGCACGCCGAGTGCACGGACCTGCCGGCCGATGCTCTCGAGGATCCGCGGTGCCGTTACCTGCCAGAGGCTGTCGGAGACCTGGGCCGCGACCCACGGGTGCTCGTCGACCGCGTCGAACAGGCTCAGGGCGACGGCACGGATCCGGTCCGCTGGTGGAGAGGCCGGAGGCTCGACGTCCAGAGCGGCGGCGACGACGTCGTCGGTCGCGGCGGAGAGCAGCTCACCCTTGTTCGCCACGTGGTGGTAGATCGCCCCGGGCCCGGTGGCGAGGCGCTCGGCCAGTGCCCGGAACGTCAGCCCGCCCTCGCCGGTCGTGTCGAGCAGCTCGACGGCGGCCTCGACGATGCGCTCGCGGGAGAGCGCCTCCGTGCGCCGTGATGACCGTCGCGTCCCTGTTTCCACCCCGCCATCTTGACACACTTGGAACGTCGTTCCAACATGATGATGGAACGACGTTCCAACTGAACCGAAGGAGTCATCATGACCACCACCGTCACGATCATCGGCGCCGGCCTGGGCGGCCTCGTGCTGGCCCGCGTCCTGCACGTCCACGGCATCGCGTCCACGGTCTACGAGGCCGAACCCTCACCGGACGCGCGTGCCCAGGGCGGGATGCTCGACATCCACGACGACAACGGCCAGCTCGCCCTGGAGGCGGCCGGCCTGACCGGCGAGTTCCGCGACCTCGTCCTGGAGGGACGCCAGGCGATGCGGATCCTCGACCGGGACGGGACCGTCCTGCTCGACGAGCCCGACGACGGCACGGGCCTCCGCCCCGAGGTGCAGCGCGGCGAGCTGCGGGCGCTCCTGCTCGACTCGCTCCCGGCCGGTACCGTCCGGTGGGGCCACAAGGTCAGCGGCGTCCGCGCACTCGGCGAGGGCCGGCACGAGGTGACCTTCGCCGACGGCACCTCCGTCGTCACGAGCCTGCTGGTCGGCGCGGACGGCGCATGGTCGCGGGTCCGCCCGCTGCTCACCGGCGCGACACCGGAGTACATCGGCAGCTCGTACGTCGAGACCTACCTCCTCGAGAGCGACACCCGCCACCCCGCCGCCGCGAAGGTCGTCGGCGGCGGCTCGCTGATGGCGCTCGCGCCGGGGAAGGGGATCCTCGCCCACCGGGAGAGGGGCGACACCGTGCACACCTACGTGGCGCTCAGCGAGTCGCCGGACTGGTTCGCCGCCCTCGACTTCGCCGACCCTGCCGCGGTCACCGCGCGGATCGCGGGGGAGTTCGACGGCTGGGCGCCCGACCTCACCGCGCTGATCACCGATAGCGACACCGCGCCCATCCACCGGCCGCTGTACGCGCTGCCGGCCGGGCACCGGTGGGGCCGGGTGCCGGGGGTGACCCTCGTCGGCGACGCCGCGCACCTCGCCGCCCCGAACGGCGAGGGCGCGAACCTGGCCATGTACGACGGCGCCGAGCTCGGCAGGGTGATCGCC
This sequence comes from Pseudonocardia sp. KRD291, assembly GCF_019263595.1. Lineage (GTDB taxonomy): Bacteria > Actinomycetota > Actinomycetes > Mycobacteriales > Pseudonocardiaceae > Pseudonocardia. The sequence continues at coordinate 5,633 of NZ_JADQDD010000274.1, read as the reverse complement.
GCGCACCCCGACGACGTCGAGGCCGCCCTCGCCGAGCACGAGCGGGCCATGTTCCCCCGCGGCGCGGAGGCCGCCACCGACGGCGCCCGGCTGCACGGCCTCCTGTTCGGCGACGACGCACCACACGGTCTGGTCGCCGCGTTCACCGACGACGACCAGACCCCCTGAACCGGACCCGCGCGTCAGGACGTCGTCGAGGAGCGTCCGCCCAGGTGCTTGGCCAGGAAGCGCTCGAGCGTGCCGTACAGCTCGATGTTGCTGTCGGTGTTGACGAACCAGTGACCCTCGGTCTCGTTGAGCAGGTACTCGACCTCGGCGCCGCGGGATCGGAGCGCGTCGACGATGCGGTCGGAGTGGCGGCGGTCGACGCGGACGTCGTTGGCGCCGTGGATCAGCAGCGTCGGTGCGGTGATGTCGTCGACCCGGCGCACGGGTGAGCGGGCGAGCATGTCGGCCTCCTGGTCGGGGTCGTCCGGGTCGCCCATGTAGCGGACGTAGGAGTTCTGGATGCTGCGCCGTGCCGCCGGGATCACGGAACGGACCAGGTCGGTCAGGTCGGACATGCCGGTGTAGCTGACCGCGGCGGCGAACCGGTCCGGGGTGAAGGCGGCCCCGACGAGTGCGGCGTAGCCGCCGTAGGAGCAGCCGTAGATCGCGACCCGGTCGGGGTCGCTGTAGCCCTGGTCGATCGCCCAGTCCACCGCGTCGATCAGGTCGTCGTGCATGCGCCCGGCGAACTCGCCGATCGCCGCCTGCGTGTACGCCTTGCCGTAACCGGTGGAGCCGCGGAAGTCGACCTGCAGCACGGCGTACCCGCGGTCGGCCAGCAGCTGCACCTCCGGGTCGTACCCCCAGCTGTCGCGGTACCACGGGCCGCCGTGCACCAGCAGCACCGTCGGCAGCCCCCGCGGTTCGATACCGACCGGCAGCGTCAGGTGACACGGCAGGCCGAGCCCGTCGCGGGCGGTGACGGTGACCGGGGTGACCGGGGCCAGCCGGGCCGGGTCGAGGTGCGGGAACGGTCGGAACAGCCGGCGCGCCCGTCCCGTGGCGTGGTCGTAGAACCAGGTGACGCCGGGGTCGCGGTCGTGGGTGAAGTCCACCACCCAGCGCTGCGCCGTGGCGTCACAGGACACGTGGGCCAGGTCGCCGTCGGACAGCTCGGCCAGCCGCGGCAGCACCGTCGCGAAGTGCGGGTCGAGCGCGTGGATCTCCTGACGGGCACCGAGGTAGCGGGCTCCGAGCAGCTCGCCGGTGCTCGGGTGCAGGATCAGCGAGGACGGGAAGCGCGGGTCGGCCTCGGGGCGCGGGGTGTCCAGGTCGAACACGGGGTGGCTGTCCACCCCGGTCTGCTCGCCGGTCGCCAGGTCGACCCGGACCAGCCGGGTGCGGTCCGAGCCGCGCGACGAACCGATCCACAGCCCGTTCCCGTCCGGGGTGGGTGCGGCCGGGACGACGGCGAGGAGGACGTCGGTGCCGGGGAACCGCGCGATCGGGCGCCGCTCACCCGCGGCCCACTCGGACAGCACGTGATCACCGCCCTCCTCCATGGTGAACACCAGCAACCGTTCCGGGCTGCGCAGCCACGAGACGACGTCGCCGGGGTTGTCCGCGACCGGGGTCAGCGCGCCGGTCGCCAGGTCGAGCTCGAACAGGTCGATCAGGTCGGGACGGCGCCTGTTGAGCTGGACGAACGCCGTCCCCGGCCGGTCCGGCGGGAGCTGCGCACCGAACACGCGCACGCCCTCGATCGGGGTCAGGTCGACCGCGGGCTCGTCCGGCCGGGCCGGGTCGACGCGGTGCAGGTGCCAGTTCTCGTCGCCGTCGGTGTCCTGCTGGAACAGCAGGTAGCGGCCGTCGGTGGTCCAGAAGAAGGTGTCGATGTTGCGCCGGCTCTCGGAGGTGATGCGCCGGGCGCCCGAGGCGTCGCCGTCGTCGGCGTCGTCGGGGGCGGCCCAGTCCGAGTCGACGTCGCGGACGAACACGTTGAGCCGGCCGTGCCAGGGGGCGAGGTAGGCGACCCTCGTGCCGTCCGGGGACAGCAGGGCGCGGCTACGGGTGGGCGGGTCGAAGAACTCCTCGACGGTGATCAGCCTCGGCGGGGCGGTCATGGTGGATCCTCACGCTCGACGGTGTGCGGGCACCACCGAGTCCAGACCCCGACGTCGCGTCGGACTCAAGTCCGTCCGGCGTGACCCGGGTCATGGAGCGTCGGACCTCGCCAGCCGCTTCTGGACCCTGCGCAGGACGCGGTGTTGGGCCGGCCGGAGGGTCCGCTCGTTCAGCTCCTCCATCAGCGCCGTGGCCTGCGGGCCGAACGGCGACAGGGCGTGCAGCCGCGCCACCACCGGTTGCAGGTGCACGACCAGCTCGTCGACCAGGGACGCGACCTCGTCGTCCGGGGTGTCGGCGTCGAGGGCGTAGAAGCGCGCCGTCAGCGGTGCGGACCCGGCCACGCCGTCCTGCGCCTCCCCGAACAGGGTGGCGAACCCTGCCGGGCCGTCCGATCCGAGCAGGTGCCCGACCAGGATCAGCTGCTCGTGCTCGAAGCGGGCCATGTCCGCCGGCGTCCCCTCCGCGGGGGCCGAACGCCACGCCGACAGCTCCGGGGGCAGATCGGGCGGGGCGCCGCTGCGGCGCAACGCGGCGATGCCGGACCGGCGGGCGGTGAGCCGTTCGATGTCGTCGGCGGCCCGGCGGTCGAGCTCGTCGAGCAGCTCGTCGGCAGCCACCGGGTCGTCCAGCACCGCGGGCAGTGACGACAGGGGCACTCCGAGCGCGGTCATCCTCGTGATGCGCAGGAGCCGGACGAGGTGCCCGACGTCGTAGCGCCGGTAGCCCCCGGCCGAGCGCGGTGGCTCGGGCATCAGACCGATCTGGTGGTAGTGGCGCAACGTGCGGACCGTGACGCCGGCCAGCTCGGCGAGCTCGCTGCTGAGCACCGGACGGTTCCTTTCGGCTCTGGGCGTCGCGCAGGACGTCGCCCGCGTTCCTCACCCGGAGTCCCGGACGACCTTCCTCGCGGTCCGGCGGGCCCGGGTCATCTGGAGAATCTCCCGCACTCCCATCGCGAGGGCGAACGTGCCGAACACGAGGCCGAGGACGACGCTGTCGAGCATGAGGGCGAGAAGCGCCCCGACGGCGGCGCCGGGGACCGCGCCGATGCTGAGCAGCCGGCCGAGCCGGGGCGACGCCGTGCCCTTCCGCAGGTGCATGACCCCGCCGACGACGGAGTTCGGCACGAACATCAGCAGGGACGTCCCCGCGGCGGTGTGCAGGTCCGCGCCGAAGAGCAGGACCAGCGCCGGCACGGCGAGCAGCCCGCCGCCCAGCCCGAGGGCGGCGGCCCAGGCGCCGATGACCACTCCGGCGACGAGGGTCACCGGGACCACGAACCAGAGGCTCGCGAGCAGGGCCGGTGAGATGGCCGCCCGGCCGCTGAGCGGGTCCAGGCCCGCGGCGTCGGAGTAGAGCTTGGCCGCGGTGAGCAGGACGACGGCGATGAACAGGATCCGGAGAAGACGTTCCGGGATCCGCGAGATGATCCCGGCCCCGAAGAACCCTCCGATGATCCCGCCGACGATGAGCCCGCTCCCGGCCCGCAGGTCGATCGCACCGCCGGCCAGGGCGTAGACCGCGGCCCCGATCGCACACACCGCGATGTTGGCGACCGTGGACGTGCCGTGCAGGACCGGTCGGGGCACCCGGGCGAAACGGTCGAGTGCGGGCACGAAGAAGACTCCGCTGCCACCACCGAGGAGGCCTCCGACCGCCCCACCGGCGACCCCGATCGCGACGGCGCCGCCGGTGCCGAGCCGGTCCACATCCGGGTCCGGGCCCGTCATCGGTCCACCTCCTCGGCGCGGAGGTCGTCGATCGTCCTCTGCAGGTTCGCCACGGTCGCCTCGACCGCGGCCTCGACATCGTGGTTCTCCAACGCGGTGACGAGATCGTCGTGCGCGCGGTCGACGTCGATCAGCGGCCCGTCGTGGGCGATCCGGTCGATCAGGGCCGCCTGGATGACGGGACGCGCGTAGGCGAACAGCTCGACCAGGACGGAGTTGCCCGAAAGCCGCACGATCGACTCGTGGAAGTCCAGGTCGGTGACGACGAAGCTCTCCGGGGCGTGGGCCCGGGCCGCGCGCTCGGCCAGCTGCGTGCGCAGGCCGGCCAGGTCGTCGGTGCCCGCGCGATGCGCTGCCAGGCGAGAGGCCTCGACCTCCAGTGACCGCCGGACCTCGTAGACCTCCAGAAGGCGTGCCCGGCGCAACAGCTCCGCCACCGGTGCGGACGGCGCCTCCGCAGAGGCGACGAACGTCCCGGAACCGTGACGCACCTCCAGCAGGCCGTCCCGGCCGAGCAGGCGGACCGCCTCCCGGACCGACGAGCGACCCACGCCGATCTCGGTCGCCAGGGTGGACTCGCTGGGCACCTTCTCGCCGGGGGACCAGCCACCGGAGAGCAGGCGCTCCCGGAGCAGGGCCTCGACCTGCGGGACGACCGGTCCGCGTTCGAGCTTGCGCCACGTCGTCATGCTGCCTCCCTTCGTCGGGAGGACACTAGCACTAGTCATCAGACGTCTGATGACTACGAGTCGACGGCCATCATCGACGCACCGGTCCCGGCCACCGGCGAGCGCAGGATGATGGGCGCGCAGCACTTGCGCCGCAGCGTTGTCGACCACGAGGAGTCAGTATGTCCATCACCCTGGTCAACCCCGACGGGCTGCCGAATGTCGACCTCTACCGGCAGGTGTCGGTCGCCACCGGATCGAAACTGGTGTTCGTCGCCGGCCAGGTCGCCCGCGACGCCGACGGGGGCAAGGTCGGCGAGGGTGACCTCGCCGCCCAGGTCGAGCAGTGCTACCTCAACGTCGGCGTCGCGCTGGCCGAGGTCGGGGCGTCGTTCGACGACGTGGCGAAGCTGACCGTCTACCTCGTCGACTGGACGGCGGAGAAGATGCCGCTGTTCGTGGAGGGGGTGTCCCGGGCGTCGGCGAAGCTGGGCATCACCGCACTGCCGCCGCTGACCGGGATCGGCGTCGCCACCCTGGCCGAGCCCGACCTCCTGGTCGAGGTGGAGGCCACCGCGGTGATCGACTGACGTCGGCCGGCGTCAGACGGAGCCGAGCGCGGCCCGCGCCGCGGCGAGGATCGGCTGGTCGAGGGTCTCCGGCGGGGGCCTGCCGGCCACCAGGTAGCGGCGGATCGCCGAGCTGGGCAGGTCCAGGACGGCGAAGGTGACCGCCCGTCGGCGGGCGGGGGACACGTCGTCGTAGAAGCGGCCGCTGAAGTCGGCGACGGCGCCGATCAGGTCGTCGTTGACGGTCTCCAGGTCCCCGGCGAGCTCGTCGGGCCAGTGCGGGGTGATCTGCTCCCGGCCGTAGGCGGCCAGGACCTGGGCGGGCGCGAGATCCCGGCGGGACCAGCGCGGGTAGTGCAGGACGGCGTGGTCGAGGGCGTCGTCGGGATCGTCGCGCCGCAGCGCCTCGAGCAGTCCTGCCTGCCCGATGCGGGCGCAGCGCATCCAGAGCCGGGCCAGCAGATGGTCCTTGGTGGGGAAGCGGTAGTAGATCGACCCGACGTGCCCGCCCATCTCGGCGGCCACCGCGTCGATCGTCATGCCGGACGGCC
>NZ_JADQDD010000273.1 GCF_019263595.1 Pseudonocardia sp. KRD291 | reverse complement strand
GCGCCGACCACGTCGCCGCGCAGCAGCACGTCGCGCCGTACGGCGACCCGCGCACCGGTCACCCCGGCGCCGGACCGGGACGAGCCGCGCAGCAGCGCCCCGGCCGCACCCGCACCGACCCGTCCGAGCGCGACCGGGAGCGCGTCACCCGGCCCCGGGCAGCAGGGCACCGGCGGCTCCGTCGCCGCCGAGCCGGACCCCTCGGACCCCGGTGCCCGTTCCGGGGCCGGGCAGCGCGGCCCCTCCGGTGACGGGAACGGGCTCCGCCCGGCTCCGTCGGCGGGGGCGGTTCCGGAGGCCGGACGGCGGAACGCCCCCGCTGCCGCCCCGCGGGCCGAGCCACGGCCCGGGGCGGACGGTGCCCCGGAGACCGCGCCCCCGGAGACGGCGCCCCCGGCTACCGGGACGCCCTGACCGCTCAGCGGTGGTGCGCCGCCCGGTGCTCGGCGAGCGCGTCCAGGCCGAAGTCCGCGGTGGGGTCACGCCACACCGAGTGCGCGTGGTTCGCCTCGCGCTGGGTGTTGTCCCACTCGATCAGCAGCCGCGGGCCCTGCAGCCGGTAGTAGTGCGGAGCACCGGGCTCGGTCGGCCCGGCCCAGGCCAGGTGCACGGCGTCCAGTGCGGCGTCGTCGTCGTAGCGCCCGATCGGCGAGAGCGCATCGGGCACCCGCTGCAGGTAGGTGCCCAGCAGCAGACGCAGCTGCTCCCGCCCGCCCGCGTCCAGGGCCGAGGCGGGCACGCCCTTCGGGTCCTCGGACAGCTCGAGCGCGCGGTGGTCGTCCTCGCTCAGGCCGGCCCGCTCCTCGATGGCCTCGCTCCCCTTCTCCAGCTTCGCCTGCTCCACCGGGTCGACGAAGGGAGCGCGCCAGATCCCGGCCAGCGGGATGTGCCGGTCACCCGGCTTCGGAACGGTCCGGTTCGCCGCCTCCAGGTCCGGCGGGGCCCTGTCCAGCAGCACCGCCCGGGCCGCGAGGTCGGCCGGCAGCGAGCGCACGATGTCACGCGCGAGGTCCTCGACCCGCCCGAGCGGGCGCAGCGACGCCCCACCCAGCAGGTCCGAGGTGGCCGGATCGGCACCCAGGAAGCACGGCGTCGAGGAGACGACCACGCCGTCGACGACGAGGAAGTTCAGCGACACGTGGTGCCCGCCGAAGCGCCACCCCCACGCCCCGGTCGACCCGGGCTCACCGAACACGCGCAGGTAGTACATGTGCGGGTCGCGGCCGCGGGTGCGGTCGAACATCGCCACGAAGCCCTCGGTGTGGTCGAGGACGTTCTCCAGCCCCATCACGGTCGAGACGGTCACGTACGCCGCACGCGAGAGCCCGGACGCGACCAGCGCCATCGCCGCGCGCTGCTGCGGCGGACGCTGCTCGTGAAACGTCAGGCCGCCGTGGTCGGTCGGGGTGTAGAACCAGTGCCGCCGCTCCGCGTCGGCGTCCGCGGCGACCGGCGCGTGCCCGGTCGCGGTGGCCCGCTGCCCGTCGTCGAGGCCCTCGATCCACGCCCGCGCGGCCTCGGCCATGCCGGTGGCGATCTCGGTCGTCCCGGCGCCGTCCGGAGTCGCGGTCATGGCGCCGAACCTACCGCCGGGCCCGCCCGTCGGCAGCCCGGTCGGGCGCCCCGCACTGTGGTAGTCAGTGATCGGCACCTACTCGTCCGACCCACGGAGGACCCCCATGGCCACCCCCACCGACGACAACCGCGACCTGCTCACCGTCGTGGCCCGGATGCGCGCGAAGCCGGGCAAGGAGGCCGACCTGCGCCGCGAGCTGGAGGCGCTGATCGAGCCCACCCGGGCCGAGAAGGGCTGCGTCAACTACGACCTGAACCAGGGCGTCGACGACGAGGCCGTCTTCTACTTCTACGAGAACTGGGTCTCCGAGGACGCGCTGAACGAGCACCTGCAGACCGCACCGCTGCAGCGCTTCGTCGGGATCGCCGGGGACCTGCTCGAGGGTGATCTGCAGATCCAGAAGCTGCGCCGGATCGCCTGAGGGCTACCGCTGCGCGAACCCGGACGCGAGCCGGGTGAAGGCCCCGGGGTCGACCAGCGACGTCGTGTCCCCCGGCTCGCGACCGGCCGTCACGTCCAGCAGCAACCGGCGCATGATCTTGCCGGAGCGGGTCTTGGGGAGCTCCTCGACGACGATCACCTCCCGCGGGCGCGCGACCGGCCCGAGCTCGCGACCCACGTGCGCGCGCAGCTCGGCGTTCAGGTCCTCCCCTTCGGTCACCTCCCCCGCCACGACCACGAACGCGACGACGGCCTGACCGGTCGTCGCGTCCGGCGCGCCGACGACGCCTGCCTCGACCACCCGCGGGTGGCTGACCAGCGCCGACTCCAGCTCGATCGAGCTCAGCCGGTGCCCGGACACGTTCATCACGTCGTCCACCCGGCCCTGCAGCCAGACGTAGCCGTCGGCGTCGACGCGGGCGCCGTCGCCCGCGGTGTACCAACCCTGCGCGGCGAACTTCTCGAAGTAGGAGCGGCGGAAGCGGTCCGGGTCGCCCCACACGGTGCGGGCCATCGCCGGCCACGGGCGGTCGATCACCAGCAGCCCGCCCTCGTCCGGGTCGCAGTCGCGGCCGGCATCGTCGACCACCCGCACCGAGAGCCCGGGCAGCGCGTGGGTCGCCGAACCCGGCTTGAGCGTGGTCACCCCGGGCAGCGGCGCGACGACCGCCGCGCCGGTCTCGGACTGCCACCACGTGTCGACGATCGGGCACCGGCCGCCGCCGATCACGCGGTGGAACCAGCGCCAGGCCTCCGGGTTGATCGCCTCGCCGACCGAGCCGAGCAGCCGCAGCGACGACAGGTCGTGCGCGGCCGGGACGTTCTCGCCCCACTTCATGTACGTCCGGACCAGCGTCGGCGCCGTGTAGTAGACGGTCACGCCGTAGCGTTCGATGATCTCGAAGTGCCGGCCCGGCGCCGGGGTGTCCGGGGTGCCCTCGTAGATCACCTGCGTGACGCCGTTGGACAGCGGGCCGTAGACCTCGTAGGTGTGCGCGGTGACCCAGGCGAGGTCGGCGGTGCACCAGTAGACGTCGTCGGGCTTGTGGTCGAAGCACGCCCACGCCGTCCAGGACGTCTGGGTGAGGTAGCCGCCCATCGTGTGCAGCAGGCCCTTCGGCGTGCCGGTGGTGCCCGAGGTGTAGACCAGCATCAGCGGCGTCTCGGCTGCGAACGCCTGCGCCCGGTGCTCCGACGGCTGGCGGTCGACGACGTCGTGCCACCAGACGTCGCGACCCTCGGTCCAGTCCACCTCGTCACCGGTGCGGCGCACGACCAGGACGTGCTCGACCGAGTCGACGTCCTCGACGGCGGCGTCCGCGTTCGGCTTGACCGGCACCGACTTCCCGCGCCGATACTGCCCGTCCGTGGTCACCAGGAGCTTCGCGCGCCCGTCGGTCACCCGGAACCGCAGAGCGCTCGAGGAGAAACCACCGAAGACCATCGAGTGCACGGCGCCGATCCGGGCGCAGGCCAGCATCACCACGACCGTCTCGACCAGCACCGGCAGGTAGACCACGACGACGTCGCCCCGGCCGACGCCCAGCTCGGTCAGCGCGTGCGCGCAGCGCGCGACCCGGGCCTGCAGGTCGGCGTAGGTGACGGTGCGGGTGTCGCCCGGCTCGCCCTCCCAGTGCAGGGCCACCTTCTCGCCCGAGCCCGACTCGACGTGGCGGTCCACGCAGTTGCGCGCCACGTTCAGGGTGCCGTCGGCGAACCAGGTGACGTCCGGGAACGCGGACCCGTCGTAGCCCTGCGTCGGTTCCCGGGTCCACTCCAGGCGACGGGCCTGCTCCGCCCAGAACGCCTCCGGGTCGGCCGCGGCCCGCGCGTAGGCCTCCGCGCCGACGTTCGCGGTCGCGGCGAGGTCGGTGGGCGGGGGAAACGTCTCGTCCGGCGTACTCACCACTCCGACCCTGCCATCACCACGCGCAGAACCCCTGCCGGAGCCCCGTGAATGCGCTCACCCGTGTGCGCGAGAGGAGCGTTCGTCCACTCCCCCTGCACGAACGGCGCTCTCATCCATCCAGGTCTCGCACGTAGGCAGCGCGTTCGCCCACCCCCGCTGCACGAGAGCTCCGCTCGTCCACCCCCGCTGCACGAGGGGAGCTCTCGTGCACCCTTGGGTCGTCGCCGACCCCGGCGGGGTGCGGGAGTCAGGCCGGCGAGGTGGCGACCGGCGGCCCCGTCCCCGGTACCGTCCCCGGGGTGGGCGACACAGCGCAGACCGATCACGACGGCGCCGGGCACCCGGACCACAGCGAGCTGGGTCCGATGGACGCCCGGGTGCGGGCCCTGGAGTCGATCCTGGTCGACAAGGGCTACGTACAGCCGGAGGCGCTGGACGAGATCGTCGAGGCCTACCAGACGCGGATCGGGCCCCGCGGCGGCGCCCGGGTCGTCGCCCGCGCCTGGACCGACCCGGACTACGCCGCGCGCCTGGCCGCCGACGCCACGTCGGCGATCGCCGAGCTCGACCTCGGCGGGCGCCAGGGCGAGCACATGGTCGCGGTGTTCAACGACGCCGGCACCCACCACCTGGTCGTCTGCACGCTGTGCTCCTGCTACCCGTGGGCGGTCCTGGGCATCCCACCGGTCTGGTACAAGTCGTCGGCCTACCGCGCCCGCGCCGTCCTCGAACCGCGCGCCGTGCTCGCCGACTTCGGCACCGAGCTGCCCGCCGACACCCGGATCCGGGTCTGGGACTCCACCGCCGAGATCCGCTACCTCGTCGTTCCGCGGCGTCCGGCCGGCACCGACGGCTGGAGCGAGGACCGCCTCGCCGACCTGGTCAGCCGTGACTCGATGGTCGGTGTCCGGCCCGCCGACGAGCCCACGTCGGTCGGGGCGCCGGCGTGAACGGCGCGCACGACCTCGGCGGGACGATGGGGTTCGGCGAGGTCGTCCCGGAGGTCGACGAACCGGTGTTCCACAGCGACTGGGAGCGCCGCACGATGGCCGTGACGCTGGCCGGCGCGATGCTCGGCCGGTGGTCGCTCGACGAGTCGCGCCACGTCCGCGAGAACCGTCCACCGGCGACGTACCTGACCTCGACCTACTACCGGATCTGGCTGGACGCCCTGGAGTCGCTGCTGCTCGCGCACGGTCTCGTCGACGCCGACGAGCTCGCCGGGGGCCGCGCCCGGCATCCCGGCGCCGACGGCGTCCCGACGGTCTCCCCCGACACCGTCGCGCGGGTCCTGAGCCGCGGCGCGCCGACCGAGCGGGCCACGCACGGGTCACCCGGCTTCGAGGTCGGGCAGGCCGTGCGGGCCCGCAACATCCATCCGGCCGGTCACACCCGCCTGCCGCGCTACGTGCGCGGGCACCGCGGCACGGTCGAGCTGGTGCACGGCGTGCACGTCCTGCCCGACACCAACGCGCACGGCGGCGGCGAGAACCCGGAGTGGCTCTACACGGTGCGGTTCGCCGGGACCGAGCTGTGGGGCGAGGCCGCGGACGCGTCGGTGGAGATCTCGGTGGACGCGTGGGAGAGCTACCTTGAGCCGGCCTGATCTCCCGCCGCAGGAGCCGGTCCCCACCGAACCCGTCTTCGCCGAGCCGTGGCACGCCCAGGCGTTCGCGCTGGCGCTCGCCCTGCACGAGCGGGGGCGTTTCGCCTGGCCGGAGTTCGCCGACGAACTGGCCGCCGTCGTGGCCGCCGACCCGGACGGCGAGTACTACGCGAGCTGGCTGACCGCGCTGGAACGCGTCGTCGTCGCCTGCGGGCTGACCAGTGCCGCGGACCTCGTCGACCGCGAGGAGGCCTGGCACCGGGCCGCACGCGCGACCCCGCACGGCGCGCCGATCAGCCTGGGCGTCCTCACCGCGGAGCCGGCCCCCCGCGACGGCTGAGCAGCTCGCGCATCGCCGGGCGGTCGCGGGTCTCCACCGGACGCTCGGTCGGCAGCCACTGCCCGTCGAGCTGGGTGAACTGCACGATCGCCTCGCCCGAGTCCGGCACCGGCACCCGGTTCAGCACCGCGGCCAGGATCTGCCGCGACATCACGCCGAGCTGCAGCAACGACCGGTTCCGGTGCTTGCGGACCCCCAGGTTCACCTGGGCCAGCGCGTGCAGGCCCCGGGTCCGTTCGGTGTCGATCAGCAGGCCGAGCTCGACCCCGTAGCCGGCGGCGAACGGCAACGACTCCAGCAGGTCACGGGTCGCCGCGTACTCGCCGCCGAGTGGCTGCACGACCCCGGCCAGGCGCGGGCACAGCGCGGTGATCACCGGCCGGGCCAGCAGCTCGGTCACCCGCCCGCCGCCGGTGTCGAGCTCGGCACTGAGGAGTCGCAGCGGCCGCCGGTAGAACCCCTTGACCAGCTCGACGCCGGGCGCGGTGAGCAGCGGGCCGAGCAGGGAGGTGACGAAGCGGGTGTCGACGTCGACGAGGTCGGAGTCCAGGAACACGACCAGGTCACCGGTCGTCGCGGCCAGCGACCGCCACAGCACCTCGCCCTTTCCCGGGCGGGCCGGCACGCCGGGCAGCGCCTCCTCCCGGGAGACCACCCGCGCGCCCGCCTCGGCGGCCACCCGCCGGGTCGCGTCGGTGGACCCGGAGTCGAGCACCATCAGCTCGTCGACCAGGGGCGACGGTCCGCGGGTCAGCGGCAGGACGGCGGCGACGACGGCGGCGACTGTGTCCTGTTCGTCGAGGGCGGGCAGCACGACCGACACCCGTCGCCCGGCCTTGGCCCCGCTCAGGGACGCCGCGTCCCACCGGGGGTCCTGCCAGGTCGCTCGCGCGAACCAGTCCTCGAGCTCGGGGAGCATCCGTTCCTCGTCGTCGGTGGCCGCCGGTCAGGGAGCCGGAGCACGACCGGCCGGCGGGTGTCGACCCTACGGGCACCGCGACCGGCCTCGTAGGGTCGGACCCAGGCCGCCGGCGAGGAGGAGGGGCGCGTGACGCACGGATCTGCCGGGCAGCTACCGCTGTCGGTCCTCGACACGTCCCCGATCGTCGCGGGCTCCGACGCCCGGGCCGCGTTGCGCAACACCGTCGACCTGGCCCGGCTGGCCGACCGTCTCGGCTACCACCGCTACTGGGTCCCCGAGCACCACGGCATGCGCGGCGTGGCCTGCTCCGCGACCGCGGTCGTCGTGGACCGGATCGCCGGCGAGACCGACCGGATCCGGGTCGGCTCCGGTGGGGTGCTGCTGCCCAACCACAGCCCGCTCGTCGTCGCCGAGCAGTTCGGCACGCTGGAGGCGTTCCACCCGGGCCGGATCGACCTCGGTCTCGGCCGGGCCCTCGGAGGCAACCCGCGGGTGGTCGAGCACGTCCGCCCGGAACGCGACCGGACGGCCACGAGCTTCGCCGAGCAGGTCGATGAGCTGCTCGGGTACTTCCGGCCAGCGGCCGACCGGCCCGTCCGGGCGGTGCCGGCGCCCGGCAACGTGCCGGCGGTCTGGGTCCTGGGCTCGGGCGGGTCGAGCGCCCGGCTGGCCGCCGCGGCCGGGCTGCCGTACGCGTTCGCCCACCACCTGCAGCCCGGCAACGCCGCCGAGGCGCTGCGCACCTACCGGGACGGGGCCGTCGCCGCGGGCACCACGGGCACCACGGGCACCACGGGCACCACGGGCACCACGGGCACCACGCCGAGGGTGATCGTCAGCGTGTCGGTGATCGTCGCGGACACCGACGGGCGCGCGGAGTGGCTCGCCGGCTCGACCCGGCTCAAGGTCCTCAGCCGACGTCGCGGGCGCCGGATCCTGCTCACGCACCCCGAGGACGCCGCCCGCCACGTCTACACCGACGACGACCGGGCCCTGATCGCCGAGACGTCAGACGCCGTCGTGTGCGGCTCCCCGGACACGGTCACCGACCGGCTCCGGGAGCTGGTCGCCGACACCGGCGCCGACGAGCTGATGATCACCTCGCCGATCCACGACCATGCGGACCGGCGACGTTCCTACGAGCTGCTCGCCGGAACGGCCGCGGCTCTCAGACGATCTGGACCAGCCGGAGCACCGCGAAGATGATCAGCAGGACGCCGATGATGGCGAGCAGGTCGATCGGGCGCGGCGTGTACGGCGCACGCTCGCGAGCCCGGACGACATCCGTCGTGCGGTAGGCCCCCGGCTCGGACATCGTCACCATGAACTCCGAAGATAGCCGCGACTAACTC
>NZ_JADQDD010000272.1 GCF_019263595.1 Pseudonocardia sp. KRD291 | reverse complement strand
CGGGCGGACGGTGTCCTGCACGCCGCGCATCCAGCCGTTGCCGGCCAGGGTCACCAGCACCAGCGGCGCCCCGCACAGCGCGATCCGCAGCCACGACTCGGCGCCGGCGGCGACCGCGTCCCCGCCGGGCGTCCCCGCCCCGGCCAGCGCGCCGGCCACCGGCCCGGCAAGCAGCTGGCCGGCGACGAGCACCAGCAGCCCGACCCCCAGCGCCAGCCAGGTCGCCTGCACGCCCTCGGTGACGGCCTCGGAGCGGCGCCCGGCGCCGTGCAGCCGCGACGCCCGCGCCGTCGTGCCGTAGGACAGGAAGTTCAGCTGGGTGGTGACCTGGCTGAACAGCACGCCGGCCACCGCCAGCCCGGCCAGCGGCACGGCCCCCAGCCGTCCGACGACGGCCGTGTCCACCAGCACGTAGAGCGGTTCGGCGGCCAGCACCGGCAGCGCCGGCACCGCGAGCCGCAGCACGTCGCGCGCGCCGCCTGCGGGCCTCGTATCGGGCGACATGACCCCATCCTCATCGGGAGGCGCGCGGCGGCGCACCCCTTACCCGCGGGCCACCACGGCTACCGCCCGGCGGCCGCCTTCGGGCGCCGGCACAGGTAGCAGAACGCCGGCGGCAGGTTGCGCCACACCGTGCGGGTGACGACGACCTCGTCGAACGTCTCGTGCAGGGTCTCGCGGAACCGCCGCGCCGAGGGCAGCGGCATGCCCTGCGGATAGGCGAAGGTGGCGAACACGCCGGTCGCGCCGATGGCGGTCACCACCTGGCCGAGGATCGCCTGCTGGGTCCCCCGGTCGAACAGCGACCAGGGCAGGCCGCTGATCACGGCGTCGACCTTGTGCACGTCCCGCTCGGCCAGCAGCGCGCCGAGCTTGGCCGCGTCACCGTTGATCACCTCGACGCCGGGGTGTACCCGGGCGAGGTAGGTCGCCATCGCCGGGTCCAGCTCCACGGCCAGGTGCCGGGCGGAGGGAGGCAGGCGGCGCGACACCATCTCGCTGACGGCGCCGGTCCCCGGACCGAGCTCCACGACGACCGGGCTGCCCTGGGTGGGCGCCACCATCGCGAGCCGGGCCGAGAGCCACGGCGAGCTGGGGGCCACGGCCCCGATTCGGGCGGGGTTGCGCACCCACGCCGCAAGGAACGCACGCCACGGATAGTCGGTACCCGCAGCCCGTGCGGATTCGGACGTCACCGCTCCACCTCCCGGGTCGGACATCACGCTACGGCCCGGGCGACGGTATCGCTCGCTCCGGTCCTCCCCGGGCGGGCGGAGGTGGCCCGGCTCACCCGGCGGCCGGTCACGCCGGCGCCGGTCGGGCTGCGCCCGTCAGGCGAGGGCGCGACCGTCGAGGTCGGCCTGCGCGGCCAGCTCGCCGCGCAGCGCGTCCAGCACGTCCTCGACCGGTCCGGGCCGCTCCACCCCGGCCGCACCGGGGTGCCCGCCGCCGCCGAGGCGGGCGGCCACCGCGGACAGGTCCGGGACGCCGGTGCCGCGCATCGACGTCGACCACTCCCCCGGCGAGATCTCGCTGACCAGTGCGGCCACCCCGTCGCCGGCGGTGGCCCGCAGGTGCCCGACGGCCGAGGGCACCTCGGACCGGAACCGCTCGACCGTGGCGGCGTCCACCGTGGCCCACACCAGCCCGAGACCGCCGACCGCGTCCGGCTCGCGGCGCGCCCCGGCCAGGATCGTGGCCAGCGCGGCCAGCCAGGCGAACGACGACGTCCCGGACAGCCCGCGCAGCAGCGTCCCGGGCTCCGCACCCGCGTCGACGAGCTCCGCGGCGAGCCGCAACGCGTCCGCCCCACCGAGCCGGAACCCGCCGGTGTCGGTGTAGAGCCCGGCGAACAGTGCCCGGGCCAGCGTCGCGTCCAGCGGCACGCCGAGCGCGGCCACGACCGCGCGCACGAGCGTCACCGTCGCCGGGGCGTGCGGGTCCACCAGGTGGTGCGTCCCGAACCCGGTGAACGACGCGTGGTGGTCCACGACCAGCGTCGCCCGGGCCCGGTCGAGCAGTGGCGCGAGCGTGCCGAGCCGGCCCGGCGACGACGTGTCGCAGCAGACGAGCACGTCCGGGCGGGCCGGCACCTCGTCCGGCTCGACGACCAGGCCGCCCGGGTCGAGCATCCGCAGCGGGGCGGGCACCGGGTCCGGGCCGCCGAACGACACCACGGCGGGCACCCCCGCCCGCCGGACCGCGGTGGCCAGGGCGACGGCGCTGCCCATCGCGTCGGCGTCCGGGCGGACGTGGCCGAGCACCAGCACCCCGGACGCACCGCGGAGCAGCTCCGCGGCACCGGCCGCGTCGACCGGACCGGGGGGAACCGGGCCCGGGGCCATCAGTCCTCGTCGCTGCGCGGAGCGCGGTACGGATCGGGGTCGCCGGCCGGGGACGCCCCCGCGGCCAGGCGGGCCACCTCGGCGTCCGACGCCCGGGTGCGGGCGAGCAGCTCCTCCATCCGGCGGGCCTCGTCGGGCACCTCGTCCAGGAAGAACGCCAGGCTCGGGGTGTGCCGGACACCGGTCTGCTGACCGACCCGGCTGCGCAGCACCCCGGTGGCGCTGGCCAGGGCGGCCGCCACACCCTGGGTGTCCGGCGGCGAGTCCACCGAGGCGCCCATCACCGTGTAGTAGACGGTCGCCTCCCGCAGGTCACCGGTCACCCGGGTGTCGGTGATGGTCACCATCGACAGGCGGGGGTCCTTCACCTCGTGCTCCAGGGCCTCCGCGACGATCTGCGAGATCCGCTTCGCCAGCTTGCGGGCGCGCGCGTTGTCGACCATGTCGCTCTACCTTTCCCTACGGAACTACCGCGGTGAGAGTGGGAATCTCGACCGGTGACGCCACCGGCGAGTCTAAGGGAGTGGGCACGGGCGGGGTGCGCCCGCTACTCGTCCCCGGGTCCGAGCATCCGGTGCCGCGCCGAGAGCATCTGAAGCTCCGGGCGGGCCGCCACCAGCCGTTCGCAGCGCTCCAGCACCGACCGCACGTGCCCGGCGTCCGCGGCCACGCAGCTGACGCCGATCACGGCCCGGCGGTGCAGGTCCAGGTGCCCGGTCTCGGCCGCGGCGACCTCGAACCGGCGCAGCTCGGCCAGCACCGGCCGCACCACCGACCGCTTCTGCTTCAACGAGTGGACGTCACCGAGCAGCACGTCGCACTCCAGCGCCCCGACGTACACGCCACGACCTCCTGATGTTCTTGCGCAGCACCAACGCGCCCAGGCACGCAACCCCCGCATCGCCGCGCCGACCATTCCGACCCGGACACCGCAGAACGAAAGACGGGGACGGCCGCCAGAGCGACCGTCCCCGCCCGAACAGGGCCGCTAGGCCCGGGGCTTCTCTCGCATTTCGAACGTCTCGATGACGTCGCCGACCTTGATGTCGGAGTAGCTGCCGAGCGTCAGACCGCACTCGTAGCCCTCGCGGACCTCGACCACGTCGTCCTTGAACCGGCGCAGCGAGCTGATCGGCAGGTTGTCCTGGATGACCGTGGAGTCCCGCATCAGACGCCCGCGGGCGTTGCGGCGGATCTCCCCGCCCATCACGAGGCAACCGGCGATCGTGCCGAACTTGGAGGACTTGAAGACGTCGCGGACCTCGGCGCGGCCGAGCTCCACCTCCTCGTACTCCGGCTTGAGCATGCCCTTGAGGGCCTGCTCGATCTCGTCGATCGCCTGGTAGATCACCGAGTAGTAGCGGATCTCCACGCCCTCGCGGTTGGCCAGCTCCGTGGCCTTGCCCTCGGCACGGACGTTGAAGCCCATGACGATGACGTTGTCCGCGATCGCGAGGTTGATGTCGCCCTCGGTGATCCCGCCGACGCCGCGGTGGATGACCCGCAGCTCGACCTCCTCGCCCACGTCCAGCTTGACCAGGGCGTCCTCGAGAGCCTCCACGGTTCCCGAGTTGTCACCCTTGATGATCAGGTTGAGCGTGTTGGTCTCCTTGAGGGCCGCGTCGAGGTCCTCGAGCGAGACGCGCTTGCGGCGGCTCGCCAGCTCGGCGTTGCGCTCGCGGGCACGGCGGCGGTCGGCGATCTGGCGGGCCACCCGGTCCTCGTCCACGACGAGGAACGTGTCGCCCGCGCCGGGCACCGAGGTGAACCCGATGACCTGCACCGGCCGCGACGGGGTCGCCGCGGTGATGTCGGCACCGTGCTCGTCGAACATCCGCCGCACACGCCCGGAGGCGTCGCCGGCGACGATCGAGTCGCCGACGTGCAGCGTTCCGCGCTGCACCAGCACCGTGGCCACCGGGCCGCGACCGCGGTCCAGGTGTGCCTCGATCGCGACGCCCTGGGCCTCCATCTCGGGGTTGGCCCGCAGGTCCAGAGCGGCGTCGGCGGTCAGCAGGACCGCCTCGAGCAGCGCCTCGATGTTCGTCCCCTGCTTCGCCGAGATGTCGACGAACATCGTGTCGCCGCCGTACTCCTCGGCGACCAGGTTGTACTCGGTCAGCTGCTGGCGGACCTTCGCCGGGTTCGCACCCTCGACGTCGATCTTGTTCACCGCGACCACGACCGGCACTCCGGCCGCCTGGGCGTGGTTGATCGCCTCGACGGTCTGCGGCATCACGCCGTCGTCCGCCGCGACCACGATGATCGCGATGTCGGTCGACTTCGCACCACGGGCACGCATGGCGGTGAACGCCTCGTGACCCGGGGTGTCGATGAACGTGACCAGCCGCTCCACGCCCTCCAGCTCGGCCGGCACCTGGTAGGCGCCGATGTGCTGGGTGATCCCGCCGGACTCCGACTCCCGGACGTTCGCCTTCCGGATCGTGTCCAGCAGGCGCGTCTTGCCGTGGTCGACGTGACCCATGACGGTCACGACCGGCGGGCGGGCCTCGAGGTCCTCGTCGGTGCCGTGGTTCTCACCGAAGGAGATGTCGAAGGACCCGAGCAGCTCGCGGTCCTCCTCCTCCGGGCTGACGACCTGGATCTCGTAGTTCATCTCCTGGCCGAGCAGGTGAAGAATCTCGTCGGAGACCGACGCCGTCGCGGTGATCATCTCGCCCAGGTGGAAGAGCACCTGGACCAGCGAGGCCGGGTTGGCGTTGATCTTCTCGGCGAAGTCGGTCAGCGAGGAACCGCGCGGGAGACGGATCGTCTCGCCGCCGCCCTTGGGCAGGCGGACGCCGCCCACCGACGGCGCCTGCATCGCGTCGTACTCCTGGCGCTTCTGCCGCTTCGACTTGCGGCCCTTGCGGGCCGGTCCGCCGGGACGGCCGAACGCACCCGCGGCACCGCCGCGACCACGTGCACCGCCACCACCGGGACGACCGCGGAAACCACCGCCGGCCGGGGCACCACCGGCACCGGGAGGTCCACCGCCGCCGGGACGGAAACCGCCGCCACCGCCGGGACGACCGGCGCCGGGCCCACCACGGCCTCCGCCGGGGCCGCCACGGGCGCCACCGGGGCCGCCACGGCCGCCGGGGCCGGGACGTCCCGCGGCCGGACGCGCGGGCATCATGCCCGGGTTCGGACGCGGGGGCATGTTGCCCGGCGACGGCGGACGCGGACCGCCGCGACCGGCGTCACCACCGGGACGGGCCGCCGGACGCGGGCCGGCCGCAGCGGCTCCGCCGCCCTGACCACCCTGGCCGCCCTGACCAGCCTGGCCGCCGCCCTGCGGACCGCTCTGCTGGCCACCCTGTGCGGCCGCTGCTCCGCCGCCCTGCTGCGGGGCAGCGGGCGGGCCGGGACGCGGCGCGGACGGGCGCGGAGGGGCACCCTGACCCACGCCGAAGGGGTTGTTGCCGACCCGCGGCGCGCGCGGGCCCGGCTTCGGGCCCCGCGGTGCCGGAGCCGACTCCGTGCCGGAGCCGCCGGAGGGCCGCTGCTGGCGCGGGCGCTCCTCGCGCTCCGGGGTCTCCGGAGCGGCCGGGGCGCTCTCGGCGGCCGGCGCGCTCTCGGCGGCCGGCTGCTCGCGCGGTCCGGGCCGGGGCCCGGGACGCGGTCCGGGCGTCGCGCCCGGGGTCGGACCGTCCTGCGCGGGACGCGCCGGGGTCTCCGGGGCCGCGGGAGCGGCCGGGGACTCCGCCGGTGCCGCCGAGGCGGCCGGTGCCTGCGGACGGGCCGCGGGCGGCGGGGTCGGCTTCGCAGCCGGACCGGGCTTCGGGATGCCACCGGCCGGGCCGGGGGTCGGCCGGGACGGCGACGGGGCGCCGCTGCCACCGGTCGGGCCGGGCCGGGCGCCCGGCGCGGGGCCGGAACCGGCGCGCGGACGACCGCCGCCGGGCGCGCTGCGGCGCTGGCCGCCGGCCTGGGATCCGCCGTCGGCCATCGAGTCGCGCAGCTTGCGCGCGACCGGGGCCTCGACGGTGGAGGAGGGGGACTTCACGTACTCCCCGAGGTCCTGAAGCTTCGTCAGGACCTGCTTACTGCTGACGCCGAGCTCCTTAGCGAGCTCATGCACGCGGGCCTTGCCTGCCACTGCTCTCCTTGTTGTTCACCGGAGGCCGGGCGGCATGTCCGCACGACCTCGAACCTAGTGTCGAAGCACGTTCATGGTGCGATCTTCACAGCTGGCTCATGACGGGTCGACCGTGCTTTCTGCGATGTCGGGCCCGGGATTCTCCCGCGCCCCTGGGGTGTGACTCAGGGTGGTGCTCACGCCGATCCGCTCCGGGAACGGGCCGCTTCCGACGTCTCGACGGATCCGGTCCCGCCCTGCAGCCGGGCCCGAACCTCGCCGGTGTCCAGAGGTCCCGGGACACGCAGTGCCCGGGTGAACGCCTGACGTCGCTCGGCCCGATCGAGGCACCCCGGGTGAGGATGCAGCCAGGCACCTCGACCGGGGAGGCGGCGGCGCGGATCCGGGACCAGACGTCCGTTGACCGCGACCACTCGCAGCAGATCGGTGGCCTGCTCCCGAGTCCGGCACCCCACACACGTCCGGATCGGGGTCGATCCGACGTGCACGGGTTCCGGCCGCCGATGGCGGGCCACGTCCGAGTGTAGCGTAGCGCCGCTCAGCCGACCGGCCCCGTCCCGCCGGGCCGGGCACCGCCCGCGGTGGCGTCGGCGATCTCGCCGGACAGATCGTCGGCGACCCCGCCCGTAGCCGGCTCCGGGCCGGCGCCGTCGACATCGGACGGGCGGGCGAACACGGCCGGGACGGTCGCGTCGTCGTCGAGCTCGGCGTCGTCGCGCAGCCCGCGGGGGTCGGCGTCGCTCCGAATGTCGATCTTCCACCCGGTCAGCCGGGCGGCCAGGCGGGCGTTCTGCCCCTCCTTGCCGATGGCCAGCGACAGCTGGAAGTCGGGCACCACGACCCGCGCGACCCGCGCCCGCTCGTCGAGCACGGTCACCGAGACCACCTTGGACGGCGAGAGCGCGTTGCCCACGAACGTGCCGGGGTCCTCGACCCAGTCGATGATGTCGATCTTCTCGCCGAGCAGCTCGCTCATCACACCGCGCACCCGCTGGCCCATCGGGCCGATGCACGCGCCCTTGGCGTTGAGCCCGGCCCGCAGCGAGCGCACCGCGATCTTGGAGCGGAAGCCGGCCTCGCGCGCCACCGAGACGATCTCCACCGAGCCGTCGACGAGCTCGGGCACCTCCAGCGCGAACAGCTTGCGCACCAGGTTGGGGTGCGTGCGGGACAGCGTGATCTGCGTCCCCCGCTGGCCGCGGTTGACGCCGATCACGTAGCAGCGCAGCCGCTCGCCGTGCTTGTAGGTCTCGCCGGGCACCTGCTCGGCGGCCGGCAGGACGCCCTCGGTCTCGCCGCCCAGGGAGACGATCACCACGCCGCGGGCGTTGGCGCGCGCATCGCGCTGCACCATCCCGGCGATGACCTCGCCCTCCTTGGTGGAGAACTCGCCGTAGGTGCGTTCGTGCTCGGCGTCGCGCAGCCGCTGCACGATCACCTGGCGTGCGGTGGTGGCCGCGATCCGTCCGAAGCCCTCGGGGGTGTCGTCCCACTCCGGGCCGGGGACGCCGTCCTCGCCCGGCTCGCGGACCATCACCCGGACCAGGCCGGACTTGCGGTCGATGTCGACCCGGGCGTCGTTGTGGTGCCCGTCGGTGTGCCGGTACGCGGTGATCAGGGCGGTCTCGATCGCCTCCAGCACCGTCTCGAAGGGGATGTCCTTGTCCCGCTCGATGGTCCGGAGCGCGGGGATGTCGACGTTCAT
>NZ_JADQDD010000271.1 GCF_019263595.1 Pseudonocardia sp. KRD291 | reverse complement strand
AGCAGGCCGGTCGAGCCCAGCAGCTGCCACAGGCCCACCAGCACGATCGGCGACAGCGTCTTCACCACCCAGCGGGGGACGCGTCCGCCGTCCCGGCCGGCGACACGGGAGACGGTCTCGACGGGAACGTCGTGCGCCGCGGTGTCCCGGCGCACGCGTTCGTCGGTCGTGGTCATGCGGATCTCCACTCGGGCAGGAGCGCGCGCCGGACGACCGCGGGAGCAGGTCCGGGGCAGCGCTGTCGAGGTACGAGAAAGGGAGTTCAGGCAGAGGGCGGCGACGCGGAAGGCGTGACCGGCCCGGGCGTCAGGCCCGACAGATGGAGGAGGCGACGCGCAGGAGATCGATGTGCTCCCGAGAGGTGAGCAGCGTGTCTCCGTCCACGACAGGGACGGTAGAGGCCGCGCACCATAATCTCAACCCTCGCCGTTGGGATTGCGCTGTGATCGTCGCGTCGACCGGTCCGGACATCTGCACGCCGCATACCAGCTGGTGAGAGCCTCGACAGTCGCCGCGTGCCGCGTGGGTCACAGTCGTGCGGGCGACGTTGACGCGGCGCAGTCGCGTGTACCTACAGTGTGATTCGCTCGAGTGACGGGGGAGGGATCATGTTCCACGGGGTGCAGCGCCGCCACGTCGACCTCCTGCGTACCGCCAGCGCCACCTGTCGGGACTGACACCGTTCCGGCGCCGCGACGACCGCGGTGCCGCCCACGACCCGCCCGCCGTGCACCGGCGCGGCCCGTCGTCACCTCCACCCGGGACTCTCACCGCCGACGCCGGCGCGTCCCGGGCCCCTTGCGCGCGAGCGTTTCCGCTCGCCCTCACCCGAGGACGCCATCATCGCCGTGAGACCGTTCCGCGCCCGCCTTCTCCTCGCCGGCGCGGCCGCCCTGCTCCTGGCGCCCGTCGCCGGGTGCGCCACCGGCGACCGCGTCGAGCCGGCCGCCCTCGTCACCCCCGCGGCGGCGTCCGACACGATCGTCTACGGCCACCAGCAGGAACCACCCTGCGTCTACGGCGGCTGGATCGAGCAGGCCTACCTGTCCGGCCAGATCCTGGACAACGTGGTCGCCCTGGACGACGACCGCCGGGTCGTGCCGTGGCTCGCCGAGTCCTGGAACGTCAGTCCGGACGGCCTGACCTGGACGTTCACCCTCCGCCGCGGCCCGACGTTCAGCGACGGGACCCCGGTCGACGCGGCCGCGGTCGCCCGCAACTTCGACTACTGGGTCGACGGCGGGAACGCGACCGTCAAGGCGTGGATCGGCCAGTACTACGACGCCGCCCGTGCCGTCGACGACCGCACGGTCGCGGTCCGCCTCACGCGGCCCTACCCGCGCTTCGCCGAGAACATGACCCAGCCCTACTTCGGGATCCAGTCCCCGCGCGCGCTCGACACCCGCACCGCGGAGCAGAACTGCTCGGCACCGGTCGGGTCCGGGCCGTTCGTCGTCGAGCGGTGGAACCGCGGCAGCGACATCGCGCTGACCCGGCGCGAGGACTACGACTGGGCGCCGGCCGACGCGGAGCACACCGGACCCGCGCTGGTGCGGCGGATCGACTGGCAGTTCATCACCGACCCGACCGCGCGCACCGCGGCGCTGCGCTCCGGGGCGCTCGACGCGATGTACGACGTGCAGGCCTTCGAGTGGCGCAACCTGGCGGCCGAGGGGTTCGGGCTACAGCGCTACGTGACCGGAGGGCGCCCGCAGCAGATCAGCTTCAACACCGAGCGCGGCCCGTTCACCGACCAGCGCGTCCGGCAGGCGTTCGCCCTGAGCCTGGACCGGCGCGCCGCGGTCGAGGCCGTCGGCAAGGGCGTCATCCCCTACGACGGCAACGGCCCGGTCAGCCGGTCGACGCCGGCCTACAGCGAACAGGCCGCCGCCCGGTACGGCCACGACCCGGCCGCGGCCGCCGCCCTGCTCGATGCCGCCGGCTGGCGCCCCGGCCCGGACGGCGTCCGGGTCAAGGACGGCCGACCGCTCGAGGTCGTGTTCCCCTACGCGATCAACCGGACGATCAACCAGGACGGCGCGGCGATCATCCAGGCCCTGCAGCGCCAGGCCGAGAGCGTCGGGTTCCGGATCCGGCTCGTGCCCTACCCGCCGAGCGCCGCCGCGGCCGGTGCCTACTCCGGCCCCGGCGACTACGACCTGTCCATCGGCTACTGGACCGCGGCGAACGCCGGGATCCTGCACGTGAACTGGCGTCGCGACCTCCCGGGCTCACCGAACAAGGCCAACTCGGCGTTCTACGACGACCCGGCGCTGGAGGACCTGATCCTGCGCGCCAACTCAGAGCCGGACCCCGCACGCCAGGCCGGGCTCTACCGCTCCGCGCAGCGCTACATCGCCGACCGGGCGCTCTCGATCGGTGTCTACGACCGGCTCAGCACCCTGGCCGTCAAACCCGGCCTGCGCGGTGTGCGCCAGGAACAGTCGCAGGGAGGCCCGATCTTCTATGACGCGCACTTCGCCTGAGACCGCGGTACCGGACGCGCCCGTGGGCGACGGCCCGACCGCCCGCAGCGGCGCCGCGGCGCGGCGCTGGGCGGGCCGGGTCGGCTCCGCGGTGATCGTGGTCTGGGGCGCGGCCACGGCCGCCTTCCTCGCCCAGATCGCCCAGCCCGGCGACCGCGCGACCGCGGTGCTGAACCTGCGGACCGGCCAGGTCCAGGAACGCTCACCGGACGAGCTGGCCCCGATCAACGCCGAGTACGGCTTCGACCGCTCCGCACCGGGCCAGTACCTCGACTACCTCGGCGGGCTGCTCCGCGGGGAGCTCGGGACGTCGTACCAGCAGCACCGGCCGGTGTGGGACGTGATCTCCGAGCAGATCGCCCCGACGCTCGCCCTCAGCGTCACCGCCCTGGTCCTGGCCTGGGTGCTGATGCTGGCCTGGGTGCTGCTCACCGCCGGGCGCGGCCGGGTCGCGGCGGGCTGGGGCTCGGCCGTCGACTCGTTCCTGGCGAGCATGCCCCAGTACTGGCTCGGGGTCGTCCTGCTGCTGGGGTTCGCCTACGGGCTCGGCCTGTTCCCGGTCGTCGGCGGGTCGGGGCCGGTGGCGCTCGTTCTCCCGGCACTGACGCTGGCCCTGCCGCTGGCCGGGTTCCTCGCCCAGTCCACCCGCACCGAGTTCGAGCGGGTGCTCGAGCAGCCGTTCGTGCTCTCGGCGCGGCTGCGCGGATCGGGTGACCTCGCGGTGCGGCTGCGCCACGTACTGCGGCACGCCGCATTCGCCCCGCTGACGCTGACCGGGTGGGCGCTCGGCGCCACGATCTCCGGCGCCGTGATCGTCGAGACGGTGTTCACCCGGCGCGGCATCGGCCGCACGCTCGTGAGCGCCGTCGAGTCCCAGGACCTGCCGATCGTCACCGGGATCGTCGTGCTCACCGCCGTGGTCTACGTGGTGATCAACCTCGTTCTCGACGCCCTGTACCCGCTCATCGACCCGAGGGTGACGCCATGACCACCACGATCGAGACGTCGCCGCCGGAGACGGTGCCCGCGCGGCGCCCGGCCGGACGAACCGCGGGCGCGGCGACCCTCGTGCTCGCCGTCGCCGGCCTGGCGCCGTGGCTGCTCGCCCCGGGGGACCCGGACGCGATCGACCTGGCCGCGACCTTGCGGGCACCGTCGGCGCAGCACTGGTTCGGCACCGACGAGATCGGCCGCGACCTCTACACGCGGATCGTGCACGGCACCGGGCAGTCGCTCACGATCGGCCTCGGCGCCGCAGGGGTCGCGCTGGTGCTGGCGGTGCTGCTCGCCCTCACCGCCACCCTGACGCCCCGCCCGGTCGCGGCCGCCGCGGACCGGGTCATCGACGTGCTGTTCGCGTTCCCCACCCTGCTGCTTGCGTTGTTGCTCGTCAGCGTGCTCAGCCCCTCGCCGAGGACGCTGGTGTTCGCGGTCGGTGTCGGCGTCGCGCCCGGCTACGCCCGGATGGTCCGTGCGCAGCTGCTCGGGGTGCGCGACTCGCCCTACGTCGAGGCCGCGACCGCACTCGGGCACCGGCGCCGGAGGATCGTCGCCCGGCACGTCCTGCCGAACGCGCTCCGCCCGTTGGTGGCGGTGTTCGCCCTGTCCGTCGGGCAGTGCGTGGTGTGGGCGTCGAGCCTGTCGTTCCTCGGCCTCGGTGTCGCCCCGCCCGCATCCGAGTGGGGCGCGCTGCTCGAGGCCGGGCGCAGCTACGTCACCGTCGCAGGCTGGCTCGTCGTGCTGCCAGGCCTGGCCATCGTCGCGCTCGCGGTCACCGCCACGGCGGTCGGCCGCGTCCTCGCGACCCGTCTCGAGCCCGGAGAGTGACCATGTCCTCGGCCACCGTCACCACCCCCGCCGACCCCGCGGAGGCCACCGCCTCGGCGGGCCCCGCCATCGTCGTGGAGAACCTGCGGGTGTCCTTCGCCGGGCGCGAGGTCGTCCACGGCGTGTCCTTCTCGGCCGAGCCCGGGACCTGCCTCGCGATCGTCGGGGAGTCGGGATCGGGCAAGAGCGTGAGCGCGCGCAGCCTCGTCGGGCTGGCCGGGCCGGGCGCCGAGGTGCGGGCCGACACGCTGTCCGTCGGCGGCGTCGACGTCCGCGGGCTCGGCGAACGCGCCTGGCGCCGGATCCGCGGCGACCGCGTCGGGTTCGTCCTGCAGGACGCGCTGGTCTCGCTCGACCCGGTGCGACCGGTCGGGCGCGAGATCGCCGAGGCGTTGCGGGTGCACGGCACCGTCCCGCGCGCCGACCGCCGGGAGAAGGTGCTCGAGCTGCTGCGCAGCGCCGCGGTGCCCGACCCGGAACTGCGTGCCGCGCAACGGTCGGGGGAGCTCTCGGGTGGACTGCGCCAGCGCGCCCTGATCGCCTCCGCGCTCGCGGCCGACCCCGAGGTCGTCGTCGCCGACGAGCCGACCACCGCCCTCGACGTGACCGTGCAGGCGCAGGTCCTCGAGCTGCTGGCCGACCTCAAGCGGGCCGGCCGGACGATCGTGCTGATCAGCCACGACCTGTCCGTGGTCGCCCACCTCGCCGACCACGTGCTGGTGATGGCCGACGGCCGCGTGGTGGAGGAGGGGGCGGCCGAGACCATCTTGACCGCGCCGCGCGAGCCCTACACGCAGGCGCTGATCCAGGCGGTGCCCGGCGCGGGCACCCGCGGCCGTCGCCTGTCGCCGGTTCCGCCGGTGCCGCTACCCGATCGCGGCCGGGGCGGTGCCGTTGCACGCGAGGACGCCGATCCGGACGGGCCACCGGTGCTGGTCGCCCGCGACCTGGTCAAGGACTTCCCGCTCCCGGACGGCAGCCGGCTGCGCGCCGTCGACGGCGTCGGTTTCGCGCTGCGGGCCGGGTCGACGCTGGGCGTGGTCGGCGAGTCCGGCTCGGGCAAGTCGACGACCGCGCGGCTCGCCCTGGCCCTGGAGCCCGCCGACCGCGGCACGGTCGAGCTGCGCGGGCAGGCGTGGTCCGGACTGGCCGAGCGCCACCGCCGGGCCCGGCGCGGCGCGATCAGCGTCGTCTCGCAGGACCCGTTGAGCTCGTTCGACCCGCGCTGGGACGTCGAGCGGATCCTGCTCGACGCCGTCGGGCACGCCGCGTACCCGACGGCCGCGGCGCGCCGCGAGCGCGTCACCGACCTGGTCGCCCGGGTCGGGCTCACCCCGGACCTGCTGGCGCGGCGCCCGCTGACGCTGTCCGGGGGTCAGCGCCAGCGAGTCGCCATCGCCCGCGCGCTCGCCCCGGACCCGGACGTCGTGGTGCTCGACGAGGCCGTCTCGGCCCTCGACGTGTCCGTCCAGGCGCAGATCCTCGACCTGCTCGTCGACCTTCAGCAGGCGTTCGGGCTCGCCTACCTGTTCATCTCACACGACCTCGGCGTGATCAGCCACCTGTCCGACCACGTCCTGGTGATGAAGGACGGCCGGGTCGTGGAGGAGGGCCACCCCGAGCAGATCTTCACCGCACCGGTCGACCCGTACACCCGCAGGCTCGTCGCGTCGCTGCGCAGCCTGGGTGCCGGCGCCGGCGCGGGCCGACCCGCCGACCACCGTCCCGACCTCGAGAGGACCACCTCGTGACCGTCCCGCTGCTGTTCAACGCGTTCCTGATGAACACGCCGTCGCACATCCAGCACGGCCAGTGGCGCCACCCCGACGCCCGGCAGGTCGAGTTCGACCAGCTCGGCCTGTGGACCGGGCTCGGCCGCACCCTCGAGGAGGGCCTGTTCGACGCGATGTTCTTCGCCGACGTCTCCGGGCTCTACGGCCCCGCCGACGGCAGCTACACCGACAACGTGCACGAGGGACTCCAGATCCCCAGCAACGACCCGACCGTCCTGCTCGGAGCGCTGGCCGCGACGACCGAACGGATCGGGCTGGCCACGACGTCGAACGTGATGCAGAACCCGCCGTTCAACTTCGCCCGCCAGATCTCCACGCTCGACCACCTGACCCGCGGCCGGGTCGCCTGGAACATCGTCACCTCCACCCAGGAGAACGCGGCCCGCAACTTCGGCCTCCCCGGTCTGGTCGAGCACGACGAGCGCTACGAGTGGGCCGAGGAGTACGTCACCGTCGCCTACAAGCTGTGGGAGGGATCCTGGGAGGACGACGCGTTGCTCGTCGACCGCGACGGCAGCCGCTACTCGGACCCGTCGAAGATCCACAAAATCCGGCACGAGGGCCCGCGGTACCGGGTCGAGGGTCCGCACCTGCCTTCGCCGAGCCCGCAGCGCACCCCGCTGCTGTTCCAGGCGGGCGGCTCGCCGCGCGGGATCGCGTTCGCCGCCCGGCACGCCGAGGCGGTGTTCATCAGCACGCCCTCGCCGGAGGTGGCCCGCCAGCACATCGAGCGCACCCGCGCGCTCGCCGAGGCCGGGGGCCGCCGCGGGGACGACATCCGGTTCTTCCAGGGGATGAGCATCGTCGCGGGCCGGACCGAGGCCGAGGCGCAGCAGCGCTACGACGACCTGCTCGAGCACGCGTCGATCATCGGGTACCGGACGCACGCCTCGTTGGGCATCCTCCCGGACGGGACCCGGCTGCCCGACGACACACCGCTGCGCGATATCCCGAACAACGGCGGTCGCGGGCACGTCGACTGGCTTCGCGCGGAGAACCCCGACCGCGAGCCGGTGCTGGCCGACCTCGCGCGCCGGCGCATGATCGGCCAGACCGTCGTCGGGACACCGGACTCGATCGCCGAGCAGCTCGGGCGCTGGCGCGACGCAGGCGTCGACGGGATCAACCTGGTCAACTACCGGCTGCCCTCGTCCTACGAGGAGTTCATCGAGCTCGTGCTCCCGGTGCTGCAGGAACGCGGGCTGGCCAAGACCTGCTACGGGGACGCGTACACGCTGCGCGGCCGGATGTTCGGCCACGACCGCCTGCCCGACCGGCACCCCGCGGCGCGGTTCCGCGGAGCATTCGGCGGGCCGGAGCAGGTGACCGCGGGCGCCGCCCGGCAGGCCTGACGCACCTTCTCGATGCCCTCGGATCCAGGCCGGGCAGTCCGAAGCGGGGACGGCGCTGGGTGCCCGCTACGCCGAGATCGTGTTCACCTCGCTGTCCACCCTCGACATCGCGCTGGACTTCACCCGCACCATCCGCGGCCGGGCCGAGCGTCTGGGGCGGCCCGGTGGCCTGCCGCTGATCTTCAGCTCGTTCCACGCCACCTACGGCGCGACCTGGACTCGACGCTGCCGGAGAGCCTGCTTCCCGACGTCACGTCGGTGAACCGCCGCCGCGGACGGGTCGACATCTTCACCGGCTACGCCCGGGCGGGCCACACGCTGCGCGAGCTCGTGATCGCCGCGCAGGACACCGGGCACCGGGCGGTGGCGGGAACGCCGGAGCAGCTCGCCGACGCGGTCGAGGAGCGGTTCCGGGCCGGTGTCCTGGACGTGATCACCCTCGGGGGCCTCGCCGACCCGCGCCAGCACGACTTCGTCGTCAACGGCCTGCTGCACGAGCTGCGCAAACGCAAGATCGTCGCTGACGACTACACCGGCGCCACCCTGCGCGAGAACCTCGGGCTCGAGCTGCCGGTCCGCGCCCGCTGTCACTCGATGTCCGTCGTGCGCCATGGTGGTGCGGTGTAGGTGTGTCCGGTCGGCGTCGTGGTCCGGACGCCCTCTTCGGTTCTTTCCACGCTCCACCCGGGTGTTTCGCGGAGATAGTTGTGGAG
>NZ_JADQDD010000270.1 GCF_019263595.1 Pseudonocardia sp. KRD291 | reverse complement strand
GGCGGCGATCGAGCTGCTGGAGGCGGCGGGCTGGACGGTGGCACTGGCCTCCGGCGGCTGCTGCGGGCGGTCGAGCCTGTCCAAGGGCCTGCTCGACGACGCGAAACGCAAGGCCGGCGGCCTGGTGAGCGCGCTGGCGAGGGACACCGACCCGGGCTCGCCGATCGTGGGCTGCGAGCCCTCGTGCGTGTTCACCCTGCGCGACGAGACGGCCGCGCTGCTGGGCGAGACCCCCGCCGTGGCCGACGTGCGCTCCCGCGTCCGACAGGCCGAGGAGCTGGTCGGCGAGGCGATCGACGCCGGAGCGCTCCGGCTGGCGCCGGACTCCTGGCTGGCCGGGCGGCGCGTGCTGTTCCACGGGCACTGCCACCAGAAGGCCGAGGTCGGCACGGCCGCGACGATGGCGCTGCTGCGCCGCATCCCGGGCCTGGAGGTCGCCGAGGTCGACGCCGGCTGCTGCGGCATGGCCGGCTCGTTCGGGTTCGAGTCCGAGCACTACGAGACGTCGATGCAGGTCGGCGCGGACCGGCTGTTCCCCGCGGTGGCGGCCGAGCCGGCCGACACCGTGATCGCCGCGACCGGGGTGTCCTGCCGCCAGCAGATCTTCCACGGGGCAGGCCGGACGGCCTGGCACCCGCTGGAGCTGGTCCGCGAGGCACTGGCCGTCGGGGAGGGGCCCGGGGCCGCGCCGGGGGAGTAGACCCCCGGCGCGGGGACGTCAGCGGCCGGTCCAGCGGGGGCGCTCGCCGGCGCCGAAGGCCCGCACACCGGCTGCGAAGTCCTCACTGCCGAACACGGTCGCGACGACGTCGTCGTCGGGGACCACCAGTGCCCGGCGCATCCGGCGCACCAGCTCCTTGGCCGCCCACTGGGTGAGTGGCGCCCGGTCGGCGAGCTCCGCGGCGACGGTGTCGGCGGTGGCGTCGAGCTCGCCGGGCTCGGTGAGCTCGGCCAGGAACCCGGCCGCGTGCGCGTCGGCGGCGCCGAGCAGCCGTCCGCGCAGCAGCAGGTCCAGGGTGGTGCCCGGCCCGAGGTGGTGCACCAGCAGCGACGTCGAGTTCGCCGAGAGGCAGTTGCCGAGCGTGCGGGCGATCGGCACCCCGAACCGGGCGGTGCCGTCGGCCACCCGCAGGTCGCACGCCGCGGCCAGGGCGATCCCGGCACCGACGCAGGCCCCGCGCACGACGGCCAGCGTCGGCACCGTGACCTCCTCGAGCCGGTTCACCACCCGGGTGATCGCCGCCTCGTAGGCGACGCCGTCGGCGCCGCCCTCGGCGCCGGTGCGGAACTGCGCGAACTGGCCGATGTCGGTGCCGGCGACGAACGCCCGGTCCCCGGCCCCGCGCAGCACCAGCACCCGCACCGACGGGTCGTCGTCGGCCCGCTCGCAGGCCGCGTGCAGGCCCTCGTACATCGCCCAGGTCATCGCGTTGCGCGCGGCCGGGCGGTCGAAGGTGACGGTGAGCCGGCCGTCCGCGAGCTCGGTGCGCAGCTCCGCGTCCTGCGCGCCGTCGGTGTCCCCGCTCATCGGGTCGCCCCGGCCGACGGGGCCTCGATACCGAACTCGGCCAGCACCGCGTCGGTGTGCGAGCCCAGGGCGGGACCGGCCGGGCCGCGCCGCGCCGGTGTGTGCGACATCCGCATCGGCGAGCCGAGCTGGCGGACCGGGCCCAGCACGGGGTGCGGGGCGTCCCACAGGAACCCGCGCTCGAGCAGCTGCGGGTCCGCGTAGGTCTGCGCGTGCTCGGAGATCGGGGCGCACGGGACACCGGCGTCGGTGAGCGCGGTGACCAGGTCGGCGACGTCGCGGGTGGTGGTCGT
This sequence comes from Pseudonocardia sp. KRD291, assembly GCF_019263595.1. GTDB lineage: Bacteria > Actinomycetota > Actinomycetes > Mycobacteriales > Pseudonocardiaceae > Pseudonocardia. Next base: position 6,375 of record NZ_JADQDD010000270.1, on the reverse strand, counting down.
GGTCTCGATGTCGGCGATCAGCCGCTCACGGTCGGCGAGGCGGTCGCTGCTGGTGGTGTAGCCGGGGTCGGTGAGCAGGTCCGGCCGCTGCAGCGCGGCGGCGAAGGACCGCCAGGTGGCCGGGGTGATCGCGCCGACGGTCAGGTAGCCGTCGCGGGCCCGCACGGCCTGGTAGGGGGCCTGCGACTGGTGCGCGGTGCCGCGTCTGCCCCCGGTCCGCCCGGTCGCGAAGTAGCTGCCCGCCTCCCACACCCCCAGCGACACACCGGACTCGTAGAGCGAGACGTCGAGGCGCTGACCCTCGCCGGTGGCGTCCCGGTGCCGCAGGGCCGCGACCACGGCCAGCGCGACGTAGAGGCCGCAGGTCAGGTCGCAGACCGGGACGCCGACCTTCACCGGGTCGCCGCCCTCCTCCCCGGTGACGGCCATCAGCCCGGACCGGGCCTGGGCCATGATGTCCAGGCCGGGCTGCGCCGCGAGCGGGCCGTCCTGGCCCCATCCCGACGCCGAGGCGTAGATCAGCCCGGAGTTCTCGGCCAGCAGGTCGTCGGCGCCGAGCCCGAGCCGGTCCATCGCGCCGGGACGCAGGTTCTCCACCACGACGTCGGCGTGGCGGGCCAGCTCCCGGAACGCCGCGTTCCCGCCGGCGGACTTGAGGTCCAGCTCCACCGACTCCTTGTTCCGGTTGAGCCGCAGGAACGGGCTCGACTCCCCGTCCACGAACGGGCCGGTGTCGCGCACCGGGTCGTGCGCCGCCGCGGACTCCACCTTGATCACACGTGCACCGAGGTCGGCGAGCTGCATGGTGGCGAACGGGGCGGCCATGAACACACCCACCTCCAGGACGACGACGCCGCCGAGCGGTCCTTGATGGTCGGGCATGGCACTCCTGACGTGCGGGGTCGCGATGGCGTGATCAGGATAACCGCGGGAACCGGCCGCCCCGGTGCTCGAGAGAACTCCGGATGAGTCCGGTCACCGGAGTGGCCGATCGGCCACTCCGGCGTCGCAGAATCGGTGTCGTGAACGTCGCGCGCCGGGTCCGGATCGACCCGTTCCTGGTCCTGTTGCTGGTGACCGTCGGGATCGCGGCCCTGATCCCGGCCCGCGGCGCGGCGGTCGGAGCGGTGGACGTGGCCACCACCGTCGCGATCGGGCTGCTGTTCTTCCTCTACGGCGCGCGGCTGTCCACCCGGGAGGCGCTGCACGGGCTGCGGCACTGGCGGCTGCACTCGACCGTCCTGGCGGCGACGTTCGTGCTGTTCCCGCTGCTGGGGCTCGCCGCGGGGCTGCTGCCCGGGTGGTTGCTGCCGGTGCCGCTGGCCACCGGCGTGCTGTTCCTGTGCTGCCTGCCCTCGACCGTGCAGTCCTCGATCGCGTTCACGTCGCTGGCCCGGGGCAACGTCCCGGCGGCGGTCGTCGCGGCGTCGCTGTCCAACGTGCTCGGCGTGGTGGTGACGCCGCTGCTGGCCGCCCTGCTGCTGTCCACCCAGGGCGGGTTCTCCGCGTCGTCGCTGCTCGACATCGGCCTGCGGCTGCTGGCGCCGTTCGTCGCCGGCCAGCTCGCCCGGCCGCTGATCGGGAAGTGGGTGGCGGCGCACCGCACGCAGCTGCTGGTGGTGGACCGCGGGTCGATCCTGCTCGTCGTCTACTCGGCGTTCAGCGCGGGCATGGTCGCCGGCACCTGGCGGGAGCTGACCGGGCTGTCGCTGCTGGTGCTGCTCGGGGTGAACGTGGTGCTGCTGGCGATCGTGCTCGCCGTGACGTGGTGGGGCGCGCGCGGCCTCGGGTTCGACGCCGCCGACCGGATCACGATCCTGTTCTGCGGGTCGAAGAAGAGCCTGGCCAGCGGGCTGCCGATGGCCGGGGTGCTGTTCGCCGGGCACGCCGTGGCGCTGGTCGTGCTGCCGCTGATGCTGTTCCACCAGATCCAGCTGATGGTGTGCGCGGCGGTCGCGGCGCGGCTGGCGCGCCGCCGGGAGGTTCCACGGGGCGAGCCGGTCGCGGCATCCTGAGCCGGTGCCCGAGCCGCCGGAACCCCAGCCGCCGGAACCCCAGCCGCCGGAACCGCAGCCGCCGGAACCGCAGGTGTCGGAACCGCAGCCGCCGGTCCCCGTGGCGTCCGGGCCCGGCCCGGCCTGCCTGCTCTGCGGCGCCGTGGCGGCGGCGCCCGGCGCGGCCACCCTGACCTGGGCCCGCGAACGTGACGGGAACGGCCGCGACCGATGGCTCTGCCCCGGATGTGCCCGCCGCCACGTCCGCGACATCGAGGCCAAGCTCGCCCACGAGTGGTGGTGAGCGCCGCGCACCGCTCCGGGCGGACCCGCCGAGAGCCGCACGGTTGCCGTCCATGGCCCAGCCCACCGCCATGGTGCGTCGCTCGGTGTCCGCCCGCGGTTCGCGCCGAGTCGGTCACTCGTCGCCGGTGAGCCGGTCCGTCGGGTGCCGAGGGGACGGCCGGGGGACCTCTGCGCCGTTGCGGTACACCGTGCGGACGTGCAGGTCGCGGTCCAGGAGAACCAGGTCGGCGCGCCTGCCGGGGGCCAGGCGGCCCACGTCGTCGCGTCCGAGGACACGCGCCGGGACCGTGGACGTCGCCCCGACGGCGCGCTGCAGCGCCTGTGTCCAGGCCGGTGTCCCCGGTTCCGGCGGGGCCGCGGACCCGGCGACGATCCGGCGCAGCAGCACGTCCCCGGTCGCGGTGGAGCCGGCGATGGTGTCCCGCCCGGCCAGCCGGGCCACCCCGTCGCGCACCGACACCCGCAGCGGGCCGAGACGGTGCTCTCCGTCCGGCATCCCGGCCGCGGACATCGCGTCGGTCACCGCGGCCACCCGCCCCGGGGCCGCGGCGAGCACCAGCTCCACCACCGACGGGTGCAGGTGCACCCCGTCGGTGATCAGCTCGACGGTCACCCGCGGGTCGCCGAGCAGCGCCGCCGCCGGCCCCGGCTCCCGGTGCCCGAGCGGGGCCATCGCGTTGAACAGGTGCGTCCCGACCCGCGCCCCGGCCGCGATCGCGTCGACGGCCAGCGTGTACGGCGCGTCGGTGTGCCCGACGGCGGCGACCGCGCCGGCGTCGGCGACCTGCCGCACAGCGTCGAGGCCGCCGGGGCGCTCCGGGGCGAGGGTGACCATCGCGACCGTCCCGCGGCGCAGCAGCCGCGCGATCTCGGACGGGTCGGGGTCGCGCAGCGTCGACGGGTCGTGCGCGCCGCAGCGGGCGTCGGCCAGCCACGGGCCCTCCAGGTGCAGCCCGGCCAGCTCCCCGTCGGTGACCAGGCCGGACAGCGCGGCAGCGGCACGCTCCAGGGCGGCCGGGGTGTCGCTGACCAGGCTCCCCAGGCTCGTCGTGGTGCCGTGCGCCCGGTGGAACGCCAGCGCGGCCAGAGCCTCGTCCGGGTCGCCGGTGGGGAGCGACGCGCCCCCGCCGCCGTGCACGTGCAGGTCGACGAACCCGGGCACCAGGACCGCGTCCGGCAGGTCGAGGTCCCGGGACCCTGCCGGGCACGCACCGGCGGAGCCCGGCCGGCCGGGCCCGGCGTCGAGTACGCGGTCCCCGCGCAGGCGTACCCAGCCGGGGCCGACCGGCACCCGGTCGTCGCCGGTGACCAGCGTGCCCACCGTGATCGTCAGCTCGCCTCGGTCGTCGCCCATCCCGTCCTCCTGCGCGCCTGTGGGGCCCGGGTCGCCGGTGACCCGCGCCCTACCGCCCGGACCGACCCCGACGCGTAGGTTGTCAGGCATGCGAACGTGGTCTGGCGTCGACGTCCCCGCCATCGACGGCGCGGGCCCCCCTCTGCGGCTGCACGACACGGCCACCGGCCGGGTCCGGCCGACCGCGCCGGGGGACACCGCCACCATGTACGTCTGCGGGATCACCCCGTACGACGCGACCCACCTCGGGCACGCCGCCACCTACCTGGCCTTCGACCTGGTGCACCGGCTCTGGCTCGACCTCGGGCACGACGTGCACTACGTCCAGAACGTCACCGACATCGACGACCCGCTGCTCGAGCGCGCCGCCCGTGACCAGGACGACTGGGTCGTGCTCGGGATGCGCGAGACGGCGCTGTTCCGCGAGGACATGGAGTCGCTGCGGGTGCTGCCCCCGCGGCAGTTCATCGGCGCCGTCGAGGCCATCCCGGAGATCTCCGAGCTGGTCGGCAAGCTGCTCGCCTCCGGAGCGGCCTACCGCCTCGACGACCCGGAGTACCCGGACGTCTACCACGACATCAGCGTGACCGGGCACTTCGGCTACGAGTCGAACTACGACGAGGCCACCATGCTCGAGCTCTTCGGCGAGCGCGGGGGAGACCCGGACCGGCCCGGCAAGCGGCACCGCCTGGACCCGCTGCTGTGGCGCATGGAACGCGAGGGCGAGCCGGCGTGGGAGTCCGACCTCGGACGCGGGCGCCCCGGCTGGCACGTCGAGTGCGCGGCGATCGCACTGAACCGTCTCGGCACCCGGATCGACCTCAACGGCGGCGGCTCCGACCTGGCGTTCCCGCACCACGAGTGCGGCGCCGCGCACGCCGAGGCGCTGACCGGCGACCACCCGTTCGCCCGGCACTACACGCACACCGGGATGATCGGCCTCGACGGCGCGAAGATGTCGAAGTCCAAGGGCAACCTGGTGTTCGTCTCCAAGCTGCGCGGCCTGGGAACGGACCCGAACGTCATCCGTCTGGCCCTGCTGTCCGGGCACTACCGCACCGACCGCTCCTGGACCGACGAGCTGCAGGCCAGGGCACAGGCCCGTCTGGACCGCTGGCGCGAGGCCCTGACCCTGGACGCCGCGCAGTCCGCGGAGCACCTGGTCTCCCAGATCCGTACCCACCTCGCCGACGACCTGGACACCCCGGGCGCCCTGGCGGCGGTCGACGCGTGGGTCGAGGAGGCGCTGACCCGGCGCGGCACCGACACCTACGCACCCGGCAGCGCCCGCGAGGCGCTGGACGCGCTGCTCGGCATCACGGTGGTCTGAGCGGTGGCGCAGAACGTGCTCGGCGGGGAGCTCCGGACGTGCGGGACGGACCCTCTCACCGGGTTCTACCGCAACGGCTGCTGCGACACCGGCGGTGAGGACGCCGGGGTGCACACCGTGTGCGCCCGCGTCACCGCGGAGTTCCTGGACTTCTCCCGCGAGCAGGGCAACGACCTGTCCACGCCGCGGCCCGAGTTCGGGTTCGCCGGCCTGGTGCCGGGGGACCGGTGGTGCCTGTGCGCGGACCGCTGGGTCGAGGCACACGTCGCCGGGTACGCCCCGCCGGTCGTCCTGGAGGCCACGCACGCCCGCACCCTGGACTGGGTGGACCTCGACGACCTGCGCGCGCACGCCGTCTGACGCCGCGTCAGCGCCACCGGCGGGCCGGCCGCGTCAGCGCCACCGGCGGGCCAGCAGCGCCGGCACCCCGGTCGCGAGAAGCGCCGCCGGGACGAGGAACCCGGCGACCGGGTCGGCGTGGTAGACCGGCGTCAGCCCGACCGGGGACAGCGACGTCGCGCCGAAGCGCAGCGCCTGCACCACCGACACCGCGCCGCCGGTGTTGGGCCCGCCGCCGCCCAGGACCAGCGCGTTCACCCCGACCAGGACGAGCTGGCTCGACACCCCGGCCAGCGCCCACAGCGCCACCACCACCCAGAGCACCGGTACGAGCCCGATCCCGGCGACGAGTACCGCACCCGACAGCGCCCCGGCGAGCACGCAGCGACGCGGGCCGACCCGGTCCACGGTGCCGCCGATCAGGCGGGCGGTGAGGATCCCGGCCACGCCCAGCACGGTCAGCACCAGGCCACGGGCCCCGGAGCTGAGCCCGAACTCGTCCTCGAGCCGCAGCGCCAGCAGGAAGTTCAGCCCCGCCAGGGCTCCCCAGCCCAGCCCCGCGGCCAGCCCGGCGCGCAGCACCGCCGGGGTCCACGCCGAGCGCAGCGACGGGCGGGCCCCCGTCCCGGCCCCGCGCCGGCCCGGGTCCGGCAGCCCGGCGAGGGCGAGCAGCAACGCCACGGCGCCGACCCCGAAGAACGCGAGCCGCCAGTCGAACTCCGCGGCCAGGCCCCCGATCAGCGGCGCCGACGTCTGCCCGGCCGCCTGCAGCGACCCGAACCAGCCCAGCGAGCGGCCGAGGCGCTCCGGCTCGACCGACCCGGCGAGCGTGGCCAGCAGCAGCGGCGTGGTGAACGCGTTCGCCGCCCCCTGCAGCGCGCGGGCGGCCAGGAACAGCGACCACGACGCGGCCAGCACGCAGGCCAGCGAGGCCAGGACGTAGACCAGGTACCCGGCGACGACGGTGCGTCGCCGCCCCCAGCGTTCCCCGAGCGTGCCGCTGACGAGCATCAGCGCCGCGAACGGCAGCAGGTAGGCGGTGATCGAGGTCG
>NZ_JADQDD010000027.1 GCF_019263595.1 Pseudonocardia sp. KRD291 | reverse complement strand
GCGGATCGCCACCCTCGGCGGGGAGGTCCGTGACCCGGCGACGACGATCCCGCGGGCGATCTCGCTCGCACTGGGGCTGGTGCTCGTCGTGTACGCCACGGTGGCGGTGACGGCCCTGCTCACGGTCGGCCCGGCCGGGCTCGCCGCGGCGTCTGCCCCGCTGGCCGCGGTCGCGGGGTCGGGATCGCTGGGGTTCCTGGCCCCGGCGGTGCGGGTCGGTGGCGCCGTGGCGTCGGCGGGGGTGCTGCTGTCGTTGATGGCCGGGGTCGGGCGCACGACGATGGCGATGGCCCGCGACCGCGAGCTGCCCCGCGCGCTGGCCGCGGTGCACCCGCGGTTCCGGGTCCCGCACCGCGCCGAGCTGCTCCTCGGCGCGGTCGTGGCCGTGATCGTGCTGGTCGCCGACGTGCGCGGCGCGATCGGGTTCTCCAGCTTCGCAGTGCTGGTCTACTACGCCGTCGCCAACGCCGCGGCGTTCACCCTCGACGGGCCGGACCGGCCGTGGTGGCTGCGCCCGCTCACGGTGACGGGCCTGCTGGGCTGTCTCGCTCTGGCGTTCAGCCTGCCCGCCGCCACGGTGGTGACGGGGATCGGCGTCCTGGCGGCCGGGGTCGTCGGCCGGGCGCTCCTGCGTCTGGTTCCCGGCAGCGCTGGCGATCGCCAGGCCGACGGCTGAGGAACGTGCGGACGGATCAGTCCGGCTCGGAGGGGCGTCGTCGCTCCAGGAGAACGGTGTCACGCCAGACCCCGTGGTGCTGCGCGATGCGTTCGCGGACGCCGAGGGTGCGGTAGCCGGCGGTGTGGTGCAGGGCGATGCCGGCCCGGTTCTCGGGGAAGATCGAGGTCTGGAGGGTCCACAGGCCGGCGTCGTCGGCGGCGCAGACCTGTCGGCGGATCAGGGCGCGTCCGATGCCGCGTCGGCGGTGACCGTCGGCGACGTAGATCGAGGTCTCGGCGACGCCGCGGTAGACGGGCCGGGTCGAGGTGGCGCGCGCGGCGGTCCAACCGACCACCTGGCCGTCGAGTTCGGCGACCCAGCGGTGCTCGGGCAGCCACCCGGCGTCGAGGTCGGCGCGGTCGGGGACGTAGGTCTCGAAGGTGGCGTGCCCGGTGGCGATGCCCTCGGCGTAGATGCGCAGGACGTCGTCCCAGTCGGCGCCGGTCATGGCGCGGACGGTGACGTCGTCCGGGACGTCGTCGGGGCAGCAGGGGCGGGGGCCGAGCATGCCCATGACGGCGTCGGCGGCGTGCGGGAGGCCGGTGCAGCAGGCGGGGTTGACCGACACCAGCGTGGTGGTGCCCTCCTTGCGCAGCAGCAGGAACCCGGTGTCGGCGAGCTTGCGCACGTGGTGCGAGCAGGTGGCCTGGCTGATGCCTGTCAGCTCGGCGAGGCGTCCGATCGAGAGCGGTGCCGCGGCGGTGGCGGTGGCGTGCAGGAGCCGGACGCGGACCGGTTCGGCGAGGCAGGCGAACCAGCCCGCGTAGGTGGCCGCGTCGGCCGGGTCGAGCTGGCCCTGGTCGTGGGCGGGGCCGGCGAGGCTCGGTAGCGGGGACACGCTCATGGCAGCAAGTATCGACGTGGATCGATGGTTGCGTCAATCGATGCGCGTCGATACATTCCGGCTCATTAATCGATCCGAGTCGATGGAGGCGGAGATGGTGCAGCGGGAGTTGCCGGTCGTGGTGGTCGGTGCCGGCCCGGTGGGGTTGGCTGCGGCGGCGGAGCTGCTGGAGCGCGGGCTGGAGCCGCTGGTGCTCGAGGCCGGTGACTCGGCCGGGGCGTCGGTCCGGCAGTGGGGCCACGTGCGGTTGTTCTCTCCGTGGGAGTGGTTGGTCGACCCGGCCGCGCAGCGGCTGCTGGAGCCCACCGGCTGGGCTGCCCCGGACGGAGGCGCGTACCCGACGGGGGCGGAGTGGGCCGCCGGGTACCTGGCTCCGCTAGCCGATGTGCTGGGCGAGCGCGTGCGAACCCGTGCGCGGGTGGTCGGTGTGGCGCGCCGGGGACGGGACCGGGTCGTCGACGCCGGACGCGAGACCGAGCCCCTGGTCGTGCACATCGACACCGGAGCGGGGGAGGAGCGGGTCGGCGCCAGGGCGGTGATCGACGCGTCGGGGACGTGGACGTCGGCGAACCCGCTCGGCGGTGACGGGCTCCCAGCGATCGGGGAGAGCGCCGCGGGGCAGCGGGTCCGCGCCGGGGTGCCGGACCTGACCGACCCGGCCGAGCGGGCCCGCTACGCAGGCCGGCACGTCGCCGTCGCCGGGTCCGGGCACTCGGCGCTGACCGCGCTGGCCTCGTTCGCCGATCTGGTGCGCGACGAGCCCGGCACGCGGGTGTCGTGGCTGCTGCGCCGGGGCGGGTTCGGTCAGGTGTTCGGCGGCGGTGACACCGACCAGCTCCCGGCGCGCGGCGCGCTGGGCCAGCGCGCGGAACAGGCGGTCGCGGCCGGGCTGGTGACTCCGGTGTTCGGGTTCCGTACCGAGCGGGTCGAGCCCGAGGCCGGCGGCACGGCCTGGACGTTGGTGTCCGAGGACGGGCACCGGGTCGAGGCGGTCGAGGAGGTCGTGGTGCTGACCGGGTTCCGCCCCGAGCTGGGCTGGCTGTCGGAGGTCCGTCTGGACCTGGACCCGACGCTGCAGGCTCCGACCCGGCTGGCGCCGCTGATCGACCCCAACGTGCACTCCTGCGGCACTGTCTATCCGCATGGCGCGGCCGAGCTGGCTCAGCCCGAACCGGGTGTCTACCTGGCCGGGATGAAGAGCTACGGGCGCGCGCCGACGTTCCTGGCCCGCACCGGGTACGAGCAGGTGCGCTCGATCGCCGCCGAGCTGGCCGGTGACCACGAGGCCGCGGCCCGGGTCGAGCTGGTGCTCAACGAGACCGGCGTCTGCGGCGGGGCCGGCTTATTCGACGAGGACACTTCGGCGGCGGAGACCGTGGCGGGTAGCGGGTGCTGCTCAACACCCAGCGAGCCGCTCACCGTGGGCGCGCCGGCCGCGGGAGCCTGATCGGAGTTGACGGCGGACAACCGTGACGCACCGGCGGCGATGGTGGGCTCCGGCTCGCCGTTGCCGCCCGGTGGCCTGTCACAGCGCGGTCTGTGGCGGGTGCTGGTGGTCCTGTGCGTCACCGAGATCACCAGCTGGGGTGTGCTCTACTACGCCTTCCCCGTGTTGGCCCCGTCGATCGCGGCTGACACGAGCTGGTCGCTGAGCACCATCACCGCCGCGTTCTCCGGCGGCCTGGTCGTGTCGGCGCTGATCGGCATCCCGGTCGGTCGTCTGCTCGACCGGCACGGTCCCCGCTGGGTGATGACCGCCGGTTCGGTGATCGGGGTCCCGGCCACGCTGGCGATCGCTGCCGCCGGGTCCCTGCCGTGGTTCGTCGCCGCGTGGCTGCTGGCCGGGGTGGCTCAGGCCGCGACGTTCTACCCGCCCGCCTTCGCCGCTCTGACCCGCTGGTGGGGCCGCGACCGGGTGCGCGCACTGACCGGGCTGACGCTGGTGGCCGGTCTGGCCAGCACCGTGTTCGCCCCGTTGACCGCGGCACTGCTGGGCCATTTCGGCTGGCGCGGCACCTACCTCGTTCTCGCCGTGATCCTGGCCGCGGTCACCATCCCCGCCCACCTGTTCGGGCTGCGCGGCCCGTGGCCGGACCCGGTCGAGCCCGACACCGACAACGCCGGCGGGATCGCGGACGGCGCCGACGATGACCCCGCCCGGATCGTGCGCAGCCACGCGTTCCTGCTGCTCGGCGCCGCGCTGTTCCTGGGCGCGTTCACCGCGTTCGCGGTCACCGTCAACCAGGTCCCGTTGCTCATCGAGCGCGGCCTCACCACCAGCCAGGCCGCCTGGGCGCTCGGGCTCGGCGGGGTCGGGCAGGTCCTGGGCCGGCTCGGCTACACCCGGCTCACCCGCCGCTCCGGGGTTCGCGGACGAGCGGTGCTGATCCTGGGCATGCTCGCCGCGACCACCCTGCTGCTCGCCGTCCTGCCCGGGCCGCCGTGGGCGCTGATCGTCGCAGCCATGCTGGCCGGCGCCGCGCGCGGTGTTTTCACACTGCTACAGGCCACCGCCCTGTCCGACCGCTGGCACCCGCGGTTCTACGGCCGACTCAACGGGCTGATCTCCGCGCCGTCGATGCTCGCCGTCGCCGTCTCGCCCTGGGCCGGCAGCGCGCTCGCCGAACTGCTCGGCGGCTATCCACCGGTGTTCATACTGCTCGCCGGCGCCGCGGTCGTGGCGACCGTCCTCGCTCTCGGGTCCGTACCCGCTGGCCGAGGGCGGGCGCCGAGCGCTGGTCGCTGACAGTCAGATGACTCTCTTCGGAGATGTCGTCCGTGAGTCGACTTGCGCAGCACTGACGAAGCCGCCGAGGAGCTCCCGTCGGTTGACCAGCCGGTCTCAGCGGGAACGCGATCTCCCCCCGCGTGTTGCCTCGGCGACTCGGTCGGGGATCGTGCTGTGCTTGCGCCGCAGGGCCGGTCGCTCGACCAGAAGCCACGACAGCAGCGCCATCGCCGCGGTGATACCCAGTCCGATCAGCAGGAACGAAGGGACGGCGACTGTGCCGACGCCCGTCAGCACCAGGAGCTGCATGGTGGGCCAGTGGTAGATGTACATGCCGTAGGACAGGTCCGTGCGGATGGACCACGGCCACCGGAAGCATGTCCCGAACCAGATGAACAGGTACGCCAGAGGTGCGGCGCCGAGGACCCGGTAGTCCTCGAACATGCTCACGCTGAGCAGGAAGATGCCGGCCGACGCCACGGCCAGGTCGGTCCGCATCGGAAGCCGGTCGGCGTAGAGATACGCCGCTGCGCCGAGTAGGAACACGAAGGTCAGCCGCAGGATCCGGTCGTTGACAAGGACCGGTAGCCCGGCCTCCTGCAGGATCGTCAGGACGGCCAGCACTCCGAGCATCACGGGGACGACGATCCGCCGGTTGCGGAGAACTCCGAGCACGCCGAGCCCGGCGATGATGACGTAGCAGAAGGCCTCGAAGAACAGGGTCCAGAGTGCGCCGTTGAAGCTGGCCCCCTGCGGGGTGTCGGCGAGGATGCCGGCGATGTCGTACTGGACGATCAGCAGCGCGGAGTTGCCGAACAGGTAGCGCAGGGCGGACGGGGCGCCGGTGAACGGGGTGGTCGAGGGCATGCCTTGTGCCCATGCGGCGATCGGCGCCACGACCAGTGCTGTGAGCAGGAGACACATCCAGAAGCCCGGCATGATCCGGAGGAACCGGTGCCACGCGAACCGTGGGAACGAGTCCAGCGTCAGCCAGCTGCGGGTGACGAGGAAGCCGCTGAGGATGAAGAAGCCGTCCAGCCCGAAATCGCCCAGGGTGGATCGCCCCCACTGAGCCTGGTGCCCGGTGCGGATCGCGACTCCGTGACTCATCGCCACCAACAGGGCGAACAGCAGTCGTAGAACGTCGAAGCTGTTCTGCCTGGGGTCGAACCTGGTGCGCAGCGACGACATGGCTGCCCTCCCGTCTGGTAACTGGGCGCCGGCCCTGACGGGTCGAGAAGCTGCCGGCGCAGGGAGCTCTATCCTCACGTTAAAGTAGAGTTGCTGTGGTTCGACTGAGAGGCCGTAGAGGCGGCAGGTGAGACCTCGATGGCGCGGTTGGTCCGGTAGGGACACGCGGTCGTCGAACGGGCACCCAGTGACCCGGCTCGGTGCCGGAGGTGCTCCGGTCGGCTCTATGCGGTCGGCGGACCGTCCGGGACTGCGGGATCCAGGGAGGGGCTGCTGACATGGCGGAACGCCCGTCGGAGCCACATCCGTACCGTGTGGTGTTCACGAGGCGGGGCAGCGCCCAGCGCGGCACAATCGAGATCACCGACGCAGGTGTGGCCCATCGTGAGGCTCGTGCCATAGCCGATGCCGGCGGGCGGGCTGAGGTCCAGTACGTCGCAAGCGGTAGGCCGCCTCAGACGCTGGCCACCTATCCATGACCGACCTGGTGAGACCGGGCCACCGGTGACGAAGTCGACGTAACCCTCTCCGGGCGGAAAGGTAGTGTCCGATCTTGAGTGCGGAGCGAGGCCCCGTGCGGCTCTACCCGTTTCGCTCCTGCCGACGCTCCGGGCGAGTGCGGTCTTGGGGTCCTCGCGTAGTCATTCGTCAGACGTGTCGCGACTTCAAGGAGGCTCGTAGCCCGGTGAATGTGGAGCCCACCCGGCTGCACGGGGTCCTGATTCTGACGCCGACCCCGCATGCCGACGAGCGCGGTTGGTTCACCCGGACCTCGGATGCCGCGTCGCTGGGCGCGGCGGGCGTTTCGTCCCGGGACTTCGTGCAGGACTCGCAATCGCGTAGCTGGAAGGGTGTCGTGCGTGGTCTGCACGGTCGCTCCGGACGTGGGGAGGCGAAGCTGGTCCGGTGCGCCTCCGGGGCGATCTATGACGTGGTGGTCGACGCACGGCCGACGTCTCCGACGTTCGGCCAGTGGGACTCCTTCCGCCTCGACGACGTCGATCTGCGGTCGCTCTACATCCCGCGCGGTCTGCTCCACGGGTTCCAGGCGCTGACCGAGGTCGCCGACGCCTGCTATCGCATCGACGCCGAGCACGACCCCTCGGAGAACGTCTCCGTACGTTGGAACGACCCGGACCTTGCAGTCCGATGGCCGCTGCCGGTGAGCACGGTGAGCGAACGTGATGCCGCTGCTCCCCACTGGCGTGCCGTCCGAGAAGGGCTACGCGCCCACCAACCCGTGTGGCCGTCGTCGGAGTGGACGCGGTAGTGGTCACCTCCGAACCGGACCCGGCCGACGTCCCGGTGACCCGGATCGAGGTACTCGACTTCGTCGGCGACCTGTTCGTGGGCGCCCCCGTCGGGCGGGAGGCTCTGATCCGTGCCGCGCGGGCGGAGGGTGGCCGCCCGGCGCTGATCGCCGTGCTCGAATGCCTCCCCGACGTGACGTTGGCCCAGGTCTGCGAGCTGTGGCGGTACCTCGATGTGCCGGAGGACCTCTCGGCCGCCGACGAGGCGTCCCGCCCGCCGTCGGGCGACCGGACAGCGGGTTAGACCGCGGTGGGTCGGAAAGCATGGGCCGGACCGCAGGGGTCGGCCGGCGTCACCGGCGGTCGACGGCTCGCGACGAGGGCAGGGTCTCCCGCCGTTCCGCGAGCGACTTGAGCTCGCGGGAGAGCGCCTCCATGCCCTGGACCTGGGCCCGCAGTGCCTCGATCCGGGCCTCGGCCGCGGCCCGGTACATGCCCAGCCGCCCACGCAGGTCGTCGGCCGTCTCGGAGTCCCCGGCGGCGCGGGCCGCGTCCATGACCGAGACCAGGTCCTTGATCTGGTCCAGGCTCAGGTCCAGCGGCTTGAGGGTCTTGATGAACTGCAGACGCTCGACATCGTCTTCGGTGTAGAGCCGGAACCCGCCGGTGCTACGGGCGGAGGGGACGACCAGTCCGACCTCGTCCCAGTGGCGGATCGTGCGTAGCGACAGCCCGACCCGGGTCGCGACCTCCCCGATCTGCAGCACCCGGCATCCACTCCTCTCGCGGGCGGCCACACCGTTCAGCACCGGTGCGGGGACCGGGGCAGGCGTGCGACCGCCCCACGACTCTACGACAGCGGTGTCATGCTTGATCGGGATGTCGACGGGTGCACACCGACAAGGGGCCCCGCCCAGGTGTCCGGCGAGTGCCTCGTGTCGGGTTCGGCTGTTCGCGTTCATCCCGGTGATGATCGCGTCGATTCCGTGCGCGCGGTACTTGGTGGTGATGGCGTCGAGGGCGGCGACGGTGGAGGCGTCCCAGACGTGGGCGTCGGACAGGTCGATCACAACGTGTTCCGGGTCGTCGGCGTAGTCGAACTGGAAGACGAGGTCGTTGCTGGAGGCGAAGAACAGCTGGCCGATGACGCGGTAGGTCTTCCTGGTCCCGTCCGGATCGACGGTTCCGGTCACCTCCACCAGGTGCGCGACGCGGCGGGCGAACAGCACCATCGCCACGAGTACTCCGACACCGACTCCGTAGGCGAGATTGTGCGTGGTCACGGTGACCGCCACGGTCGCGATCATGACAAGGTTCTCGCTGGTGGGCAGGCGTCGGAGCGTGGCCGGGTGGATGCTGTGCCAGTCGAACGTCCCGACGGCCACCATGATCATGACTCCGACCAGGGCGGCCATCGGGATGGCGGCGACGATCGGGCCCAGTGAGACCACGAGGATCAGCAGGAACAGTCCGGCGAGGAACGTGGAGAGCCGGGTGCGGGCCCCGGACTTCACGTTGATCATCGTCTGGCCGATCATGGCGCAGCCGCCCATGCCGCCGAACAGGCCGGTCACAATGTTGGCGACGCCTTGGCCCCAGGACTCGCGGGTCTTGTCGGAGTGGGTGTCGGTGACCTCGTCGACGAGCTTGGCGGTCATCAGCGACTCAATCAGCCCGACGAGCGCGATGGCCAGTGCCGGTGGTCCGATGAGGGTCAGTGTCTGCCAGGTCAGCGGGACGGTCGGGAGTCCGAGGACGGGGAGGCTGTCCGGTAAGGCTCCCTGGTCGCCGACCGTGGGCACGGCGATGCCGAGCAGGGCGGTGAACGCCGTCAGTCCGGCGATGGCCACCAGCGGCGCCGGGATCGTCCGGGTGAGACGGGGTAGGCCGACCATGATCGCCAAGCCTGCAGCAAGCAGTGGGTAGACCGCCCACGGCACGTCGACGAGATACGGCAGTTGCGCGGTGAAGATCAGGATGGCCAGGGCGTTGACGAACCCGACCATCACCATGCGCGGCAGGAAGCGCATCAGGCGCGCCACGCCCAGCAGCGCGAACACGATCTGCAGGACTCCGCCGAGCAGGACGGCGGCGATGAGGTAGTCCAGGCCGTACTCACGCGAGAGCGGCGCGACGACCAGGGCGATCGCGCCGGTCGCGGCGGAGATCATCGCCTTGCGACCGCCGGTGAGGGAGATGGTGACGGCCATGGTGAAGGAGGCGAACAGCCCGACACGCGGGTCGACCCCGGCGATGATCGAGAACGAGATCGCCTCCGGGATGAGGGCGAGCGCGACCACGAGGCCGGCGAGTACCTCGGTGCGCAGGATGCGCGGCGTCAACCAGGTGGGGCGTGATGGTCGGAGCTTGGGCAGGGTGGGAACGGGCATCTCGACTTTCCAGAGGGGGAGCATGAATCCGGTCGCACCACACGGAGCTTCCGGTCGACCAACCCTAACGTCACGTAAAGGTATGGCCGAGCCGATACCGGCGCGAAGTCGTGCTCATCACATTGACCCGTCCGACTCGACCTGATCGTGCCTGAGTCAGACGTTCCCGCAATGGAAGGGTCGTCGAGGATGAAGACCCAACCTGTCGAAGGGGGAGCGGCGGGGCGGCGTCATCTGTCCGCGCCGCTCCTCCACCGGTAGCACGGTGTAGCTCCGTGCGGCGACGGCGATGATGGCTCGGTGGTCAGTCCTCGACAGTGCTCGGCTGGTACAGCTGAGCCAGGGCGTCCAGTACCTGAACTCGCGCATCGGCGGCTTCGACCACGCCGATGAGCACGTAGTAGGCCAGGCCTTCGGCTAGTGCGGCCAGGCTGGTTGCTGCGGATTCCGGATTCGTGGCGGAAGCGATGAGGCCGGCCTCCTGGTCGCGTCGGACCAGTGCAGCGAGGTCGTGATGGTGCAGCTGGCGGTACTGGCCTCGCAGTCGGGCGGCGATGTCCTCGTGGTGCAGGGCCAGTGCAGTGAAGGACTGTCGGAACTGCAGGTGCGCACGACTGGGCTCGTCGTGCGGGATGAGCTCGGTAAGCACCACTTCGAGGACTCGTCGCGGTGGTGCGTTCTCGAGGTCGCCGCCGACTGCCACGCTGATGCGAGCACTGCTGATCGCGTTGACGTGATCGAATGCCGCGCCGAGAAGGTCGGCCATGGTCGAGAAGTAGTGCTGCACTCGCCCGGCGGACACGCCGGCCGCGGCGGCGACGCTGGTCTGCGAGACCGCCGGCACCCCCCGCGTCGCGGCGACAGCAAGAACTGCATCGATCAGCTCGCGCCGTCGCACTCGGTGCGGCGGTGTTCGTCGCCGTCGAAGGTCGGTGGTCGCGACACCCTCTGGTTCCGTTGCGGTTGTTCCGTCTGCGCGCGATCACCGTCGGCAACCTCGCGATGCTGTTGGTCGGGGTATGCCTGATGCCGATGTGGTACTTCCTGTCGCTCTACATGCAACAGGGGCTCGGCCTGTCCGCGTTGGCGACCGGGCTGGGATTCCTTCCCCACACAGCGATCACCGTCGCGGTCGGCGCTTTGCTTGCCCCCCGACTGATGAACCGAATGCCCGCGCGGACCCTGCTCGCTACCGGATGCCTGATCGCTGCAGCCGGGTTCTGGTGGCAGAGTCGAATCGATGTCACCGATACATACCTGACCGCGATCCTCGGACCCGCAATCGCCATCGCTGTCGGTGGCGGGCTACTCAACACTCCGCTGACGACCCTGGTTACCTCCGGAATCACTCGCGACGACGCCGGCGCTGCATCCGGACTGATGAACACCACCAAGCAGGTCGGCGGTGCTCTCGGGCTGGCTGCGCTCCTCACGGTCGCCGGCGGCGGCGCCACCGGCATGGGCCTGACCGCGGACCCTGTCGGTTTGACAGCCGGGTTCTCGGTCGCGTTCACGACGATGGCGGGTCTGCTCGCCGTCGTCGCGGTTCTTGCTGCCGCACTACCCGCACCAGGGGGTCACGATCCCGCGGCGCAGTAAGCGGGTGGTCGAGCGCGGTCACCCCGCCGGGGCCGACCGCGGAAGACCACATGGTCCCGACGCTCGAGACGAACTTGCCCGGCTGATTCGACCCATGTAAATATAGACGTATGTCGAAGCAAGATGGGCGGGTCGACCTCGGTCTGACCAGCGTGCAGGAGTGCTGGTCACCGCTGGTCGGGGAGCCGTTGGACGAGTCCCGGGCCGCAGAGTTGTCGCGGGTTTTCAAGGCGATGGGTGACCCGGTGCGTCTGCGGCTGCTGTCGCTGATCGCCTCGCACGCAGGCGGCGAGGCGTGTGTCTGCGACCTGACCGATGTGTTCGAGCTGACCGGCCCGACGATCTCGCACCACCTCAAGGTGCTGCGCGAGGCAGGGCTGATCACCGGCGAGCGCCGGGGGACCTGGGTCTACTACCGGGTGCTGCCCGAGGCTCTGGGCCGCCTGTCCGAGGTGCTCACACCGGCGACCGTGTCCGAGCTGTCGATTCCCGCGCCCGCGCAGGGAGATGCGGTGGTCGGGACATGAGCACCGAGAACCCGTCCCGCACCGCGACCGATCCCGGTGAAGCGGGGATCGTCGCGAAGCTCTCGACCCTGGACCGGTTCCTACCGGTCTGGATCGTCGTCGCGATGGCCGTCGGGCTGCTGCTCGGGCGCCTGATCCCCGGTCTGGCGCCGGCGTTGAACGCGATCGCCATCAACGGCACGTCGGTACCGATCGCGATCGGGCTGCTGGTGATGATGTACCCGGTTCTGGCCAAGGTCCGCTACGACCGCCTCGACTCCGTCACCGGCGACAAGCGCCTGCTGATCTCCTCGCTGGTGTTGAACTGGGTCCTGGGTCCGGCGCTGATGTTCGCCCTCGCCTGGCTGCTGCTGCCCGACCTGCCCGAGTACCGGACGGGCCTGATCATCGTCGGGCTGGCGCGCTGCATCGCCATGGTCATCATCTGGAACGACCTCGCCTGCGGTGACCGCGAGGCCGCCGCCGTCCTGGTGGCGCTGAACTCGGTGTTCCAGGTCGTCGCGTTCGGGTTGCTCGGCTGGTTCTACCTCTCGGTCCTGCCCGGCCGGCTCGGTCTGCCCGTGGCGGACCTGAACATCTCCACCTGGACGATCGTCGGGTCCGTGCTCGTCTTCCTCGGCGTCCCGCTCGTGGCCGGTTTCCTCACCCGCACGCTGGGGGAGAAGGCAAAGGGTCGCGAGTGGTACGAGTCGAAGTTCCTGCCGAAGATCGGGCCGCTGGCGCTCTACGGGCTGCTGTTCACGATCGTGCTGCTGTTCGCGCTGCAGGGCCGCCAGATCACCGGCCAGCCCCTCGACGTCGTCCGGATCGCGCTGCCGCTGCTGGCCTACTTCGCGATCATGTGGGCGGGTTCCTACGCGTTGGGCCGCGGCGTCGGTCTCGGCTATGAACGCACCACCACGCTGGCCTTCACCGCCGCGGGCAACAACTTCGAGCTCGCCATCGCCGTCGCGATCGCCACCTTCGGCGCGACCTCCGGGCAGGCCCTGGCCGGTGTCGTCGGGCCCCTGATCGAGGTGCCCGTCCTCGTCGCGCTGGTCTATGTCTCGCTGTGGCTGCGCCGGCGGCTGTTCCCGACGCCCTCGGCCCCCGCAGCGAACCACGATCTCCGATCCTGACCGTCCTGCCCGACCCGCACGCCCTCCTGCTGTCCTTCGAGGAAGAAGCACGCCATGACCAGCACGTGGCACCGCGACACCCTGTCCATCGACCAGCACCGCCAGCGCCTGCGTGCGCTGGCCAAGGTCGAGGGCAAGAGCGTCGACAGCAGGCCGGTGGTGCTGTTCTGTGCACCCACAACGCCGGCCGTTCCCAGATGGCGCTCGGGTTCTTCACCGCGCTCACCGGCGAGACCGCGGTCGGCTGGTCGGGCGGCTCGATCCCCAGCAGCGCGATCAGCCCCGCCGCGGTCGCGGCGATGGCCGAGGTCGGCATCGACATCAGCGGCGAGTTCCCCAAGCCCTGGACCGACGAGGTCGTCCAGGCCGCCGACGCCGTGATCACCATGGGCTGCGGCGACGCCTGCCCGGTCTTCCCCGGCAAGCGCTACCTCGACTGGGACCTCACCGACCCCGCCGGCCGACCCGCCGACGAGGTCCGAGCCGTCCGCGACGATATCGACGCCCGCGTCCGGACGCTGCTCGCCGACCTGACCAGCACCGAGAGCACCAGCCGATGACCACCACCGACCACACCAGGGCGCCGTCGGTGCTGTTCGTCTGCGTCCGCAACGGTGGGAAGTCCCAGATGGCCGCCGGGCTCATGCGCCACGCAGCCCACGGCCGGATCACCGCACACTCCGCCGGGACCGACCCGGGCACGACGATCAACGCCCTGTCCGCCGAGACACTGGCCGAGGTCGGAGTCGACATCAGCGGCGAGTCACCGAAGCCGATCCACCCCGCCCTGCTCGACGAGGTCGACCTGGTCGTCACTCTCGGCCGGGAAGCACACGTCGACGCACCGGCCGGGACGCCCGTGCAGAACTGGGACACCGACGAACCCTCCGAACGCGGCATCGACGGAATCGAACGCATGCGCCTGCTCCGCGACGACATCTCCGTCCGCGTCTCCACCCTGATCGCAGAGCTGGCCTCCGTCGACCGATGACGAGCACGAACCAGCCCGATCGGCCCGCGCGGGGCGCGGCGGCGACCGCGGGCTCGGTCCTCGGCGCCCCGACCGGCGCCTGGCACCGGCACGACGAGTCGACGCACCTGCAGCCCGACGAGTCGTGATCTCGACAGTCCCCTCGACGAGCACACCGCCCGAGCCTCCGAGGTGATCCCACGGCCGGGCGGTGCGCGGTGGTTCGGCGCCGTACCGGATGATGCTGACGAGCCACCTCGGCGTCGACCGACGAGCAGCACCGCGGAGGACCGTGTCCCGACCCGTCCGGCCATCCCAGCGGTCCGCCCCGCTGCACCCGGTGACGGCGACCGTGTGCGGGCTGGTCTCGATCGCGCTGCTGCTCGTCCTGCCGTCCGCCACGGCCGCGGACCCGACACTGGGAGCCGTACCGGGCCCGGGCGAAGCCACCTGGTGGACGGTGGTCGCGGTGCTGGTGCTGCAGGCGGTCGGCGTGGCCTGGGTGGCCAGGTTCCCCACGACGGCCGTGCCGGCGCTGGCTGCGCTCCCGCTGGTGCTGGTCTGGGTCGCGCCGGGCGTGGTTTTCACCGTCACCGTCGTCGCCGAGATGGCCGGGGTCTTCCTCGCCGTCGTCGCCCGGCCGCCGCGCCGCCGGTTGTGGGTCGCGCTGGCGAGCACCGCGCTGTTGCTGGCGGCCGGTCAGTTCGCCAACGAGGCCCGGACCAGCGGACCGAGCGCTGCCGGCGCGGTCACGTCGCTGCTGCAGGCGGTGATCGTTGTCGGGTTTCCTCTGCTGCTCGGACTCGTGATCGCCGCGCAGCGCGACGCCGACGACGCCCGCCGGTACGAGGTGCAGGCGTTGCGCCGGGAACAGGACGCACTGCTGCAGGCCGCCGTGTCGCAGCAGCGCGTGGCGATGTCACGGGAGTTGCACGACATCGCCGCGCACCACATGTCCGGTATCGCGCTGATGGCCGCGGCGATGGACCGCCAGATCGACTCCGACCCCGCCGCGGCGAAGGGTTCGGCGCGCCAGATCCGCGAGCAGAGCCGCGCCGTCCTCGACGATCTGCGGCGGCTGGTCGGCCTGCTGCGCGAGGAGGCCGATGCGGCCCGGCCGGTGGAGACCGTCGCCGCGGTGTCCGCGCTCGTGGCGACCCGCCGGGCGGCGGGGGCCGAGATCGACCTCGTCATGCCCGCGGACGGCTCCGGGTCCGGTGCGGGCGTGGGCCCCCTCGCACACCTCGTCGCCTACCGGATGGTGCAGGAGTCGCTGGCCAACGCGGCGGCGCACGCCCCGGGTGCTCGGTGTGTGGTCGAGATCGGCGAGCAGCACGGTCGCCGGCTCACGATCACCGTGCGCAACGGTGTCCCCACCGGACCCGACCCCGGCCCCGGCGGCGGGTTCGGGCTGGTCGGTATGGCCGAGCGGGCGCAGCTGGTGGGTGCCGACCTCGTCTACGGGGCCATCCCGGACGGTGGCTGGGAGGTTCGTCTGAGCCTCCCGGTCGACGACACGATCGACACGACCCGCGCGCCCGCGCCGCTCCCGGAGGACTCTGCATGATCCGCGTGCTCATCGCCGACGACCAGCATCTGGTACGCGCCGGCCTGTCGGCGTTGCTGGGCGCCGAGACCGACATCGAGGTGGCCGGCGTGGCCCGCGACGGGGACGAGGCGCTGGCGATGGCCCGCGACCTGGTGCCCGACGTCGCCTGCCTCGACATCCGGATGCCCGGCCGCAGCGGCATCGAGGTGGCGCGCGAGCTCTGCGCCCCGGACGCCGTCCCGCAGGTGCCGGTACTGGTGCTGACGACCTTCGACCTCGACGACTACGTCTTCGGCGCGCTGGAGGCCGGGGCGTCGGGATTCCTGCTCAAGGACGCGCCACCGGAGGCCATCGTGACGGCCGTCCGCCAGGTCGCTGCCGGCCAGGGCACCATCGACCAGACGCTCACCCGCCGGATCATGCGGGAGTTCGTCCACCGCCGTCGCCTGCAGCCGGTGACCGGCCGGCGCGCCGAGGACCTGCTCACCCCGCGCGAGCACGAGATCCTGCTGCTGCTCGCCCAGGGCATGTCGAACGACGACATCGCGGGCACCCTGGTCGTCGAGCTCTCGACGGTGAAGTCGCACCTGGCACGGATGCTGCCCAAGATCGGCGTGCAGTCCCGGCTGCAGGCCGCCGTCTGGGCATACCAGAACCACGTCGTCGAGGTTCCCGGGCCGGGCGCCTGAGGTCGGAGCCCGTCCCGGGAACCGCGCTCACGTCTCGCGGGGCGCCGTATAGCCGAGCCGTCCGCGGGTTCCGAGCAGCACCGCCAGACCGGCGACGACCGCACCGGCCGCCATCGCCTGCATCGCCTGGTTGGAGTCGATCGTCGGGAACATCTCCGCCCAGACGATCGAGGCGAAGTTGTTCACGCTGACGTGTGTCAGCATCGACAGCGGCAGGCTTTCCCCGGTCCGGTTGAACACCCAGGTCATGATGATGTTGAAAGCGATGCAGAACACGGCGAAGGACACCGGGCGGGTCCAGTCCGCGTCCGGGAAGCCGCCCCAGTCGGTGAGGAACAGCGGCATGTGCCAGACCGCCCAGATCGGGCCCAGGATCATCGAGCCGGTCAGCGGCCCGAAGCGGTGCTGCAGGCGGGGCAGCGCGAAGTCCCGCCAGCCCGGCTCCTCGGCGAGACCGGTCGTCACCATCTGCAGGAGCAGTCCGGGGACGTAGGCGGCGACCGCGAGCATCGAGGGGGCACTCACCTGCCCGCCGGAGAACGCGTACCCGGTGGCCAGCATGGCCGCGGGGACACCGAGCAGGGCGATCGCGTACCAGTGCCATCGGACCCGCCAGCGCCACATCCGCCCGGCCCAGCGCCGCAACCCGGGGCGCCCGTCCGCGATGGCGGTGACCAGCAGTGCGGACGCGATCGGCCCGAGGTAGGCCCCGGGCAGCACCCCGAGGAGCTGGCTGGTACCCAGGAGGTCGGGGAACCGGTAGTCCCAGACCCCGAGCCCGTTCTGCGACAGGATGTAGGGGATCCAGGCCAGCCAGCTCATCGCGTTGGCGAGCAGGAAGAAGCTGAGCAGCGGGTGGCGCCGCACGGCGGCGAGCACACCCCCGCCCCGCACCGGCGACCGTGCCGGGCCACCGGGCCGGCTGCCGAGGATGGGCTGTTGCCGGTATCCGTCCGAGAGCGTCATGGCACGAAGTCTGGATTCGGCGGGCCCCGGTCACGAGATGCGGAGGATCGAAGGTCCCCGATGCCATCGAAGGATGCAGATCCCGGGTCAGCTGTGCCGTAGGGCGGCCTGCAGGAGTCCGGGGAAGCGCCGGTCGACGTCGTCGCGGTGGGCTCGCGCACCAGGTGGTCGTGCTGTTGGCCGATCTCGAGCGGGCCGTCGGGGACACCAGCGACGCTTCGAACCCGAAGCACGTAAACTCCGGGTGTGTCCGACCCACCGCACTCGGTCGACCCGGTCCAGCTCGGCGCCTACTTCGCCCTGGTCGAGGTCTCCAGCCTGCTACGCCACGCCATCGAGCAGCAGCTCCACGACGACGCCGGCCTGACCTTCGTGCGGTTCCAGATCCTGCGACGACTCCAGCTCTCGACGACCGGCAGCCACCGCATGACCGACCTCGCCGACGCCATCGTCTTCAGCCGCAGCGGTCTCACCTACCAGGCAGGCCTGCTGGAGAAGGACGGCCTCGTCGTCCGGGCCCGCTCCGCCGATGACGAGCGGGGCGTCACCATCTCCATCACCGACGCCGGGCGCGCCCTGGTCGAGGCGGTCCTTCCCGGTCACGAGGAGGTCGTCACCGGGATGCTCTTCGAACCCCTGTCCCGAGAGGATGCCCGCACACTCACCGACCTTCTCGAGCCGGTGCGCGAGCACATGCGGGCGGCGCCGCCACGGTCGGCCAGCAGCCGACGCCGCAAGGGCACCTCGACGTGAGGAGCAGATCATGGGAATCATCGGTTGGATCGTCCTCGGCCTGATCGGCTCGCTGATCCTGCTCGGCATCTACCGCCTGATCGTCGGCCGCCGGACCAGGGCTCGAGCCTGACCGGAATCCACCAGCGGGGTGTGACGGCAGCACAGGCAGCAGGTCGTGGCCACGGCACACGGCCTGCTGCCTACGCCGTTCCGCACGTGCAAGGCCGCAGGGCCCGTCCGGTCACGTCGAGGGCGCCGAGGGGTCCGGCCGGTACCCCAGCGCCATGGACGCGGCGGAGCTGGCGGAGCGCAGCCGCTCGAGGAGGCCGTCCAGTTCGTCGTCGGGGAGGTGGGCGGTCAGTCCACTGACGCTGAGGGCGGCGACGATGTGGTCGTCGTGGTCGCGCACGGCCGCGCTCACGGCGCGCACGCCGGTCTCCACGTCGTCCTCGCTCATCGCGTAGCCGTGGGAACGGATACGGGCGATCTGGTCGCGCAACGCCGCCGGGGACGTCGCGGTCGACATCGGCACCATGAGCCGGCTCAGGTAGGTCTGGACCTGGTCGTCGGGCAGCGCCGCGAGCAGCAGCCGGGGGCCTGCGCCCAGGTGCAACGGGAGCGCGCCGCCCACCCGCAGTGTGTGCGTCGAGGCGTAGCGCCCGTCGAGGCGTTCGATGCACACGGCCTCGTTTCCGCGGGGGATGAGCAGGAACACGGTCTCCCCGGTGGCGCGGTAGAGCTCCTGCATCGCGGGCAGCGCGCGTTCGCGGACACCCATCCGCCGGGCCATGGCGCTGCCGATCCGGAACGCACCCACGCCGAGCTGGTAGATGCCCGGAGCGGGTCGTTCGACGAAGTCGTCGGCCGCGAGCGTGCTCAGGATCCGATAGCAGGTGCTCTTGTTCAGATCCAGGCGCGTGGCGATCTCACCGAGACCGACCGGCTCGGTCGCGTCGGCGAGCAGGTCCAGCACCGACATGGCCTTGACCAGCACGCGGACCGGCTCGCCCGAGGTGGGCGTCCGCTCGGACATTCAGTCGACCTCCGGGGCGGGTGCCGTTGCGGACCGGCGCACTGTATCCGGCCCCGGCGGAGCTCTGCCGACGTGACGATCCCGCAGGTCCAGCGTCGAGCTCAGGTCGACGATGCCCGCGTCCGAGCCGAGCCCGCCGGCGACCAGGGCCGCGGCCGCGTTGCCCAGCCGCACCGCGTCGAGCAGGTCCTCGCCGCGCAGCCGCCCGGTGAGGTACCCGGCGGTGAACGCGTCGCCGCAGCCGGTGGTGTCGACGACCGGGACGTCGTGGGCGGGCACGAGGGCCACGACGGCGTCGGAGACGACCAACGCCCCGTCCCCGCCGCAGGTCACGATGACGGTGCCGACCCCGGCCCGGCGCAGCAGCCCGGCCGCGTCCTGCAGGTCGTCGAGGCCGGTGAGGAGCCGTAGCTGGTCGTCATTGGGCAGGAACACGTCGATGAGGGGCCACAGGTTCGCGAACTCGTCGAGCAGACCCGGGCGGGGCACGCTGAGCAGGTCCGTCGTGACGAGCGTGTCGTGCGCGCGGGCGTGGGCCAGCACTCCGGGAAGGGCCTCGGCGGTGAAGGCGCCGAGCACGTCGGGGCCGCCGACGTGCAGGGCGTCCGCCGCGGCGACCAGGTCGAGATCGACGTCGTCGGCCGTCAGCGAACCCATCGCGCCGGGGGCGTGCAGCGCGGGCCGCTCACCGTTGGGGCGCACCGGCAGCATCGTCGCCGGTGTCGCCGCCCCCGGCCGCGGCGCCAAGCCGGAGGTGTCGACGCCGTGCTCGGCGAGCAGCGTGCGCAGCAGCCGGCCCGTGGTGTCGTCGCCGACCGGGCCGATCGAGGCGACCTCGACCCCGAGCTTGGCCAGGTCGACCGCGGTGCCGCCGGCCGTGCCGGCCGCGGTCACCCGGATCTCGTCCAGGACGCGGCGCCCCTGACCGGACGGGATGTCGGTGACGGGCCGCCCCAGCACGTCGAGGATGTGGGCGCCGAGACAGACGACGGTCACGACTGCCTCCGGCGGGCCGCGACGGCGGTGAGCTGGTCGTCGTCGAGGGTGTGGGGCGTCCCGATCGCCGCGGCGACGGTGTAGAGGCGGCACAGCCATTCGATCAGCCCGGCCCGGTCGAGAGCCTCGGGCAGAGAGGCACCGTAGGCCACCGCGCCGTGGTTGCGCATCAGTGCCGCATTCCGGTCGACCAGGGCGTCGCGCACACCGGCGGCCAGCTCCGGTGTGCCGTAGGTGGCGTAGGGCGCGACCCGTGGCGGTCCTCCGAGGCGGCCGATGTAGTAGTGCACGGCCGGTAGCTCGTCGTGGATCAGGGACACCGCGGTGCTGTGCAGCCCGTGGTGGTGCACGACCGCGCCGGCGGCGGTGGAGGCGTAGACGGCGCGGTGCAGCGGGGTCTCCGACGACGGTGCGTGCCGGCCCTGCACGAGCCGCCCGCCCGCGTCGAGGACGCACACGTCACCGGCCTCGATGTCGTCGTAACCGATGCCCGAGGGCGTGATCGCGATCAGGTCGCCGACCCGGACGCTCACGTTGCCCGCGGTACCGGTGACCAGCCCCTCGGCCAGGAGCCGGCGCCCGGCCCCCGCGACGGCGGCGCGGGCGGTCGAGAGCTCGTCGGTGCAGGCTGCGCTCACGCCGCGACCCCGTCGCCGACCGTGGCGTCGGAGGAGTCGGCCGCGGCGTCGTCGGGCACCACGACCCCGGTCGCGGCAGGCCAGCTCACGCGTACCCGGTCGCCGACCGCGACCGAGACGTCCGAGGACGAGTCCCGCACCAGGCCGGGGGTGCCGTCGTCGAACCGGACCAGCACCCGGCGGAAGGCGCCCTGGTACACGACGTCGGTGACCTCGGCGCCGAGCTGGTTCGCCCCGGCGGGACGGTCCCGGTCGTCCCCGTGCAGGGTCATCCGCTCGGGTCGCACGACCAGGGCGCCGCGACCGTCGGGCCCCTGGCAGTGCAGCGTGGCGCCGCCGGTGTCGAGCAGCCCGTCGCGGACCGTGCCGGCGAAGATGTTGGAGTCGCCGAGGAACGTGGCGACGAAGCGCGACACCGGAGCCTCGTAGAGCTCGAAGGGCGTGCCGACCTGCTCGATCCGGCCGTCCCGGAACACCGCGATCCGGTCCGAGAGGGCCAGCGCCTCCTCCTGGTCGTGGGTCACGAACACGAAGGTGATCCCCAGCTCGGAGTGCAGCCGGGCGATCTGCAGCTGCAGCGTCTCGCGCAGCTTCTTGTCCAGCGCACCGAGCGGCTCGTCGAGCAGCAGCGCACGGGGGGAGAACACGACGGCGCGGGCCAGCGCGACACGCTGCTGCTGGCCGCCGGAGAGCTGGGAGGGCAGGCGGTCGCCGTGCCCCCCGAGCTGCACCAGATCGAGGGTCTCGTGCACCCGGCGGGCGATCTCGGCCTTCGACACCTTCCGCTGGCGCAGCGGGAACGCGATGTTCTCCGCCGCGGTCATGTGCGGGAACAGCGCGTAGCTCTGGAAGACCATGCCGAGGTTGCGGCGGTACGGGGGCAGCCGGGCGATGTCGTCGCCGTCGAGCAGGATCCGGCCCGAGGTGACCTCTTCGAAGCCGGCGACCATGTTGAGTGTGGTGGTCTTCCCCGAGCCGCTCGGGCCCAGCAGCGTCATGAACTCCCCGGAGCGGACGTCGAGGTCGATCGCGTCGACGGCCGGGGCGGTGCCCTCGCGGAAGGTCTTGGTCAGGGACTCGACGCGAATGCTCGCGCCGTCGGTTCGGTCAGGCACGGGACTTGCTCCTCCGGGTGAGGCCGGTCAGGCCGAGCAGGACGGTGGACACGACGAGCACCACGGTCGAGGCCGCGGCGATGGTGGGGTCGACCTCGTTGGTGACCGAGGTGAACATCCGCACCGGCAGCGTCTGCAGCTGCGGGGACTGGATGAACAGCGACACCACGACCTCGTCGAAGGAGGTCACGAACGCGAAGAGGGCCCCGGACGCCACACCGGGCCGGATGACCGGCAGGGTCACCTGGCGGAACGTGGCCCACGACGACGCCCCCAGACTCGCGGCGGCACGTTCGAGGGTGCGGTCGAACCCGCGTAACGAGGCGCCCACGTTCACCACGACGAACGGCAGCGCCAGCACGGTGTGGGCGAGTACGAAGCCGGTCGGGGTGCCGATCAGTCCCCAGTTCAGGAACGTCGCGTAGACAGCGATCGCGACCACGATGCCCGGAACGATGAGCGGGGCGAGGAACAGCCCGTTCACCGCCCCGGCCCCGGGCAGCGACGTCCGGG
Source organism: Pseudonocardia sp. KRD291 (assembly GCF_019263595.1). GTDB lineage: Bacteria > Actinomycetota > Actinomycetes > Mycobacteriales > Pseudonocardiaceae > Pseudonocardia. Next base: position 12,306 of record NZ_JADQDD010000027.1, on the reverse strand, counting down.
CCAGCGCGAACGCGGCGGCCGTGCCGAGGACGGTCGCCACCACCGTCACGATCACGGCCAGCTGCAGCGAGACGAGCAGCGCGTTGAGCCAGCTCGCCTCGGTGAAGAACGTGACGTAGTGCTGCAGCCCCCAGGACGAGGGCGGGAACGCGAAGCTGTCCTGGCCGGAGAAGCTGATCGGCACCACGATCAGCGTCGGCACGACGAGCCAGGCCGCGACCAGGATGCCGAATGCGGTCAGGATGCGCCGGAGGGTGCGTCCGTCGGTCACGCGGCACCTCCGGTCATCCCGGAGCCGAGGCCGTTGCCCCGGGCGCCCCGGGTACGGGTCAGGACCTGCACCCCGGCCAGGAGCACCAGCGTGACCACCAGCAGCGTGACGGCCAGAGCCCCGGCGGCACCGAAGTTCACGAGCTGGTTGACCTGCACGGAGATGAACTGGGCGAGCATCGACTGCTGCGGGGACCCGACGAGCGAGGGCGTGACGTAGAAGCCGAGCGACATCACCATCACCAGGGTCGCGCCGGCGGCCACCCCCGGGAAGGACAGCGGGAGGTAGACGCGGGCGAACGCGACGCTCGGCCGTGCGCCCAGCGAGAGCGCCGCCGCGACCAGTCGCCGGTCGATCCCGCGCATGGTGGCGTACACCGGAAGCACCACGAACGGCAGCATGACCTGGGCCATCGCCAGCGTCACTCCGGCACCGGTACCGAGCAGCCGGACCTGGCCGACACCCACGGCGGCCAGGATCTGGTTGACGACCCCGTTGTCCTGCAGCAGGACGACCCAGGCGAACGTACGGGCCATCAGCGAGGTCCAGAACGGGATCAGCACGATCGCGAGCAGCACGGTGCGCCACCGCGGCGTCGCGATGGTCATCAGGTAGGCGTAGGGGTAGGCGACGAGGACACAGGCGACGGTGACCACGGCGGCCATGCCCAGCGTCCGCAGGACCACCGTGTGGGTCACCTCGTCGGTCGCGATCGCCGCGTAGTTGCCGAGGCCCGGTTCCGGTGTGGTGAACGAGAGCCAGAGCAGCCGCAGCGCCGGGACGACGAAGAAGATCAGCACCGTCAGCAGCGCGGGGACGGCCAGCAGCACCAGCGGTCCGGTGAGTCGGCGGGTCCGGGGCAGCGGCCCGGCGTGCGGATCCGGCGGAGTGCGGGGCGCCTGTACCTCGGTCGTGGTCACGGCCATCTCGACCCTCCGTCAGATCCGCGTTTCGCGGCATGGATTTCATGAAGTGGAACGCCACGGTCGCGAGTCGAGCAGTCCTTGTCAAGAGCGTCAGTTCCTGAAACAGCACGTTAACAGTGCTGTAGGCGAAATGGCGGCACACTCTTGACGGAGAAGAAGCCGCATCGCATGCTTTCCGTAATACGAACGGCGTTTCATAATATGAAATGGTGAGTGCCGATGCGGATCGTGGGCTACGCCGACCGGCTGTCGGTCGACGCGGGTGGACGGGTCGAGTTCCGGCTGTCGTCCGAACACGCCGAGCTGGTCCCGCGGATCGTCCGGTTACGCCGCGGTGGTGGCCCGCAGCACGAGGCCGATCTGATCGAGGAGGACGTCGAGGCCGTACTGCCGGACACGCTCGCGGGTCGGGTGCAGCAGACGACCTCGGGATCCCATGTGGTCGCGACGATCGGGGACGGCCCCGGCACCGCCGGCGGGGTCGGCGGCGGGGCGGGCGCGGCGCTGTGGTTCCGGCCGACCCGGCCGGGGAAGGACCCGCGCCCCCTGCTCGTCGTCGGCGCGCTGGCCGTCACGGTCTCGGCCGACGGTGTGGTGCTCACCTGCGGCGAGGACGTCGTCGCCGTGGTCACCACGCCGGTGGTGGCGCACCGGTGGTCCTTCGTCGCGGCGACCGTCGACCCGGACGGTGCCGCGCGGCTGGTCCTGTACCCACCGGACGGCTCGCCGGTGGCCGCGACCGGGACGGCGTCTCCGGTCCGGGTCGCCGGGGCGCTGCTCCTCGGGTCCGGCGGAGCACCCGGGCCCGGCGCCGGGCACACCTTCGACGGGGTGGTGGCTCGGCCGGTCGTGTCCGTGGCGTGGCCGGCCGCGGTCACCGCGGAGCTGCACGACGGGGCGGACCCGCTCACCCTGCTCGACCCGGCCGTCACCAGCGTTCTCGACCTGGGCGCGGAGCCGGGCTCGGCGTACGTGCCCGACCTCGGTGGTCTGACCGGCGGCGCGCAGGTACGCCATCTCCCGGCCCGCGGGGTGCCGGGACCGTTCTGGGCCGGGGCCGAGCGTGACTTCCGCGCCGCGCCGGCCGAGTTCGACGGCATCCACCTGCACGACGACGACCTGGCCGACGCGGGCTGGGACACCGACCTGACCTGGGACGTCCCGGCGGACACGCCGAGCGGGGTCTACGCGCTACGGGTGAGCTGCGGCGACGACGTCGACCGGATCCCGGTCGTCGTCACCCCGGCCCGGCACACCGCGCCGGTACTGGTCGTGCTGCCGACCTGGACCTACCTCGCCTATGCGAACTGGCGGACCTACGCCGAGTACGAGACCGAACGTCGCGGGATCTACGGCGAGGACCGCGGCATCGACGAGCGTGACCGCTGGCTCCTCGCACACCCGGAGTTCGGCCGGTCCCTCTACGACGTGCACGGCGACGGCAGCGGCGTCTTCTACTCGACGCGCCTGCGCCCGATCGTCAACCTGCGCCCGGACTACTACACCCCCACCACCCGCGGGTTCCGGCACTACGCGCAGGACCTGCTGCTGCTGCACTGGCTCGACCGCCGCGGCGAGGACTACGCGGTCGTGACCGACGACGAGGTGGAGCAGCAGGGGGCGGAGCTGCTCGCCCGCTACCGCGTGGTGATCACCGGGAGCCATCCGGAGTATTGCTCGGCGGGGATGCTGGACGCGTACGCCGCGCACACCGCGTCCGGGGGGCGGCTGATGTACCTCGGCGGCAACGGCTTCTACCAGGTCACGGCCCGCCATCCCGCGCATCCGGAGGCGATCGAGATCCGGCGCGGGCATGCCGGCGTCGCGACCTGGGTCTCGGAGCCGGGGCAGGAGCACCTGTCGGGCACCGGCGAGCCGGGGGGTCTGTGGCGGATGCGGGGACGCGCACCGAACTCGCTGGTCGGCGTCGGGTTCACCGCGCAGGGTTTCGACTCCGGCTACGGCTACCGGCGCACCGCGGAGGGTGCCGACCCGGCGGTCGCGTGGGTGTTCGACGGCGTCCGGGCCGGGCCGGGCGCGGTGTTCGGCGACACCGGGCCGGGCCTCGGTGGCGCCGCGGCCGACGAGTTCGACCGCGCGGACACCGGGCTCGGCACCCCGGTCGGCGCGGTGGTGCTGGCCTCCTCGGTGGGCCACTCCGACCGGATCAAGCTGGTACCCGAGGAGACCGACCGCGGCTACGCGACGCCTCCACCCGGCGTGCACCCCAACGTGCGGGCGGACGTGGTCCTGTTCGGACGGCCGGGCGGCGGGGCGGTGTTCTCCGTCGGTTCGATCGGGTGGAGCACCGCGATGAGCGGCGACGACGGCGACAACGACACCGCCCGCATCACCGGCAACGTCCTCGACCGCTTCCGCGACGCGGCCCCGCCGCTGTGACCCCTACCCCTCCGGCAACCATCGAGCATCGAGGAGCGCCACCCGTGTCCACCTCCCGAACCGCGACGACGTCGCGTCCGGTGACGACCGAGCACCTGGCCGACCGCGCCCGGTTCATCCGCACCGAGACGGTCCGGTTGACCCGGATCGCCGGTGCGGGCCACTACAGCGCCGTGTTCTCGTGCGCCGAGATCCTGGCCGCGCTCTACTACTCCGAGCTGCGCATCGACCCGGCCCGCCCGGACCTGCCCGACCGTGACCGGTTCGTCCTGAGCAAGGGACACGCGGCCATCGGGCTCTACCCGGTGCTCGCCGACCTCGGCTACTTCGCCGCGTCCGCGCTCGACGACTACACCCGGCTCGGGAGCCCGTTCGGCGACCACCCGGACATGAAGCGGATCGCCGGCATCGACTTCTCCTCGGGCTCGCTCGGGCACGGGCTCTCGGTCGGTGTGGGCATGGCCTGGGCCGGCCGGTACGCGGGCAGCGACCACCGCACCTGGTGCCTGCTCGGCGACGGCGAGCTGGCCGAGGGGCAGATCTGGGAGGCCGCGATGTCGGCGTCGCACCACCGGCTCGGCGACCTGGTCGCCGTGGTCGACAACAACCAGCTCGGCATCGACGGCAGGGTCGCCGAGGTGATGGCCGCCGAGCCGATCGAGGAACGGTTCGCCGCGTTCGGCTGGCAGACCCGCCGCGTCGACGGCCACGACCCGGGCGCCCTGCTGGACGCGTTCGCGTCGTTGCCCCCGAGAGGCGGGCAGCGGCCGCAGCTGATCGTCGCGGACACGGTCAAGGGCAAGGGCGTGGCCCGGATGGAGCTCAGCCCCGACTGGCACGTCGGCAACCTCGCCGGTGCCGACTACGACGACGTGATGGCGGAGCTGAACCGATGAGCACCCGGACCGGAGCACAGGACCAGTCGGAGATCTTCAACGGCACCGCGAGTGTCGGGTTCAAGGACACCCGCTCGGTGGACGGCACCGACACCCGCACCGTCCCGGCGTTCGTGTTCGGGGAGGAGCTGGCCGAGCTCGCCGAACACGACCCGCGGATCGTGGTCCTCACCGCGGACCTCGCCCGTTCCAACCGCGCCTCCGACTTCGCCGCCCGGCACCCCGACCGGTTCGTCAACCTCGGCATCGCCGAGAAGAACATGGTCACCGTGGCCGCCGGGATGGCGGCGAGCGGGCTGGTGCCGTTCGCGGCCACGTTCGGCTCCTTCGCCGCGCTCCTGTGCGCCGAGCAGATCCGGACCGACTGCGCGTACCCGAACCTGCCGGTGCGGGTCGTCGGCCACCACTCGGGCATGTCGATGGGCTTCTACGGGACCAGTCACCACAGCCTCGAGGACCTGGCGATGATGCGGTCGATCGCCGACCTCACCCTGGTCTGCGCGACCGACGCCCACCACCTGCGGGCGTTGCTGAGACTGTCGCTGGAACACCCCGGGGCGATGTACCTGCGGCTCGGCCGCGGCCGCGACCCGCAGGTCTACGACGAGGTACCGGACCTGCGGCTCGGCCGCGCCGAGCAGGTGCGCGCGGGCACGGACCTGACCGTGATCGCGACCGGGTCGACGGTGCACCCTTCCCTGGAGGCCGCCGAGCAGCTGGCCGCCGACGGCGTCTCGGTCCGGGTCGTCGACATGTGGACGGTCTCCCCGCTCGACCACGCCGCGGTGGCCGCCGCCGCCCGCGAGACCGGCGCCGTCCTGACCGTCGAGGAGGCCAACGTGACCGGCGGCCTCGGCTCGGCCGTGGCCGACTCGCTGCTCGACGCCGGTCTCGCGGTCCCGTTCCGCCGGCACGGGGTGCCCGATGAGCACGTCCCGGTCGGACCGCCGGCGGCCCTCTACGCCCACTACCGGCTCGACGGCCCCGGCATCGCCGCCGTCGCCCGCGAGCTGATCGATGTCCGTCCCCGGAGGAACGCATGACCACGGCCCCACCCACACTCGGTGCCCGCGAGCTCGCGCTGCGCGAGCGGGCCGCGCAGGTGATCCCCGGCGGCATGTACGGCCACATGGCCGTCGCCGCGTTCAGCCGCTCGCACCCGCAGTTCATGGTCTCCGGCGACGGCGCCCGCGTCGTCGACGCCGACGGTCGGGAGTACCTGGACCTGATGTGCAGCTGGGGCCCGGTGATCCTCGGGCACCGGCACCCGGCGGTGGCCGCGGCCGTGGTCGACCAGCTCTCCCGCGGCGACTGCCTGGACGGCACCAGCCCGGTCGCCGTCGAGTACGCCGAGCTGCTCGTCGACACGGTCCCCGCCGCGGACTGGGCGTTGTTCTGCAAGAACGGCACGGACGCGGTCACCACCTGCGTGACGACCGCCCGTGCGGCGACCGGGCGGCGCAAGGTGCTGGTCGCGCGCGGTGCCTACCACGGTGCGGTGCCCTGGTGCGCGCTGCGCGGCGAAGGCATCACCGAGGCGGACCAGGAGCACCTGATCCGCTACGAGTACAACGACCTGCCCTCCGCGCGGGCCGCCGCCGACGAGGCGGGGGACGACCTCGCGGCGATCCTGGTGTGCCCGATGCGCCACGACGTCAAGCGGGACCAGGAGCTGGTCGACCCCGAGTTCGCCCGCGGGCTGCGGGCACTGGCCGACAGCACCGGGGCGGTGCTGATCCTCGACGACGTCCGCTGCACCCACCGGCTCGACCTCGGCGGGAGCTGGGAGCCGATCGGGGTGCGCCCGGACCTGGCCGCCTACTCCAAGCCGTTGGCGAACGGGCAGCCCCTGGGCGCGGTGACCGGGATCGACGCGCTGCGCGACGGCGTCCGGTCGATCTACGTCACCGGCTCGTTCTGGACCGGGGCGGTGCCGCTCGCGGCGGGGCTGGCCACGCTGACCGAGCTCCGGCGCGGCGATGCCGTGCCGGCGATGGAGCGCGCGGGCCGGCGGCTGCGCGACGGCCTGGCCGCGCAGGCCACCGCCCACGGGGTCGAGATCAACCAGACCGGACCGGTCCAGATGCCGATGCTGTCCTTCGCCGGTGACCAGGACTTCCGGCAGGCGAGCGCGTGGGCCGAGGCCGCCGTGGAGAGGGGCGTCTACCTGCACCCCTGGCACAACTGGTTCCTGTCCACCGCGCACACCGACGACGTGATCGACGCGATCCTCGACCGCACCGACGACGCGTTCGCCGCCGTCCGCTGACCGGACCGGACCGGACCGGACCAGACCAGCACCGACCTGTCCCTCCCCGACCCGCCGGAGGCGGTAACCATGCACATTCGCAGACATCTCCCACTCGTCGCCGTACTGGCGGCGGTGTCCTTCGCCGCCACCGGGTGCTTCGTCAGCCCGGCGACCGGCGGCGCGGGGGGAACGGTCGTGTTCAGCAACACCGGCGGCGCCCTGGCCTCGATCTTCGCCGACACCGCGTACAAGGAGCTGGCGGACAAGGGGATCACGGTCGCCGAGGAGTCACCCAACAACGAGGCGAAGCTGACCGCGATGGTCGAGTCCGGCTCGCCCACCTGGGACGTCTTCTACGCCTCGCCGTACCGCACGGTCGCCAAGTGCGACGTGCTGTTCGAGAAGCTGGACATGTCCCGTATCGACACCAGCGGGCTCGACCCGAAGCAGGTCACCGAGTGCGGTGTGCCGGTACTGCAGTCCGCGTTCCTGCTGGTCTACAACGCCGACAAGTACCCGGGCAAGGCGCCGACGAGCTGGAAGGACTTCTACGACACGACGTCGTTCCCGGGCACGCGCGGCATCATGAACTACGCCAAGGACGCCGGCATGGAGACGGCGTTGCTGGCCTCCGGCGTACCCGGCGACAAGCTCTACCCGCTCGACTACGACCGCGCGTTCGCCACGATGGACCGGATCCGCCCGTCGGTGCGGTTCTTCGACACCGGGGCGCAGCAGACCCAGGCCCTGGAGTCGGGGGAGGTCGACATGATGCTGGCCTGGCCGGGACGTGCCTACGAGGCCACGAAGAACGGGACCAACCTCAAGGTCGTCTGGAACCAGCCGCTCTACTACACCGACGCGCTGGGGATCGTGAAGGGCTCCAAGAACCAGGACGCCGCGTACGAGCTGATCAACGCGCTGATCGGGACACGCACCCAGGAGGAGATCACGGCGAAGCAGCCCTACGGCGCGGCCAACTCGAAGGCCGAGCCGTCCTCCGACCCGTTGATCAGCTCGTTCGTCGCGACCAACCACGCCAACGGCACCGAGGTCGTGCGTGACCAGCAGTGGTGGGCGGCCAACCTCGACGAGGCCACCACGCGGTGGGCGAACTGGGTCAACCGATGAGGATCATCGGCTACGGAGACCGGCTGTCCGTCCCGGCGGGCGGACGGATCGAGTTCAAGGTGAGCTGCGAGCTGCCGGAGTTCGCCCCGTCGCTGGTACGGCTGCGCCGCGGTGGCTCCCCGGCCCACGAGTGCGACCTGATCGAGGACGACGTCGCGGCCGACCTCCCGGCCGCGGTCGCGGGCCGGGTCCAGACCGCCGTCGCGGGGTCGTGGGTCGAGGCGGCCGTCGCCGAGGGCACCACCATGGACGGCGTCGGGCTCGCGGCCTGGGTGTGCCCCACCCTGCTCGACGGGCAGCGCGAGCAGAGCGTGCTCACCGTGACCTCGGACGACGGGCGAGCAGGCTGGACGCTGACCGTCACCGCGACCGGTCCGGTACTGCGCGACGCCGGAGGGACGGTGCTGGCCCGGCTCGACGAGCCGCCCGTCGTGCGGCAGTGGTCGTTCCTCGCCGCGACCGTGTCGGCGCAGGGTGACGTGCGGCTGAGCCTGCACCGGAGCACGGCCGCACCGGCGGCGGTGGCGCAGGGCCGCGGCCCCGCCCCGTCCGGACGGCCCGCGGGCGTGGTGCGGGTCGGCGGGCGCGGTCCCGGCGCGACCGGCGCCTTCAACGGCCGGATCGCCCGCCCCGTGGTGGCCCTCGAGGGCTGGTCGGTGGCCGCGACCGCCCGCCTGGCGGCCGGCGAGAACGCCGTCGACGTGCTCGGGGCCGGTGCGGTGGGCGCGCTGGCCCTCGGCCGGGAGCCCGCGGCGACACGGGTCGTCGACGACGGCGCCCTCACCACGGGCGGACGGGTGGTGAACCGGCCGACGAGCGCGGTGCCGGGCCCGTTCTGGCGGTGCACCGAGACCGACTTCCGGCGGTGCCCGGACGAGTACGACGCGCTGCACCTGCACGACGACGACCTCGACGACGCGGGCTGGGCCACCGACGTGAGCCTGACGCTGCCGCCGGACACCCCCGGCGGCGTCTACGCACTGCGGGTCCGCGCGGGCGAGCACGTGGACCGCATCCCGTTCGTGGTGACCCCGGCGCCGGGCGCGGCACCGGCGCCGGTGCTGGTCGTGATCCCCACCTGGACCTACCTCGCCTACGCGAACTGGCGCACCTACGCCGAGCACGAGGAGGACCGCGTCGCGCTGTACGGCGAGCGGCGCGGGGTCGACGCCCGGGACCGCTGGCTGACCCGTCACCCGGAGCTCGGGAAGTCGCTCTACGACGTGCACACCGACGGCAGTGGCGTCGCCTACTCCTCCCGGGCCCGGCCCATCGTCAACATCCGCCCCGACTACTACACGCCCACGACCCGCGGGCTGCGGCACTTCGCCCAGGACCTGTCGCTGCTGCACTGGCTCGACGCGCGCGGCGAGACCTACGACGTGATCACCGACGACGAGGTCGAGGACCGCGGCGTCGACGCGTTCTCCGGGCACCGGGTCGTGGTCACCGGGAGCCATCCGGAGTACTGCTCGGCGCGGATGCTCGACGCCTACCAGGAGCACACCGACCGTGGCGGACGGCTGATGTACCTGGGCGGCAACGGCTTCTACCTCGTCAGCAACCGGCATCCGGGCCCGGGCGGGGCGATCGAGATCCGCCGGGCCCGGGGCACGACGACGGCCTGGGCGTCCGGTGCGGGGGAGGAGCACCTGTCCGGCTCTGGGGAGCACGGCGGGCTGTGGCGCTGGCGCGGCCGCGCGCCGCAGCGGCTGACCGGGGTCGGGATGACCGCCCAGGGTTTCGACCGGGCCAGTGGCTACCGCCGGCTGCCCGCGAGCCGCGAGGACGCCGTGAGCTGGGTCTTCGACGGCACGGACCTCGCGGTGGGCGACCTGTTCGGGGACCGGGGCCCGGGCCTCGGCGGTGCGGCCGGGGACGAGATCGACCGTGCCGACGTGGCTCTCGGGACCCCGGCGCACGCCGTGGTGCTCGCGACCTCGGTCGGGCACTCGAGCGCCATCGTGCTGGCCGCCGACGACCGGACGATCTCCTACTCGCCGCCGGTGGTCCCCGACCCGCGGGTCCGCTCCGACATCGTGATCGCCGGCCGGCCCGGCGGTGGTGCGGTGTTCTCGGTCGGCTCGATCGCCTGGTCGACGGCGATGACGCACCGGGGCGGCGACAACGACGTCGCCCGGATCACCGCGAACGTGCTCGACCGCTTCCGTGACCACGACGGCCCGGTCGCCCCGGACGGATCGCCCCTCGACGGGACGGAGGGCGCCGCCGACCTCAGGTAGTCTACGGCCGGTGTTCACGAAGTGAACGCCGCTGCCAGGTTCGCGATCACCGTCCGACGGAGGCCCCCGTGAGCAAGTCGCCGGAGGGTAATCGGTCGGCTCGTGGCGACCAGGCGGACATCCAGGCGGTCAGCCGGGTCAGCCAGATCCTCGCGCTGTTCGACCCGGCCACGCCGGAGGTGACGGCCGGCGAGGTCGCGGAGCGCCTCGGACTCAACCGCACCACCGCGTACCGGTACTGCACCTCGCTCGTCGCGGCCGGGCTGCTCGAACGCAGCGCCGAGGGCGGTTACGTGCCCGGTGGCCTGTTGCTGCAGCTCGGCGGGTTCGCGATCGGCCACCGGCGCGTCATCAGCCTCGCCCCGCGGCACATGCAGTCGCTCTCGCGTGCCACGCAGACGAGCGTGGTGCTCAGTCTCTGGGGCCTCACCGGCCCGGTGGTCTCCCGGGTCGAGGAGAACCTGTCCACCATCGTGGTGGTCTCCGTGCGGGTCGGTAGCCATCTGCCGCTGGACACGGCACAGAGCAAGGTCTTCCTCGCCTATCACGCGGACCAGCTGTCGATGGAACGACTGATGGCGAACCTGTCCGGCACGGCGCGCGACGAGCTGCGGGCCGATGTCGAGCGGGTGCGCGTCGTCGGCCACTGCTCCGCGATGAGCACACCCGGTGTCGTGGCGGTGGCGGCGCCGGTCTTCGACGAGTACGGCATCTGCGCCACCATCGCGATCGTCGGCCCGGACAACACGCTGTCGATGTCCGACGACGCGCCCGAGCTCCGTGTCGTGGTCGAGACCGCGCGCGAGCTCACCCACGAGCTCGGCGGTCACTACCGGCCCGACGATCTCGACCAGCGGGCGGTGTAAGGCGGCCGCCTGCCCGTCGCGTCCGGTCAGGACAGTGCGGGGATCGTGCTGTCGTCGTCCATGTCGACGTCCTTCGTCTCCGGTCCGATGAAGCCGCCGATGCTGATCAACAGTCCGGCGAGGACGATCAGGACGGCCGGAGCCAGGTGCGACGGCATGACGCCGTCGAACCCCTGCAGGTAGAACTGGTAGAACGCCGGCGCGATGAGCGCGAGGCTGTAACCGACGCCGTAGCCGGTGGACCGGATGCTCGCCGGGAACCGCTCGGTCAGATACGCGGCGATCGGGCCGAACGTGCCGACGGTGAAGACGCCGATCATGATGCCCCAGCCGAGCGCCGCGCCGAAGCCGCCGTTCGAGACCATCAACACCGAGTAGGACCCGGCGCCGAACACCACGACCGCCAGTCCGTAGCCGATGTAGAACCGCCGCCGCCCGATGCGCTGGGACAGCATGCCGAACAGGGGATAGGACAGCGCCGCAGCTGCGTTGATCACCAGCATGGTCAGCGTGACCTCCTGGCTCGAGAGCTGCAGGTGCTCCTTGAGCTGCACGGGCGTCACGGCGGCCTCCATGTTGGTCGCCAGCCAGGTACCGGTCATCAGCACGAAGACCTGCGCCAGCGCCTTCGGGTACCGCACCACCAGCCGCACGAGCGGGAGCTTGTGCCGCTCGCCGGTCCGCTCGGACGCGGGCGGCTCGTGGACGTGGGTGAGGTAGTAGCGGAACAGCACCGCCGCGAGCAGCGCGCCGATCACGAACGGCACCCGCCAGCCCCACTGCACGTAGGCACTGTGCAGCCCGGCCGACGGCAGCACCTGCAGCATCAGCAGCGTGATCGCGGCGATCACGGCGTACGCGGCGGGGGAGGTCGAGGTGATGATCGAGGCGTAGAGACCGCGCTTGTGCTTCGGGCTCCACTCCATCGCCAGTGGCACCGCGGTCGTGTACTCGCCACCGAGGAAGATCCCGTCGACGAACCGCAACGCGATCAGGAGGCCGACCGACCACATCCCGATCGTCTCGTAGCCGGGCAGGCACGCGGTGGCCAGTGTGAGGACGCCGAACCCGCCGACCGCGACCAGCGTCGTGCGCTTGCGTCCGACCGTGTCCGCGAAGTGGCCGAAGATGACGGCGCCGAGCGGACGGCCGATGAGCGTCGACGCGAACACCAGCGAGGCCAGCAGCGCCGCCGTGCTCGCGCTCAGGTCCGCGGCCTGGAAGTAGGCCGCCGCCGGCGCCAGCACCACGATCGGCAGGTAGATGTCGAACTGGTCGACGAAGTAGGCGAGCGTCCCGCCGCGCACCGCGGCACGCACCTT
>NZ_JADQDD010000269.1 GCF_019263595.1 Pseudonocardia sp. KRD291 | reverse complement strand
CCAGCAGCGGCGCGTAGTGCCGCCACCAGCGCTGGGGCAGCACCCGGTGCCCCAGCAGCGGCCAGTCCTGCACCGGGACCAGGCTCGCCTCGTGTGCCCACGTCTCCACCAGCAGCCGCGGCCGCCGCGACGTCGGCGACCAGGCCGCGTCGTCGAGCAACGACGCCGGGTAGCCCCCGATCCGGCTGAAGATCGGCATGTAGTGCGCCCGGACGGCGACGTTCACCGAGTCCAGCTGCAGCAGCCGGACCCGGCCCAGCACCCGTTGCAGATGCCGCCGGGTGACCGGTCCGGACGGCCGCGGGTCGGCCATCCCCTGGGCCGCCAGCACCGTCCGCCGAGCCACGTCCGCCGAGATCGTTCGCACGGACGGATCGTGGCACGGACCCCCGACAGGAACGGCCACGACCTCGCCCGGGTGGGCCGTCGACGCGTCCGGTAAGCATGCGGGCATGGCCACCGCGACCGTCCGCCCCGCCGCCGACACCGACGTCGACGACATCGTGCGCATCCAGGCCCAGACCTGGCGCGCCGCCTACACCGGGATCGTCCCGGACGCCGCCCTGGACGGGCTGAGCAGCGACGACGCCCGCGCGGCCTGGACCGACGCGGTACACGCCGGCGACGGGTTCCACGTGCTCGTCGCCGTCGAGGGCGAGCACACCGTGGGGTTCTGCGCCGCCGCGTACTACGCGGGCACCCACGGCGCGTCGATCGCCGAGGTCAGCACGCTGCTGGTGGAGCCGCGCTGGGGCCGGCGCGGGCACGGCGGACGCCTGCTGGCCACGGCCGCGGCCGCGCTGCGCGGGCACGACGCCGAACAGGGCCGGGCCTGGGTGCCCGAGCGCGACGAGGCGTCGCGGCGCTTCTACGCCCGCGCCGGATGGGAGGCCGATGGCGCCGTGCGCACCCTCGACACCGGCGACGGCACGGTGCGCGAGGTCCGCTTCGTCGGCACCCTCGCCCTCGAGCTCTCCGACTGAGGCCCCGACCCGCCTGCGGAACCGGCGGAACCGGGGCTCAGGCCAGGCCGAGCAACGGCTCCAGCCCGATCGTCAGGCCCGGGCGCTCGCGCACCGCGCGCACGGCCAGCAGCACCCCGGGCATGAACGAGGAGCGGTTCATCGAGTCGTGCCGGATGGTGAGGATCTCGCCGTCGGCGCTGCCGAGGACGACCTCCTGGTGCGCGATCAGCCCGGGCATCCGCACCGCGTGCACGTGGACGCCGTCGACGCTCGCGCCGCGGGCACCACCCGGGTCGGTCGTCGTCGCGTCCGGGACGTCGCCGAGGCCGGCCTCCCGGCGCGCCGTCGCGATCAGCGACGCGGTCCTCGACGCGGTGCCCGACGGCGCGTCCACCTTGCCGGCGTGGTGGCTCTCGACGATTTCGACCGAGTCGAAGAAGCGCGCCGCCTGCGCCGCGAAGTGCATCGACAGCACGGCGCCGACCCCGAAGTTCGGCGCCACCAGCACCGCACCGGAGCCGTTGTCCTGCAGCCATCCGCGCACGGTGGCGAAGCGTTCCTCGTCGAACCCGCTGGTCCCCACGACGGCTGCGACCCCGTTCTCGACGCAGTACCGGACGTTGTCGAGCACCGCACCGGGGTGGGTGAAGTCCACCGCGACGTCCGCGCCGGCCAGGGCCGACAGGTCGTCTCCCTCATCCAGCTCGGCGACCAGCTCGGTGTCCGCGGCCTCGCGCACCGCGCGGCAGACCTCCCCGCCCATCCGGCCCTTCGCGCCCAGTACCGCCACCCGGATCGACCCGCTCACCCGTACTCCCCTCGCCGTCGACGTTCCGCCGCAGCCTAGTTCGGACCGGCCGGTCCTTCCCGGCTCCCCGTTCGTGGGCTAAGTTGCGACTAGCAACTCAACGATCGAGGAGACCAGATGAGCGCCGGGCCGGACATCCGCGAGCGGACCCACCACTGGAGCGACCCCCGCGAGACGGCCGCGGTCGCGCTGCGCAGCGACGGGCTGACGTTCATCCGCGCGATGGCCTCCGGGGAGGTCCCGCCGCCCCCGATCGCGACCCTGCTCGGCATGTCCGTGGCCGAGGTGGAGCCCGGCCGCGTCGTGTTCACCCTGGAACCGGCCGAGTTCCACTTCAACCCGATCGGCTCCGTGCACGGCGGGGTGTACGCGACGCTGCTGGACTCCGCGGCCGGCTGCGCGGTGCACACCACCCTCCCGCAGGGCGCCCGCTACACCAGCCTCGACCTGTCGGTGAAGTTCGTGCGCGCGCTGCGAACCGACTCCGGCACGGTCCGCGCCGAGGGCACGGTGGTGCACGCCGGGTCGCGCACCGCCCTGGCCGAGGCTCGGCTGTTCGACGGCGACGGCCGCCTCTGCGCGACCGCGACCAGCTCCTGCCTGGTCATCCGCCCGGACGCCTGACCCCCGGGCCGGACCCGCGGTCAGCCGACGACGAGCCCGCCGATCCACACCGCGGTGGCCACCAGCCCCGCGGCGAGCTCGATCAGGATGCTCGCGCCGACGGCGGTGAGCGCCTCGCGCGCCGACCGCCACGCCGCGGCGGAGTCGGGCAGGCGGGCGAGCTCGGCGAGCCACACCCCGAGCACGAAGCCCAGGAACAACCCCACCACCGGGACGACGAAGAACCCGACGACGCCGAGCACCAGCCCGGCCAGCAACGTGCGCGTCGGGACCCCGGACGCCTTCAGCCGACGCCCCGGGAGCAGGTACTTCGCCACCTGCCCGGCCACGGTCACGAACACCGCGATGCCCAGGACCCACCAGCCGACGGCGTCACCGCGCGGGACCGCCCACAGCGCGACACCACCGACGATCAGCACCGGCCCGGGCAGCACCGGGAGCACGATCCCGGCCAGCCCGACCGCGATCAGGACCCCCGCCACCACGCTCAGCACCACGGCCGAACCCTAGCCCCCCCGCCGGGCGCCCCCGCGGACCCACCGCCACGATCCGCACCCCTGCCGTGCGTCCGCACCCTCTGCAGGAGGTGCGGAGCGCGGGAAGGGGTGCGGATCCGAGGCGCGCCCACACGCGCAGGCACGCTGCGGCGCGGGCGGGTTCGGGTCAGGACAGGTCGCGCAGGGCGGCGGGGAGGTCGTCGGGCTCGTCGTAGGGGCCGACGACCGCCGCCGTGAGCGGCTGGGTCAGCAGCTCCGCGGCCAGGTCCGCGACCTCGGAGGCGGTGACGGCCTCGATCCGGGCCAGGCTCTCGGACAGGCTCCGCTGACGGCCGTGGTCGAGCTCGGAGCGACCGAGCCGGTTCATCCGCGACGCGGTGTCCTCCAGCCCGAGCACCAGACCGCCGCGCAGGGCGCCCTGCGCCCGGGCGACCTCGGCCTCGGTCAGGCCGTCGGAGGCGACGCCGGCGAGGACGTCGCGCACCACGGCGACGACCTCCCCGAGACGCTCCGGGGCACACCCGGCGTAGACCGCGAGGCTGCCCGCGTCGGCGTAGCGGACCTGCGACGAGTAGACCTGGTAGGCCAGCCCGCGCTGCTCGCGGACCTGCTGGAACAGCCGGGAGCTCAGCCCGCCGCCGAGAGCGGTGTTGAGCACGGCCAGGGCCGCGCGGCCGGGCGTGTGCCGGCTCGGCCCGGGCACGCCGAGCATCAGGTGTGCCTGCTCGGAGTCGTCGGTGTGCAGGGCCAGCGCGCTCCCGCGGACCGGGCGCGGGCCTCCACCGGAGCGCGGCGGCTCGGCGGACAGGCCACGGCTGCGCTCGGCGGCCCCGGCCAGCGCCTGCGAGACGAGGTCGGCGACGCGGTCGTGGTCGAGGTTGCCGGCCGCGGCGACGACCATCCGCGGCGTCGTGTACTCCCCGCGCCAGAACTCGTGCAGGGTGTCGCGGCTCATCCCCCGGATCGAGTCCTCGGACCCGATCACCGGACGGCCCAGCGCGTGCTCGCCGAACAGCGTCTCGTCGAACAGCTCGCCGAGCAGGTCCTCCGGGTCGTCGTCGCGCATCGAGATCTCCTCGAGCACGACGCCACGCTCGAGCTCGACGTCGGTGTGCGCGAGCTCGGCCTCGGTGACGACGTCGGCGAGGACGTCGATCGCCAGCGCCACGTCGTCGTCGAGGACGTGGGCGTAGTAGCAGGTGTGTTCCTTGGCGGTGAACGCGTTCAGCTCGCCGCCGACCGCGTCCATCTCCTCGGCGATCCCGGCGGCGGTGCGCCGCGCGGTGCCCTTGAACAGCAGGTGTTCCAGGTAGTGCGCGGCCCCGGCCTGGTCGGACGTCTCGTCCACCGAGCCGATGCCGATCCAGATGCCCAGCGCCACCGAGCGCACCCACGGCACGGTCTCGGTGACCAGCCGGGCACCGCCGGGCAGGTCACTGCGCCGCACGGCATCGGCGTCGCCCGGCCCTGTCACACCGGGCCCGGGCAGCACGACGCCCGCGGCGGCGCCGGTTCCCCTCTCGGGGTTCCGGGCCGCCGCGGGCGGGTCGTTCCGATCGTGCACGGTGACCTTGTCGTCGCTCTGCTCGGGACCGGTCAGCTCTGCTGCGACGCCTCGACGGCCTCCGGCGCGACGGCGCCGTTGGTCTCGCCGTCGCCACCGTCGCCGTTGCTGCCGTTCTCGGCCGTCTCGCCGTCGACGACCGGGATCAGGCTGATCTTGCCCCGGTTGTCGATGTCGGTGACCTCGACGCGCAGCTTGTCGCCGACCTTGACGACGTCCTCGACCTTGCTGATGCGCTTACCGCTGCCCAGCTTCGAGATGTGGACGAGGCCGTCCTTGCCGGGGACCAGCGAGACGAAGGCACCGAACGCGGCGGCCTTGACCACCGTGCCCAGGAACCGCTCGCCGATCTTCGGCAGCTGCGGGTTGGCGATGGCGTTGATCATGCCGATCGCCGCCTCCGCGGACGGTCCGTCGGCGGCACCGACGTAGATCGTGCCGTCGTCCTCGATCGAGATGTCCGCGCCGGTCTGCTCGGTGATCGAGTTGATCATCTTGCCCTTCGGCCCGATCACCTCGCCGATCTTGTCCACCGGCACCTGCACCGCGGTGACCCGCGGCGCGAAGGGGCTCATCTCGTCCGGCGAGTCGATCGCCTCGCCGATCACCTCGAGGATCGTCATCCGGGCGTCCTTGGCCTGGCTCAGTGCCGCGGCCAGGACCTCGGACGGGATCCCGTCGAGCTTGGTGTCGAGCTGCAGCGCCGTGACGAACTCCGGCGTGCCGGCGACCTTGAAGTCCATGTCGCCGAACGCGTCCTCGGCGCCGAGGATGTCGGTCAGCGCGACGTAGGTCGTCTTGCCGTCGACCTCGTCGGAGACCAGGCCCATCGCGATGCCCGCGACCGGCGCCTTGAGCGGCACGCCGGCGTTGAGCAGCGACATCGTGGACGCGCAGACCGAGCCCATCGAGGTCGAGCCGTTGGACCCGAGCGCCTCGGAGACCTGGCGCAGCGCGTAGGGGAACTCCTCGCGCGTGGGCAGGACCGGGATCAGCGCCCGCTCGGCGAGCGCGCCGTGGCCGATCTCGCGGCGCTTGGGCGAGCCGACCCGGCCGGTCTCACCGGTCGAGTACGGCGGGAAGTTGTAGTGGTGCAGGTAGCGCTTGCGCGTCTCCGGCCCCAGCGAGTCGATCTGCTGCTCCATCCGGAGCATGTTCAGCGTGGTGACACCCAGGATCTGGGTCTCGCCGCGCTCGAACAGGGCCGAGCCGTGCGCCCGCGGGATGACCTCGACCTCGGCCGAGAGCGGCCGGATGTCGGTGACGCCACGGCCGTCGATGCGGACCTTGTCGCGCAGGATGCGCTGGCGGACCAGCTTCTTGTTGAGCGACTTGAACGCCGCACCCAGCTCGGACTCGCGGCCCTCGAACTGCGCGCCCAGCTTCTCCAGGACGCTCGCCTTGACCTCGTCGGTCCGCGACTCGCGCTCCTGCTTGCCGGCGATCGTCAGCACCTGGGCCAGCTCGTCGGACACCGCCGAGGTGACGGCCTCGAGCGCGTCCGGCTGGTAGGCCGGGAACACCGGGTAGTTGCCGGTCGGCTTCGCCGCCGCGTCGGCCAGCTGCTGCTGGGCCACGCACAGGCTCTTGATGAACGGCTTGGCCGCCTCCAGGCCGTCTGCGACGACCTGCTCGGTCGGGGCGGTGGCACCGTCCTCGACCAGGGCGAGGGTCCTCTCGGTGGACTCGGCCTCGACCATCATGATCGCGACGTCGTCACCGACGATGCGCCCGGCCACGACCATGTCGAACGCGGCGCGCTCGAGCTGGGCGTAGGTCGGGAACGCGACCCACTGGCTGTTCGAGCCGTCCTCGTCGCTGATCAGGGCGATGCGGGCGGCGCCGACCGGGCCGGAGAACGGCAGGCCGGCGAGCTGGGTGGAACCCGACGCGGCGTTGATCGCCAGCGCGTCGTAGGGGTCCTTCGGGTCCAGCGACATCACCGTGACGACGACCTGGATCTCGTTGCGCAGGCCGTCGACGAACGACGGGCGCAGCGGGCGGTCGATCAGACGGCAGGTGAGGATCGCGTCCGTGCTCGGACGGCCCTCGCGGCGGAAGAACGAGCCGGGGATGCGACCCGCGGCGTACATCCGCTCCTCGACGTCGACCGTCAGCGGGAAGAAGTCGAGGTTGTCCTTGGGCCGCTTCGACGCGGTGGTCGCGGACAGCAGCATGGTGTCGTCGTCCAGGTAGGCGACGACGGATCCGGCGGCCTGGCGCGCGAGGCGCCCGGTCTCGAACCGGACGGTGCGGGTCCCGTGGGCCCCGTTGTCGATGACGGCCGTGCTCTCGTGCACGCCGTCGTTCTCGATCGGATCGGTCATAAGTGTGGTGTCACTCCTCGTTCGGTGGTGATGCGCACCACCTCGTTGCGGGGGACATCCTCGGCTTGGCCGGTCTTCGATCGAAGCCCTCGGGAGTCGCACTCCCGGGGGCCACTACCGAGGACCGGCGGATCTCTCTCCCCGTCACGGTGGTGCCGCGTGCGGCAGTCCTGCCGCGGTGTAGTTGTGCCGCGGCCCGGCGCCCCGTCAGGGGCGCCGGGCCGGGTGGGTCAGCGACGCAGGCCGAGCCGCTCGATCAGCGAGCGGTAGCGCGCGACGTCGACCGAACGCAGGTACTTGAGGAGCCGGCGACGGCGTCCCACCAGCAGCAGCAGTCCGCGCCGCGAGTGGTGGTCGTGCTTGTGCTCCTTGAGGTGCTCGGTCAGGCCGATGATCCGCTGCGTGAGCAGCGCGATCTGGGCCTCGGGGGAGCCGGTGTCCCCGGGGTGGACGCCATAGGTGTCCACCGTCGTCTTCTTCTGTTCGGTGGTCAGTGCCACGCGAGCTACTCCTTCGTCGTTGACGTCCGTGGGGCCGTGCCCGGGTTCGGTGCGCTCCGACCCTCGAAATCGGGAGGGCCGAGCGGAGCGGCACCCCGGCTTCCTGACGAACAGGGACTTCCCGACGAACAGGAGCTTCCTGACGGACAGGGGCCGCGGGCTGGTAGACGGTCTCGGCCACCACGGACTGCAGCCGGACTCGGGAACAACGGTACCAGCGGGGCCCGACACTCCGGCCCCCGACCCGCGCCGACCGGCCACGATGCCGCCGCCCTCACCTTCGTGCCACGTCGTCCGCAACCCCGGAGGAGAGGCCCAGCGCGACCCGGTGCACCGGTTCGTAGACCAGCCCGGACCGGGTCCCCCGGCTCGCCACCAGCAGCACCTCCGACGGCGTCCACCACGGCCCCGCGGGAAGGTCGCGGGACCCGGCCGGCGCGGGCACCGCGGCCCGCCCCCGCCGGCGCGCGGCGCGGGCGAGCGTCAGGTGCGCCACGAACCGGTCCGGCGCCCCGCCGGCGAGGGCGACGAGACCGGCCAGGGCGTCGGCGTCGGACGGGCCCGCGGGTTCGACACCGGCCCAGAGCACGCCGGGGAACTCCCCGGTCCCGGCGATCCGCAGCCGCGGCGCGGGTGCCCCGGCGGCCCGTTGCTGCAGCTCCCGGGCGCGGCGTCCCGGCTCGTCCTCGCCGTGGAAGGCCAGCGTGACGTGCCACCGCGCGGTGGGGCTCCGACGCCATGCCGGGTCGTCGTCGAGCCCGAGCCCGGCGACGTCGGCACGCAGCGCCGAGACCGCATCGGGCGGCGGCCAGAGCGCGGTGAACAGCCTCATCGGCCCACCGCACCACGTGCGGCGTCCGCGGTCGAGCGACGCCGGGCCGCCGCCCGCACCTCACGGCCCCGGCGGGTGCTCACCGGACGGGCCGGCTCGCGGCGCGGCGGAGCACCTCCGCGATCTCCGGGAACGAGGGCGCCAGGGCCGCCGCGGCCGCGACCAGC
>NZ_JADQDD010000268.1 GCF_019263595.1 Pseudonocardia sp. KRD291 | reverse complement strand
TCGGGCGGTCCACCGTCGCCCTGCTGCGCGAGCGCGGCTGGCAGGTGGTGCTGGCGGACCTGAACTCCGGGACCGGAGCGGCCGCCGCCGAGGAGCTGGGGGCGACGTTCGTGCAGGTCGACGTGGCTGACGAGACCGCGGTGGCCGGCGCCGTCGGGGCCTGCGTGGAGCGGTTCGGGCGGATCGACGCGGTGGTCAACAACGCCGGCGTAGGCGGCGCGTTCGGGGCGATCACCGAGATCGAGGTCGCGGACTGGGACGAGACGTTCGCGGTACTGGTGCGCAGCGTCCTCCTGGGGATCAAGCACGGGGCGCGGGCGATGCGGGCGGCCGGACACGGCGGCGCGATCGTGAACACCGCCTCGGTCGCGGCGTTCAGCGGCGGCGCGGGCCCGCAGGCCTACTCGGCGGCCAAGGCAGCGGTAGTGAACCTGACCCGGGTCGCGGCCGAGGAGCTGGCGCCGGACCGGATCCGGGTGAACTCGGTGTCCCCCGGCCTGATCGTCACGCCACTGGCCGTCGACGACGAGGAGCGCACCGCCGCCGTGCTGCAGGACATCCAGCCGTGGCCGGACCTGGGCCGCCCGGACGACGTCGCCGAGGTGATCGCGTTCCTGGTCTCGGACGCGGCCCGCTTCGTCACCGGTGAGGACGTCACGGTCGACGGCGGCCTGCGCGCGGCGGGCCCGCGGATGCACGCCGCCTACGGCGGGCGTCCCGGCGACCGCGGCCTGACCGGGGTGAACCGCGGCAGCACCGGCGTCGCCCCGACGGTCCGGCAGACCGGTCGATGAGCCCGCGGATCCACCAGGAGTTCGACGACATCCCGTTCGACGCGCTCGTGCCCGGCTCCGTGCACACCGGGCGGTACCCGATCACCGCCGAGCTGGTCGCGGAGTACGACCGCCTGGCCGGGCCCGGCCCGGTCCGGGGCCCGGGCGTCGCGCCCTCGTCGGTGTTCGCCACGTTCGACCCGGTCTACCGGACGATGGGCGGGCGGATGGAGCAGGGCAGCGTGCACGTCCGCCAGCAGATCCTGCCGTTCG
The DNA here is from genome assembly GCF_019263595.1 of Pseudonocardia sp. KRD291. GTDB lineage: Bacteria > Actinomycetota > Actinomycetes > Mycobacteriales > Pseudonocardiaceae > Pseudonocardia. Next base: position 7,242 of record NZ_JADQDD010000268.1, on the reverse strand, counting down.
CCGACGCGCGGGTCGGCGACGACCTGGACGTCGCGGTCACGGTGGCCGAGGCCGGGTACGTCCGGGACCGGCCCACCGTCGTGCTGGAGGTGGAGTACCGGCGCGGCGACGAGCTCCTGGCCCGGACCCGGTCCACCATCCTCTGGGGGTTCTCGTCGTGACGACACGGACGATCACCCAGGACGACATCGACGCGTTCGGCGTCCTCAGCGGCGGCACCGGACTGATCCACACCGAGCCGGACTACGCCGCGTCGACCCGGTTCGGGGCGACCCTGGTGCAGGGGATCTTCCTGGCGGCACTGGTCCAGCAGGAGCTGCCACCCGGCTGGACGGCGCTGGAGCTGCAGTTCGTGGCCCCGGTCCGGGTCGGCACCCCGATCGAGATCGTGCTGGGCTCCGACCGGGGCGGCCTCGCGATCGAGGTCCGCACCCCGGACGGCCCGGCGGTGCTCGGGTCGGCGGCCCGGGCCGGCTGATCGACGACCCGTGTGAACGACCCGGGGTGGACGGCGCCGCATGGAGCGCCGTGTTCCGGGGAATGTCGGACCCATGGAGTACAGACAGCTCGGACGGTCGGGCCTGCGCGTCTCGACCATGACCCTCGGCACGATGACCTTCGGCGGGCAGGGCAACTTCGCCAACCTCGGCAACACCGACGTCGACGGCGCGCGCAGGCTCGTCGACCTGTGTCTCGACCGCGGCGTCAACATGATCGACACCGCCGACGTCTACTCGCAGGGCGCCTCGGAGGAGATCGTCGGCAAGGCGGTCGAGGGCCGGCGCGACGACCTGCTGCTGGCCACGAAGGTCCGGATGCCGATGGGCGACGGGCCGAACGACGCCGGCCTGTCCCGCGAGCACATCGTGCGCGGCTGCGAGGACAGCCTGCGCCGCCTCGGGGTCGACCACATCGACCTCTACCAGGTGCACGCCTGGGACGGGCAGACGCCGCTGGAGGAGACGCTCGAGGCGCTGGACACGCTCGTGCGCAAGGGCAAGGTCCGCTACGTCGGCTGCTCGAACTACTCGGCGTGGCACCTGATGAAGGCGCTCGGGGTCTCCGAGCGCGAGCATCTGCAGCGCTTCGTCTCCCAGCAGATCCACTACACGCTGCAGGAGCGCGCCGCCGAGCAGGAGCTCGTCCCGGCCACGATCGACCAGGACCTGGGCATCCTCGTGTGGAGCCCGATGGCGGGCGGGCTGCTCTCGGGCAAGTTCCGCCGCGACAAGGACTCCCCGGAGACCTCGCGCCACCTCACCGAGTGGAGCGAGCCCCCGGTGCACGACCAGGAGCGCCTCTACGACATCGTCGAGGTCGCGGTCGAGATCGGCGAGGCGCACGGGGTGTCCGCGGCGCAGGTGTCGCTGGCCTGGCTGCTGCGCAAGCCCGGCGTGTCGTCGCTGATCGTCGGGGCGCGGAACGCCGAGCAGCTCGGCGACAACCTGGCCGCGGCCGAGCTCGCCCTCACCGACGACGAGGTCGCCCGCCTCGACGAGGTCAGCGCGACCCCGCTGCGCTACCCCTACTGGCACCAGAAGCAGACGGCGTCGGACCGGCTCTCCGCGGCCGACCTGACCCTGCTCGGCTAGCCGGCCGTACCCGCCACAGACGCGAAACGGGCCGACCGCGATGGGCGGCCGGCCCGTTCGTCGTCGGACGTATCAGCTCTTCAGGAAGTCGATCAGAGCCTTGTTGAACTCGTCCGGGTGCGTGGCGTTGAGCCCGTGCGGGCCGCCCTCGATCAGGGCCAGCTGCGAACCCTCGATCGACTCGTGCGAGCGCTTGCCGGACACCTCGAACGGCACGATGCCGTCGGCGTCGCCGTGGATGACCAGCGTCGGGACGGTCACCTTCTCGATGTCCCCGCGGAAGTCGGTGCGCCCGAACGCGGTGATGCAGTCCAGCGTGCCCTTCGGCGAGGCGAACTCGGCGATGGCGCGGTGGTAGAGCCGGTTCGGCTCGCTGATCAGGTCGGTCCGGTCGCCCGCCGCGAAGAAGCTCGTCGTGAAGTCGTCGAGGAACGCGATCCGGTCGCCGGTCACGCCGCCCTGGAACTGCTCGATCGTCGCGTCGTCGAGGCCGCCGTCCGGGTTGTCGTCGGACTTGTAGAGATACGGCGGGACGGCAGCGGCCAGCACGGCCTTCGCCACCCGGTCGGTGCCGTGCTTCGCGATGTAGCGGACGACCTCGCCGCCGCCCATCGAGAAGCCGACCAGCGTCGCGTCGCGCAGGTCCAGGTGTACGAGCAGCGCGTGCAGGTCGTCGGCGAAGGTGTCGTAGTCGTAGCCCTCCCACGGCTGCGACGAGTCACCGAACCCGCGGCGGTCGTAGGTGATCACCCGGTGCCCGGCCTCGACCAGCGCGGGGACCTGCTTCTCCCAGGACCGGCCGGACAGCGGCCAGCCGTGGATGAGCACGACCGGCGAACCGGAGCCGTTGTCCTCGTAGTGGAGCTCCACCTGGTCGTTGTTCTCGGTTCCTACGCTCAGACGAGCCATGGGTCTCCTCCGTGGTCGTGGAGCCGGCCGGTGGCCGGCGCGTCACCACCGGGGTTGCCGGATCACGCAGCGTTCAACCCCGAACGCCCGTGTCGTCCCGACGACGGCGGTCAGCTCGTGACGGCGCGGTCGCGCCCGAGGGCCTGCGCGAGCAGCGCGCGGACGTTCGGGTCCTCGACGGTGTAGTAGACGAACGTGCCCTCGCGGCGGTTCTCCACCACCCCGGCCAGGCGCAGCTTGGCCAGGTGCTGGCTCACCGCCGTCGGTGCGGCGCCGACCAGGTCGGCCAGGCAGGCGACGGACGACTCGCCCTGCAGCAGCGCCCAGAGGATCTTGATCCGGGTCGGGTCGGCCAGCATGCGGAGCGAGTCCGCGGCGCGGCGGACCACGTCCTCGTCCGGCATCTCGAAGCCGGGGATCGACTCGTGCACCCGGCCACCCTACCTCGCCTGCACATCTGCGTGACTGCACCGATGAGCGGATAAGATCATCTGATTGCGTACCTTCGTGAGTACGCAGGTAGTGTGACCGACATGCGATCCGCCCTGCGACTCGACGAGGTCCGATGGGCCGTGGTGTCCCTGGCCGCGTTCCTGGTGGCCGTCACGGCCGACCTGCTCGGTGCGCCGGTGGCGCTCGTCGGCGCGGCCTACCTGGCCTGCTACCTCGCCGGCGGCTGGGAGCCGCTGCGGGAGGGGCTGCGCGCGCTGCGCGGGCGGACCCTGGACGTGGACCTGCTGATGGTGGTGGCCGCGGTCGCTGCCGCGTCGATCGGGCAGTGGTTCGACGGCGGGCTGCTGATCGTCATCTTCGCGAGCTCCGGCGCGCTGGAGGCGGTGATGACGGCGCGCACCCGCTCCAGCATCGACGCGCTGCTCGACCTGGCCCCGGAGACCGCGACGCTGGTCGGTCCGGACGGCGAGCGCGAGGTCGCGGCCGCGGACCTCGTCGTCGGCGACGAGGTGCTGGTCCGCCCCGGCGAGCGGATCCCCGGCGACGGGGCGGTGCTCGAGGGCGTCAGCGAGGTCGACACGTCGAGCCTCACCGGCGAGCCGGTGCCGGCGCGCCGCGGTCCGGGCGACGACGTGCTCGCCGGCACCGTGAACGGGACCGGGGTGCTGCGGGTGCGGGTCGCGCGTGACGCCGCCGACTCGGTGGCCGCCGGGATCGCCGTGCAGGTGGCACGGGCCAGCGAGACGAGGTCGCACCGGCAGCTGTTCATCGAGCGGGTCGAGCAGCGCTACTCGGTGGTCGTGGTCGTCGCGGCGCTGGCGTTGCTGACCGTGCCGCTGCTGGCCGGGGCGGACTTCCGGGAGACGCTGCTGCGCGCCATGACGTTCATGATCGTCGCCTCGCCGTGCGCGATCGTGCTGGCGACGATGCCGCCGTTGCTGGCCGCGATCGCGGTCGCCGGGCGGCGCGGCACGCTGGTCAAGGACGCGACCGTGCTGGAGGCGCTGGCCGAGGTCGACGCCGTGGTGCTGGACAAGACGGGCACGCTCACCGTCGGGCGCCCGCAGGTCGTCGACGTCGTGGGCGTCGGCGGGTACGCCGCGGACGAGGTGCTCGCGCTCGCCGCCGCGGCCGAGTCGGGCTCCGAGCACGTGCTCGGACGGGCGGTGCGCGGGCACGCCGGGGCGCGCGGGCTGCTGGTCCCGGAGGCCGGGGAGTTCACCGCGCTGCCCGGGGAGGGCGTCCGGGCCCGGGTGCGACCCCGGACCGGCGGGCCGGTGACCGTAACGGTCGGCCGCCCGGACCCGGACGGCGCCGTGTCGCCGGAGGTGACCGCGCAGCACCGGGCCGGACGCACCGCCGTGCTGGTGCAGGTCGACGGCGCGGTGGCGGGCGTGATCGGGCTGGCCGACGAGCCCCGCGACGGCGCCGCGGACGCGCTGGCCGAGCTGCGCCGGGTCGTCGGCGTCGAGCCGGAGGTGCTCACCGGGGACGCCGCGGAGCCGGCCCGGGTGATCGGTGACCGGCTGGGCCTGGCCCGCGTGCACTCCGGGCTGCTGCCCGCGGACAAGCTCGCGCACGTGCGGGTCCTGCAGCGCGGGGGCCGTCGGGTGCTCGCCGCCGGCGACGGCATCAACGACGCCCCGTTGCTGGCCGGGGCGGACGTCGGCCTGGTCGTCGGCGCCCATGCGGGTGCCGGGGGAACGGGCGCAGGCGGAACGGGTGCCGGTGCGCTGAGCATCGAGGCCGCGAACGGGGTGCTGATGCGCGACCCGCTCGGGTCACTGGCCCCGTTGGTGGAGCTGGCCCGCCGCGCCCGCCGGGTGGCGCGGGTGAACCTGGCCTTCGCCGCGGCGGTGATCGTCGTCCTGGTCGGCTGGGACCTGTTCGGGACGCTGCCGCTGGCGGTCGGCGTGGCCGGGCACGAGCTCTCGACGGTGCTGGTCTGCCTGAACGGCCTGCGCCTGCTGGCCGGTTCGCGGCGTGGTGCCCGCCGCGGTGGACGGAGCGGTGAACAGGGCGGCGCCGGATCAGCCCGCGTCGAGCGCGCCGAGGGCCATCCGGCGCAGGACGCCGACCTCGACGTGCAGGTCCGCGCCGGGGCCCCCGGCGGCCGCTGACGGAGCCGGGTCGGCCGCGGACGAGGCCGAGTACGGGGTGGAGTTCATCAGCCCGAACACCCCGTGTGCGGCGACCCGGGCCGCGGACGGGGACATCTGCGGGTGCACCCGGCGCAGCGTGTCCACCCAGATCTCGACGTAGGTCCGCTGCAGCTGGCGGACCCGGCGCCGCGCCTCGTCGGGCAGGTTGGCCAGGTCACGGTCCTGCACCACGATCAGTTCCGGCTCCCGGGTGGCGAACTCGACGTGGAACTCGACCAGGTCGGCCAGCTCGGCGCGGGGGTCGCCGCCGCGGCTGCGCGCCCGGCCGCCCTCGAGCAGGCGCTCGCTGATCCCGACGAGCATCTCCGCGAGCAGCGCCTCCTTGCCGGAGAAGTGCCGGTAGAGCGCCGGGCCGCTGACGCCGACGGCCGCGCCCAGGTCGGCGATGCTCACGCCGTGGAAGCCGTGCCGGGCGAACAGGCGGGCGGCCACCGCGAGGATCTGCTCCCGCCGGGACGGCGCCGGCGGCCCGTCCGGGGCGGTCGTCATCGGACCAGCGTAACCCCCGGGGTTAACGTCCGTTCACGCTCGGTGAGGCTCCTCAGCCCGTGCTCAGGCTGCGCCGGATACCCTGGTCGGCGTGAAGCGCGCCGTGTCCTGGCTGCGCGCCCGGATGGGCGTGCGGGTGGTGTCCGCGCTCGCGGCCGCCGCCGCGGTGGCGGTCGTCCTGGCGGTGGCCGGCGTCTCGCTGGTCCTGCTGCTCGACCACCAGCTGCGCCAGTCGAGCGAGTCCTCGGCGGAGAGCCAGGCCGAGGTGCTCGGGCAGCGGATCGCCGGGAACTTCACCGGCAGCGGCGACGCCAAGCGGAACTCGATCGACGCGACCGGTAAGCGCGGCGACATCGTCCAGGTGCTCACCGACTACGGCGACGACTCCGACGACCCGGACAGCCGCGTCGGCTCGAACGGCCCGCAGACCGACGTCCAGGTGATCGGTTCCTCGGACACCCTGGACAGCCAGCCGCGGATGGTGGAGTGGCTGCTCGCCCCGCGCCAGACCCTGGTCGTGCCGAGCGCGGAGATCACGCTCGCGGACGGCAGCACCGAGGAGGTGACGATCGTCGGGAAGGGCTTCCGGGCGACCGGTCGCCCGATCACCGTGCTGGCCGCGCAGCCGCTCAAGTCGGTGCACCAGGCCGTGGACACGGTCGCGGTGATGGTCTCGGTCGGCATCCCGATCCTGGTACTGGTCACCGGGTTCTTCACCTACCTGTTCGCGGGGCGGGCCCTGCGCCCGGTCGAGGCGATGCGCCGGCGCGTGGCCGGGCTGACCGACCGGGACCTCGACCGGCGGGTGCCGGAGCCGCACACCCAGGACGAGGTCGGCCGCCTCGCCCGCACGATGAACCAGATGCTCTCCCGCCTGCAGGACTCGCAGGCCACCCAGCGTCGCTTCGTCGCCGACGCCAGCCACGAGCTCCGCAGCCCGCTGGCCACCGTGTCCACCGGTCTGGAACTGCTCGGCAACGGCATGGGCAAGGACTCGGCGGACCTGGCGACCGTGCAGACCCTGCGCGGCGAGACCGGCCGGCTGACCAGCCTCGTCGAGGGCCTGCTGTTCCTGGCCCGCGCCGACGAGCGGGGGCTCGCGCCGCGCCGCGAGGAGGTCGACCTCGACGAGATCGTCGAGGCCGAGCGGGTGCGCCCGAGCGCGGACACCCGGGTCTCGGTGACCGTCTCGACCGAGCCGGTGCGGGTGGTCGGCGACCGGGGCCAGCTGGTCCGGGTGCTGCGCAACCTGGTGGACAACGCACGCCGGCACGCCGAGACGACGGTGTCGGTCTCGCTGCGGGCCGACGGCGACCTGGCCGTGATCGACGTCGACGACGACGGCGCCGGTGTCCCCGAGGCCGACCGGGCGCGGGTGTTCGAGCGGTTCGTCCGGCTCGACGAGGCGCGGGCGCGCGGCGACGGCGGGTCCGGTCTCGGGCTCGCGATCGTCGCCGAGCTGGTCTCGGCGCACGGCGGGACGGTGACCGCGGGCGAGGCCGAGACGCTCGGCGGGGCGCGGTTCCGGGCCACGGTGCCGCTGTCCGGCACCCCCGGTTCGCTCGAGCCGGGTGCGCCGGAGTCGGCGACCTCGGACGCCGGACAGGACGGCCCGTCCGGCTCCGACGGCCCGGACC
>NZ_JADQDD010000267.1 GCF_019263595.1 Pseudonocardia sp. KRD291 | reverse complement strand
TCCGGGATGACGTGGGCGCGCAGCGAGAAGACCTCCTCCAGCATCGGAGCGGTGATCACGTCCGACGGGTCGCCGGCGGCGACGATCTTCCCGTCGCGCATGGCGACCAGGTGGTCGGCGTAGCGCGCGGCCAGGTTCAGGTCGTGCAGCACCATCACCACGGTCCGCCCGGCCTCGGTGTGCAGCCGCCGGACGAGCTCGAGCACGTCGACCTGGTGGGCCAGGTCCAGGAACGTGGTCGGCTCGTCGAGCAGCAACAGGTCGGTGCCCTGGGCCAGCGCCATCGAGATCCACGCGCGCTGGCGCTGCCCGCCGGAGAGCTCGTCCACCGGACGGTCGGCCAGGTCGCCGATCCCGGTCCAGTCCAGCGCCTCGGCCACGGCCTCCTCGTCGTCGCTGGACCACTGCCGGTACCAGGCCTGGTGCGGGTGGCGCCCGCGCGAGACCAGGTCGCCGACCGTGAGCCCCTCCGGCGCGAGCGGCGACTGCGGCAGGATCCCCAGCACCTTCGCGACGTCGCGGGTGGAGGTCTTGTCGATCCGCTTGCCGTCGAGCAGGACCTGGCCCGAGATCGGGGTGAGCAGGCGGCCCAGCGCGCGCAGCAGCGTGGACTTGCCGCAGCCGTTCGGGCCGATCACCGCCGTCACGGTGCCGGGCAGCACGTCGAGGTCCAGCCCGTCGACGACGAGGTGGTCGCCGTACCCGAGCCGGACGTTCTCGGCGCGCAGCCGGACCGGCACCTGTGCCGGTTGCTGCCGACCCGGGTCGCGGCCGGCCACGAGGCCGGCGTCGTGGGCGCTCTGGAGCGTCATGAACGTGCCTCCCGGCGGTGACGTGCGAGCAGGTACATCAGGTAGGGCGCGCCGAGGACGGCGGTGACGATGCCGACCGGCAGCTCGGTCCCTCCGAACGCGGTGCGGGCGATCACGTCCGAGGCCACCACCAGGGCGGCGCCGAGGACCATCGACACCGCGAGCGGCGGGGCCGGGGTGCGGCACAGCCGCTGCGCGATCTGCGGGCTGACCAGCGCCACGAACGCGATCGGCCCGGCCGACGCGGTCGCCACCGACGCCAGCCCGACCGCGACCAGCAGCAGCGCCGTCCGCGCCCCGTTGACCCGGATGCCCAGGCCGCGGGCGGTGTCGTCGCCGAACTGCAGCCCGCCGAGGACGAACGCCAGGATCATCGCCAGCGGCACCAGCACGACGACCGCGGCCCCGACCGGCACCACGTCGTCCCAGCTGCGCGCGTTGAGGCTGCCGTTGAGCCAGACCTGCGCCTGCGCGGCCTGGTAGATCTGCGCGACGGTCAGCAGCCAGTTCACGGCGGCGACCAGGACCGCGTTGATGCCGATCCCGACCAGCACCAGGCGGTAACCCTGGACCCCGCGGCGCCAGGCCAGGGTGTAGATCGCCACGGCGCTGACGAGCCCGCCGGCCAGCGCCGCGAGCGGGATGCCGACCGCGGCGAAGCTGCCGCCGACGGCGTTCATGCCGCCGCCGAGCACGATCACGAACACGGCCGCGGCGCTCGCGCCCCACGAGATCCCGATGATCTCCGGGCTGGCCAGCGGGTTGCGCGCGATCGACTGCAGGATCGCGCCGGACACGGCCAGCGCGCCGCCGACCAGCGCCCCGGTCAGCGACCGGGGCAGGCGCAGCTCCAGCACGATGAACTGCTGCGACGGGTCGCCGGCCCCGAACAGGGTCGCGAGCACCTGGCCCAGGCCGATCGGGAAGTCCCCTCGCCCCAGGTTCACCGCGGCGGCCAGCACCAGTACGACCGCGCAGACCAGCAGCACCAGCAGCGTGCGCGGTCGGCGGACCCCGGAGAACCCCCGCAGCCGCCACGGGACGCGTCCCGCGACGCGGGGTTCGGTCGGCGAGACCTGCTCGGGGCGCCGCTCGGTCGTCGTCATACCTCGGCCAGCTTCCGGCGGCGGATCAGTGCGATGAAGAACGGCGCGCCGATCAGCGCGACCACGATGCCCACCTGCAGCTCTCCCGGGCGGGCCACCACCCGCCCCACCACGTCCGCGCCCAGCAGCAGGACGGCGCCGGACAGCGCCGAGGCCGGGAGCAGCCAGCGGTAGTCGGGCCCGGTGAACGCCCGCACCACGTGCGGCACGATCAGGCCGAGGAACACGATCGGCCCGCACGCCGCGGTCGCCGCACCGGCCAGCAGCGTGATGGCCAGGATGCCGATGGTCCGGGTCCGGCGCACCGAGTGCCCCAGCGACGCGGCGACGTCCTCGCCCAGCGACAGCGCGTTCAGTGCCGGGGCGCTGAACAGCGCGAGCAGGGCGCCGATCGCGATGAACCAGACGACCTGGCCGGCCACCTCGGCGTCGCGCCCGGCCAGCGAGCCGACGTTCCAGAAGCGGTAGGCGTCGAGGGTGGCCGAGTCGATCAGGATGATCGACGACGTCAGCGCGCCGAGCAGGAACGACACCGCGGCGCCGGAGAGCGCGAGCGTCACCGGGGTGGCACCGCCGCGGCCGCGGGCGCCGAGCGAGAACACGGTCACGCTGGCCACCAGCGCGCCGGCGAAGGCGAACCAGACGTAGCCGAGCAGGCTGGTCACGCCGAAGACGTAGATCCCGACGACGACGAAGAACGCGGCCCCGGCGTTCACCCCGAGCAGGCCCGGGTCGCCCAGCGGGTTGCGGGTGAACCCCTGCACCAGCGCCCCGGCCAGGCCCAGTGCGGCGCCGACCAGCACACCGAGGCCGGTCCGCGGGATCCGCAGCGAGCGGATGACGATGTCGTTCTCGGTGCCGGTGGGCGCGAACAGCGCACTCCACACCTCGCCCGGCGGCGGAGCTGGACCCTCGCGCGCGGCTGTTCACCGACACCCGCACCGCTCCGATCGTGCTGACCACGGCCGCCGCGCCGCCCGACCGGCGCGCCGCCCTGGCCGACGCGGGCGGCGACGTCGCGGTGCTGGCCGACCTGCGCCCACCGACCCTGCTCGCCGAGCTCGCCCGCCGGGGCCTGCGCCGGGTGCTCTGCGAGGGCGGACCGACCCTGCTCGGCGCGCTGGTCGCGGCGGACCTGGTGGACGAGCTGTGCCTGACCCTGAGCCCGCTCCTCGCGGCCGGACGGGCCGGGCGCACCGCCGTCTCCGACCCGGCCCCTCCGCGGTCGATGCAGCTGGCCGGGGTCCTCGAGGAGGACGGCTCGCTCCTCCTCCGGTACACCCGGAGGGCTGACAGAACGCTGGTCGACCCCCCGAACGGGTGATCTCGCGTGAGGAAACCGCCGGATCGGGCATCACACCCACGTACGGCCCGAATACGAAGGAGAAGGAGCGGGACATGACCTCCAGCACCACCCCGGCGAACTCCGGTGGAGCCTCCCCGGCCCGCCTCGGCGACGACACCACCCAGGGCAAGACCAGCATCGCCGCCTCGGTCGTCCAGAAGATCAGCGGCATCGCCGCACGTGAGGTGTCCGGCGTCCACTCCATGGGCAGCGGCGCGTCGCGGGCGTTCGGCGCCATCCGCGAGCGCATCCCCGGCGGCAGCTCGACCGGCGCGTCCAGCGTCGCGGGCGTGGCCGTCGAGGTCGGCGAGAAGCAGGCCGCGATCGACCTCGACGTCGTCGTCGAGTACGGCGCATCGATCGTCGAGCTGGCCCGCGCGGTCCGCCGCAACGTGATCGGCGCCGTCGAGCGGATGACCGGACTCGAGGTCATCGAGGTCAACATCTCGGTGAACGACATCCACTTCGCCGAGGACGACGACGACACCCAGGAGACCCCGGCGCCCGCGGCCGCGGCCCGGGTCGAGTGAGAAGGACACGAACACGGTGACCGTCACCCCCACTCCCCCGGACGCGCCGGTCGCGGACCCGTCCGAGCTCGCGCAGCTCGTCGCGGACGCGGTCGTCGCGCACCCGGCGGTGGCCCGGCTCGACGGCGGCGCGTTCGGTGCGATTGCCACGTTCCTGCCCGGACGGCGACTGGTCGGGGTGCACGTCGGACGGCCGGGCGAACCGGTCGAGCTGGCCGTCGTGCTCCGGCTGGACCGCCCGATCCCCGGCGTCGTCGCGACGCTGCGGACGACCGTCTCGGCACTCTGCGGAGGAGCCCCGGTGGACATCACCGTCTCCGACGTGGACGTCCCCGGGCACGAGTCGGACGACCCGGAGGGCGCCGCACCGTCGGCGTCCGCCGGGACGGCGACGACACCCCCGGGCAGGGCGGGCGTCCGTCGGCCCGCGGGCGTCACGCCCGGTACGTCGGTCGAGATCGGTCCCTGAGCCGCCCGGATCCGGGAAGCGGTGGAGGCGGATGAGCGAGCACGCATGCGACGCGGCCGACGGGTCGAACGGGCTGAGCCCACGGCAGCGCGCGGCGTACCGCTCGTTCGTCCGCACCCACCACCCGGATCGTGGCGGGGACCCCGAGGTCTTCGTCGCGGGGCTCGCGTACTACCGCGACCTCGCGGCCGGAGCGCCGCGGGCGCCCGGCCGGGAGCCGGACCGCTACGACGCCCCGGTCGAGATCGTCCCGGACCTGCCACTCCCGACCCGGGTGCTCGTCGCCCTCATCCGCACCCTGCACCGCCGCCGCCGGCCGCGGGTCGAGTAGACCCGCGCCGGCCCGGCACCACCTCCCCGGCCCCACGCCAGGTGGGGCCCTTCCTCCCTAGGAGAACCAGATGAACGCCACCCAGACCGGCCTGCTGGCAGGTCTCCTGCTCGGCGTCGCCGGCGCATCCGGCGGTTTCGTCGCCTTCATCATCGCGCTCGTGCTCGGTGCCATCGGCGTCGTCGTCGGGCGGGTGCTCGACGGCGAGCTCGACGTCAGCGGCGTGCTCGGCCGGGGCAAGGACCGATGACCGGCGAGCTCGCCGAGGCCGGCGAGCGCGGCACGCTCGAGATCGACCAGTCGGTGCTGCGCAAGATCGTCGAGCACGCGGCCGACCGCGCGCCGGGCACCCGGCACCGCGCGCGCACCGTGGCCGGCCTGGGTGTCGGCGGCGACTCCGGCCCCAGCGCCAAGGTCAGCTCCGGTGCCGACGGCCTCGACGTCCGGCTCAACGTCGCGCTGAGCTACCCGTCGCCGATCCGCTCCACCGTCGCCGACGTGCGCGAGCGGATCACCCGGGACCTGGACCGGATCGCCGGTCAGCAGGTCCGCTCCCTCTCGGTGGACGTCGACGCCCTGCAGGGCGACCGGGTCCCCGAGTCCCCGCGCGTGCAGTAGCGCACCCCCACACCCAACCCCCTACGGAGGAAACGCGATGCGGGTCCTGCTCCGCGTACTCGCGCCACTGCTCAGCCTCGTGGTGGCTGCGCTCGGCGTGCTCGTCGTCGTCGAGGTCGTCGCGGCGTGGGTCGACCCCGCGTCCACCGGCCTGCTCGTCCCCTGGTCCACCTGGCGGGAGTCGCTGTCGACCACGCTCTGGACCGCCGGTCCGGTGCTCTGGATCGCGATCGGCGTCGGCGTCGTCGGGCTGATCCTGCTGCTGGTCGGGCTGCTGGCCCGCCGGCACGACATCACGCTCCGCTCGCCCTCGGAGGGCATCACCGTCACCACCGCGCCCCGGGTGCTGGCCCGGCTCGTCGGACGGCGGGTCCGCGCAGCCGACTCGGTCGCCGGCGCCACCGTCACGGCGTCCGCGCGCAAGGTCACGGTCCGCGCGCAGACCCGCGACGCCGGCGGCGACGCCCGCTCGGACGTGCGCACCCGGGTCGACGAGGTCCTGGGCGAGCTGCCCCTGACCCGGACCCCGCGGGTGTCCGTGTCCACCACCGGATCGAAGGGACCCCAGTGAGTACCGCAACCGGGAACACCGCACCGGGGAGCACCGCCTCCGACGCCCCGACCGAGACCATCCCGCCGACGTCCGGCCCGTCGACGTCCGGACCGGCACCGCGCAAGGCCGGCAAGACCGCCCGGCGTGCGGTCGCGCGGTCCGCCGGTGGCAGCCGCTGGGGCATCACCCTGCTCGGCCTGGTCCTGCTGGCCGCGGGCGTGCTCGCGATCCTGCTGATCCTCGGGGTGTTCGGCCAGAACCGCCCGGAGCGCCCGATCCTGGACCCGGTCGTGCTCGGGGTGCTCAACTCCCAGCTTCTGATCGCCCGGATCGTCGCGCTCGTCGTCGCCGTGCTGCTCATCGTGTTCGGCCTGATCTGGACGGCCCGGGCGCTGCGCCCGGAGCGCAAGCCGGACCTGGTCCTCGACGGCGGCCCGGGCACCGACATCCGGGTCAGCTCGTCGGCCGCCGCGAACGCCGTGGCGGACGGGGCGACCGCGCTGCCCGGGGTGGGCCGCGCCCGCGCCCGGATGGTCGGCTCGTCCTCGGCCCCGGCCGTGCGGGCCACCGTGTGGGTCACCGACGACGCCGACGTGGCGGAGATCTGCCGCCGCCTCGACGCCGAGGTGCTCGCCGAGGTGCGCGACTCGCTGGGACTGGCCGCGCTGCCGGTCGCGGTGCGCCTGGAGCTGGACTCGTCCGGCAACACCTCGCGGGTCTCCTGACCCTCCTCGCCACACCGCGCCGCGTCCGGGCCGGGCACCTGTCGGGTGCCCGGCCCGACGCGTGTCGAGCGGCGATGCGGGCGCGCTGCGACCCGCGTCACAGTCCGATCACGACGAGGCCCCGCGTAGCGTCGCCGCCATGAGCGATCGGTCGACCGGGCCCCTGGCAGGACGTACCGCGCTGGTGACCGGCGCGGGCAGCGGCATCGGGGCGGCGGTGACCCGGCGCCTGGCCGCCGACGGTGCGCGGGTGCACGCCGTGGACATCGACCTGGACCGGGTCACGGCACTGGCCGACGACCACCCGGGCGTCTCGCCCGTGCAGTGCGACCTGTCCGATCTGGCCGCGGTCGACACGCTGCCCGCCGACGTCGACGTCCTGGTCAACAACGCCGGTCGCCAGCACGTGAGCCCGCTGCAGGACTTCGACCCGGAGACCTTCTCCCAGATCCTGCGGATCATGCTCGAGGCGCCGTTCCGGCTGATCCGCCGCACGCTGCCGCACATGTACGACCGCGGCTGGGGCCGCGTCGTCAACATCTCCAGCGCGCACGGGCTGCGGGCCAGCCCGTTCAAGTCGGCCTACGTCAGCGCCAAGCACGGCCTGGAGGGGCTGTCCAAGGTGACGGCGCTGGAGGGCGCCGCGCACGGCGTCACCAGCAACTGCATCAACCCCGCCTACGTCCGCACGCCGCTGGTGGAAGCGCAGATCGCCGACCAGGCCCGCACCCACGGCATCGGCGAGGACGAGGTGATCGAGAAGATCATGCTGACCCCGGTCGCGGTGAAGCGCCTGATCGAGCCGGACGAGGTCGCCGAGCTCGCCGCGCTGCTCTACGGCCCGGCGTCGGCCTCGATCACCGGCAGCTCGCTCACCCAGGACGGCGGCTGGTCGGCCCGTTAGCCCGGCTCCACCCGCTCACCGGGTCCTCACTCCCCGCCGTGCAGACTGGTCCGGCGTCCCGCGGCACCGGCGGGCGGCGGCGAGAGGACGGTGGAGTGGCCCGAGGAGTGCGGCGGGCCCGGATGCTGTCCGCGGTCGCGGTCCTGGCCACCTCGGCCCTGCTCGGCGGGTGCAGCGTCGGGCCGTCCGAGCGGCCGCCGGTGGCGGTGCGCGGCGACGGCCTCACCGCGCCGGCCGCCCCGCCCGCGGCGGAGCCGCCCGCGGACCCGAACGCGCTCCCGGCCCCGGAGCCGGCGTCGTCGGCGCTGGAGTTCACCGACTGCACGGCGGACACGACGGCCGAGCTGACCGCGCTGGGCACCCCGGTGCGGCCCGGGCGGGCCCTGAGCGTCGGCTGCGGGCAGCTCCCGGTCCCGATCGACGCGGCCCAGCCCGACCTCGGACCGACCCGGCTCGGCCTGACCCGGGCCACCGCCCCCGGCACGCCGCAGGACCGCCCGCCGCTGCTGGTGGTCGGCGACCTGGGGACCGACGGGTCCGCCCGGCACGCCGCGGCACTGGCCGGACAGGTCTCGGACCGGGTCCTGCAGAGCTACCAGCTGATCGGGATGGACCGGCGCGGGAGCGGGGCGAACCTGCTCGGCTGCGCGCCGCCGGACGCCCGCGCCGCGCTGATCG
Source organism: Pseudonocardia sp. KRD291 (assembly GCF_019263595.1). Classification (GTDB taxonomy): domain Bacteria; phylum Actinomycetota; class Actinomycetes; order Mycobacteriales; family Pseudonocardiaceae; genus Pseudonocardia. The sequence goes on along the minus strand of NZ_JADQDD010000267.1, from coordinate 342 downwards.
ACGCCGACCCCGCGCGGACCGACGAGGTGGCGCTGGCCGGCCTGCTGGAACGGTCGCGGGCCATCGTGCAGGACTGCTACCTGCTGCTCTCCGGTGCCGTGAGCAGCTACCGCGCCGCGGCGACCGCGGACGACATCGAGACCGCGCGGGTGGCGCTGGGCGTGACCCGGCTCAACGTCGTCGGCGTCGGCGACGGCGCGGACGCGGTCGCGCTCTGGGCCGGCGGGCACCCGCGGTCGGTCGGGAGGGTGCTGCTCGACGGCCCGGCCGACCCCTCCCTGGACGAACCGGCCCGTTCCGAGGCGGCCGCGCGCGCGGCCGAGACCGCGTTCGACGCCTACG
>NZ_JADQDD010000266.1 GCF_019263595.1 Pseudonocardia sp. KRD291 | reverse complement strand
AGGAGTTCCACCAGTGAGCACGCCGATGAGCGGCATCACCACCACCCCCGAGGGCATCACCAACCCCCCGATCGACGACCTCCTGGGCCAGGTGAGCTCGAAGTACGCCCTGGTCATCTACGCGGCCAAGCGGGCCCGCCAGATCAACGACTACTACTCCCAGCTCGGCGAGGGCCTGCTGGAGTACGTCGGCCCGCTGGTGGAGCCGGGCCCGCGGGAGAAGCCGCTCTCGATCGCCATGCGCGAGATCCAGGCCGGCATGCTCGAGCACACCGAGGGCGAGCAGTAGTACCGATGACCGAACGACCCGGTCCTGAGCACCTCGAGCGCAGGCCACGGGTCCTGCTCGGGGTGTCCGGTGGCATCGCCGCCTACAAGAGCGCGGAGCTCCTGCGCCGGCTCACCGAGACCGGGCACTCGGTCCGGGTGCTGCCGACCGAGTCGGCGCTGAACTTCGTCGGTGCGGCCACGTTCGAGGCCCTGTCCGGGCAGCCGGTGGCGACCGGGGTGTTCGACGACGTCCCGTCGGTGCCGCACGTCAAGCTGGGCCAGGAGGCCGATCTCGTCGTCGTCGCGCCGGCCACCGCGGACCTGATGGCGCGCCTGGCCCACGGCCGCTCGGACGACCTGCTGACGGCGGCGCTGCTCACCGCGCGATGTCCGGTGCTGCTGGCCCCGGCGATGCACACCGAGATGTGGGAGCACCCCGCGACCCGCGACAACGTGGCGCTGCTGCGCTCCCGCGGCACGGTCGTGCTCGAGCCGGCGTCCGGGCGCCTGACCGGTAAGGACACCGGTTCCGGCCGGCTGCCCGACCCGTCCGAGATCGCCGACTTCGCCCGGCTGCTCCTGGAGCGCGGCGACGCACTGCCGCGCGACCTGGCCGGGCGGCACGTCGTCGTCTCCGCCGGGGGAACCCGCGAGGCGCTGGACCCGGTGCGGTTCCTCGGCAACCGGTCGTCCGGACGTCAGGGCTATGCGCTGGCCCGGGTCGCGGCCCAGCGCGGGGCGCGGGTCACGCTGGTCTCCGCGCACACCGCGGACCTGCCGGACCCGGCGGCCGTCGACGTGGTGCGGGCCGGCTCGGCGGCGCAGCTGCAGGCCGCCGTGCACGACGCGGCCCAGGACGCCGACGCCGTCGTGATGGCCGCCGCGGTGGCCGACTTCCGGCCGGTCGACCTGGCCACCGACAAGATCAAGCGCGGGGACGCCGAACCGCCGCCGCTGCGGCTCGCGCAGAACCCGGACATCCTGGCCGGGCTGGTCCGCGAACGGCGTCCCGGACAGATCGTCGTCGGGTTCGCCGCGGAGACCGGCGACGCCTCCGGCGACGTGCTGCACCACGGGCGGGCCAAGCTGCGCCGCAAGGGGTGCGACCTGCTCGTCGTCAACGCGGTGGGGGACGGCAAGGCGTTCGAGGTCGGCGACAACGCGGGCTGGCTGCTCGGCGCCGACGGCGGGGAGTCCGAGATCCCCACCGGTTCCAAGGCGCTGCTGGCCTCCCGGGTGTGGGACGCGGTCGGCGCCCGCCTGTAGAGGTTCCCGACGCCCGTGGGGGCCGGTACCCGTGACATCACACGGGTACCGCCCCCACTGTGCGCTCGCGGGCGTTTCTCAGTCGTCGAGGTCCGAGCTGCTGCCCGGGGTGGTCTCCGAGGAGCTCGGCGACGTGGTGCTGCGCGGCGACGAGTCGTTGCTGCTCGGCGAGGTGCTGCTGCTCGGGGAGGACTCGCTGCTGCGCGGGGACGACTCCGAGGTGCTCGGGGTGGACCCGTTGCTGCGCGGGGACGACTCGGAGCCGTCCTCGGTGCGCTCCGGGTTGGTGCCCGATCGCGGGCTGCTCGTGCTCGGGGAGTCCGAGGTGCTCGGGGACTGGGAGCTGCGCGGGGACTCCGTGCTGCGCGGGGAGGAGAAGAAGTCGTCCTCGCCCTCCTCGGCGCGGTTCGGGGCGGACGTGGTGCCCTCCGAGCCGGTCTCGACGTACTGCGCCTGGGCCCAGCCGCCGAACTCGTCGAGCTGGACGAAGCCGTTGCGCTTCTCGCCGACCGAGGTGGTCTCGCCGCGCTCGCAGACGCCGACGATGGGCGCGGACTCCTTCGGCTCGGACCGCACGTTCACGCTCGACGTGCAGGTGCCGGTGCCGGCGGCGGACGCCGTGCCGGCGATCAGTGCCGTCGCCGAGACGCCGGCGATCGCGAGCGCGCCGGCGACGGCGGCGATGCGCCGTCCTGGCGTGGTGTGCGCCTTCATCGTGGGAAACCTCCGTGCCGCAGGGGCGTGGATCAGCTGCTGTGGGATTCACCTCCCACTCGGTGCGGGGGTGATGTCTCGCCCAACGAGTGGGCGGCGCGCGGATTCGTGATCCACTCGTCAATCACCCCATCAAGCGACTCAGCGTTGCCGAATGAGAGGTTGATTTCACTCTCCGTGGCGGTGTTGCGTGATGCAGGACATCGGAGGACGGGCTTTACTGGACTAGGGTGAGTGCCCAGAGGCCGGAGCGATCATGGTTCCGGCCGGACGAGCGCGGTCGGACGGCCGCGACAAGTCGATCGGATGGAGAAACAGCGCGTGTCGAACACGAGCCGACGGTTGTTCACGAGCGAGTCGGTGACCGAGGGTCATCCCGACAAGATCTGCGACGCGATCAGCGACTCGGTCCTCGACGCGTTGCTCGAGGAGGATCCGAGCAGCCGTGTCGCGGTCGAGACCATGGTCACGACCGGCCAGGTGCACGTCGCGGGTGAGGTCACCACGACGGCCAAGCCCGACCTGGTGAAGATCGTCCGGGACCGGATCCTGGAGATCGGGTACGACTCGTCGACCAAGGGCTTCGACGGGGCGACCTGTGGCGTGAACATCGCCATCGGCGCGCAGTCGCCGGACATCGCGCAGGGCGTGGACACCGCCTACGAGAAGCGCGTCGAGTCCGCCGAGGACGAGATCGCCAAGCAGGGCGCGGGCGACCAGGGACTGATGTTCGGTTACGCCACCACGGACACCCCGGAGCTCATGCCGCTGCCGATCGCGCTGGCCCACCGGCTGGCGCGGCGCCTGACCGAGGTGCGCAAGAACGGCACCCTGCCCTACCTGCGTGCCGACGGTAAGACCCAGGTCACCATCGAGTACGACGGCGAGAAGCCGGCCCGCCTCGACACCGTCGTGGTCTCCAGCCAGCACGCCGCGGACGTCGACCTGGACGGGATGCTGACCCCGGACATCCTGCAGCACGTCGTCACCCCCGAGGTGGAGGCGCTGGGCTGGGACGCCACGCAGCCCAAGCTGCTGGTCAACCCGACCGGCCGCTTCGTGCTCGGCGGCCCGATGGGCGACGCGGGCCTGACCGGCCGCAAGATCATCGTCGACACCTACGGCGGCATGGCCCGTCACGGTGGCGGCGCGTTCTCCGGCAAGGACCCGTCGAAGGTGGACCGGTCCGCGGCGTACGCCATGCGCTGGGTCGCCAAGAACGCCGTCGCCGCGGGCCTGGCCCAGCGGATCGAGGTCCAGGTCGCCTACGCGATCGGCAAGGCCGCCCCGGTCGGCCTGTTCATCGAGACGTTCGGCACCGAGAACGTGGACCCGGCGAAGATCCAGGCCGCGATCGAGGAGGTCTTCGACCTGCGTCCGGCCGCGATCATCCGCGACCTGAAGCTGCTGCGCCCGATCTACGCACCGACCGCCGCGTACGGCCACTTCGGCCGCACCGACATCGAGCTCCCGTGGGAGGACACCTCCCGCGCGGACGCGCTCAAGTCGGTCGCCGGTAGCTGAGGCAGGTTCTCCCCGCTGGCCGGGTCCGGTTCGCCGGACCCGGCCAGCGGTGTGTCCGGCCTGTCCGGTGGCTCCGAGGCCCGGTGGGTCCGGGGTCCGTCCGGCGAACGGCGCTCTCGTCGGAACCTGTGCGACGAGCGCGCCGCCCGCTCACCCGTGGCCCCGGGGGCGCGAGCGTGCGTGGGCGGAACTGTCGGTGCCGGGCTGCATGCTCACCCCATGTCCACGACCTCGACCCCACCGGCGTCCCCGCCCGCCGCCCTCGGCCGGTGCCCGCTGCCGCGGGCCGGGCCGGGGCGGTCTGGTAGACCCCGGGGCGTGAGCACCCCACCGGCGAGCAGGACCCGCGGCGAGTGGCAGCCGGCCGCGACGCTGCCGGTCGCCCGGGTCGCGGTGGACGTCGGGCTGGCGCACCTCGACCGGCCCTTCGACTACCGGGTGCCCGCGCACCTCGACGCCGACGCCGTGCCCGGGACGCGGGTCCGCGTCCGCTTCGCCGGCCGGCTCGTCGACGGCTACCTGCTCGCCCGCGCCGAGGAGTCCGCGCACACCGGCAGGCTCGCCTGGGTGGACAAGGTCGTGTCCGCGGAGCCGGTGCTCACCGGAGAGGTCGAGCAGCTGTGCCGGGCGGTGGCCGACCGGTACGCCGGGGTCCTGGCCGACGTGCTGCGCCTGGCCGTCCCGCCGCGGCACGCCCGGGTGGAGGCGGAGAAGCCGCGCGAGCGCGACCCGGGCCCCGACGAGATCGTCCCCGACCGGTCCGGCTGGGCCGGGTACCCGCGCGGCGAGGCGTTCCTCGACGCGCTGGCCGGTGGACGGGCCGCGCACGCCGTCTGGCAGGCGTTGCCGGGGGAGGACTGGGCGGCGCGCCTGGCCGAGGCCGCCGCGCAGACCGCCGCAGCGGGCCGGGGTGCGCTGCTCGTGGTGCCCGACCAGCGCGACGTGGAGCGGCTGCAGGCGGCGTGCGCCCTGCTGCTGGGCGCCGACGGGGTGGTGGCGCTCTCGGCCGACCTCGGCCCGGCCGAGCGCTACCGGCGCTGGCTCGCGGTGCGCCGCGGCGCGGTGCGGGTGGTCGTCGGGACCCGCTCGGCGGCGTTCGCCCCGCTGTCGGACCTGGGCCTGCTGGCCGTCTGGGACGACGGTGACGACTCGCACACCGAGCCGCGTGCGCCCTACCCGCACGTGCGCGACGTGCTGGTGCTGCGCGCGCACCGCGCCGGGGCGGCCCTGCTGGTGGGCGGGTTCGCCCGGACCGCGGAGTCGCAGGTGCTCGTCGGGTCGGGCTGGGCCAGCGCGATCGCGGCCGACCGCGCGGTGGTGCGCGAGCGCGCGCCGCGGGTCACCGCGATCGGCGAGACCGACACCCAGCTGGCCCGGGACCCGACCGCGCGGGCCGCGCGCGTCCCGGCGGTGGCGTTCGAGGCCGCGCGCGCGGCACTGGCGGCCGGACGGCCGGTGCTGGTGCAGGTCCCGCGCGCCGGGTACCTGCCGTGGCTGTCCTGCGCGTCCTGCCGGGAGACCGCGCGGTGCCGGCACTGTGCCGGACCGCTCGGGTTCCCCCGTCCCGGAGCCGGGAACGGCGCCGCCGGCCCGGCGGGGGAGTCGGCCGGAGGCCCCGCGGGACTGCCGCACTGCCGCTGGTGCGGTCGCGCGGAACCGGCGTTCCGGTGCGCGGGCTGCGGGTCGCGCCGGCTCCGCGCCGGCGTGGTCGGCGCCGGGCGCACCTCGGAGGAGCTGGGCCGCGCGTTCCCGGGGGTGACGGTGCGCTCCTCCGGTGGCGGCGCGCCGGTGCTGTCGACGGTGGCGGACGGGCCGTCGCTGGTGGTGGCCACGCCGGGGGCAGAGCCCGCCGCCGAGAGCGGGTACGGGGCCGCGCTGCTGCTCGACGGGTGGGCGATGCTCTCCCGCCCGGACCTCAAGGTCGCCGAGGAGACCCTGCGCCGGTGGTTCGCCGCGGCGGCCGCGGTGGTGCCGCACTCCGAGGGCGGGCGCGTGGTCGTCGTCGCGGACTCGTCGCTGCCGACCGTGCAGGCCCTGGTGCGCTGGGACCCGGCCGGGCACGCCGAGGCCGAGCTCGCGACCCGGGCCGAGGTGGGGTTCCCGCCCGCGGTCCGGATGGCCGCCGTCGAGGGGCCGCCGGCTGCGGTGGCCGAGGTCGTGGACGCGGTGCTGGCAGCGGAGGGGGCTCCGTCCGGGGTGGAGCTGCTCGGCCCGGTGGAGATCGACCCGCCGGAACGGCCGTCCGGCCACGGGCCCGACGACGAGGTGCGGGAGCGGGCACTGCTGCGGGTCCCGCGCGCCTCCGGGCGCGAGCTCGCCGGCGCGCTGGCGGCGGCACAGGCAGGCCGCAGCGCGCGCAAGGCGGCCGAGGCCGTGCGGGTGCGCCTGGACCCGTCCGAGATCGGCTGACCGGCCCGGCCCGGCCGGGGGTCCGGCGTCGGCGGTGGGAGAATGGGGGACCCACCCGAGAGACCTGCGAGGAGAACCGTGCCCATCCAGCCCGTCCGGCTCTTCGGCGACCCGGTCCTGCGCACCCGCGCGACCGAGGTCGAGACGTTCGACGCCGAGCTGCGACGGCTGGTGTCCGACCTCACCGACACGATGCACGACGAGGGCGGCGCCGGCCTGGCCGCGCCGCAGATCGGCGTCGGGCAGCGGGTGTTCGTCTTCGACTGCGACGGGTTCTCCGGGCACCTGGTGAACCCGAGCTGGGAGGCCGTCGGCGAGGAGGACCAGGTCGGACCGGAGGGCTGCCTGTCCATTCCCGGCCTCGGCTGGGACTGCCGCCGGCGGCTGCACGTGGTCGCCCGCGGATGGGACATGCACGGTGAGCCGCAGGTGATCGAGGGCAGCGAGCTGCTCGCCCGGGCGATCCAGCACGAGACCGACCACCTCGACGGTGTCCTGTTCATCGACCGCCTCGACGCCGAGACCCGCAAGCAGGCGATGGCCGAGATCCGCGAGGCGTCCTGGTTCGGCGAGCCCGAACCCGCGGTCAAGACCAGCCCGCACCCGCTGTTCGGCAAGGCGCGATGAGGCTGCTTTTCGCCGGCACCCCCGACCCGGCGGTGCCCTCGCTGCGCGCCCTGCTGGACTCGCCGCGCCACGAGGTCGTCGCGGTGCTGACCCGGCCGGACGCCCCGGCCGGACGCGGGCGCAAGCTCGTCCGGTCGCCGGTCGGGGCCCTCGCCGATGAGGCCGGGATCCCGGTGCTCACACCGGGCCGCCCGTCCGACCCGGAGTTCCTGGACGCCCTGCGCGAGCTCGCGCCGGACTGCGCCCCGGTCGTCGCCTACGGCGCGCTGGTCCCGCGCGCGGCCCTCGACGTCCCCCGCTTCGGCTGGGTCAACCTGCACTTCTCGCTGCTCCCGGCGTGGCGCGGCGCCGCCCCGGTGCAGGCCGCGATCCGGCACGGCGACGACGTCACCGGAGCCACCACGTTCCGGCTGGAGGAGGGCATGGACACCGGCCCGACCTTCGGTGTGGTCACCGACACGATCGGCGCCACCGACACCTCCGGGGCCCTGCTCGGCCGGCTCGCCGACTCCGGGGCCCGCCTGCTCTCGGCCACCCTGGACGGGATCGAGGACGGGACCCTGTTCGCGGCCCGGCAGCCGCCCGAGGGCGTGTCGACGGCGCCGAAGGTGACCACCGCCGACGCCCGCGTGGACCCGAGGAACCCGGCCGCGGCGATCGACCGGCTGATCCGTTCGGTCACCCCCGACCCGGGGGCGTGGTGCGAGTTCCGCGGCGAGCGTCTCGGTCTGGGGCCGGTCCGCCCGCTGCGCACCGGCGAGGTCGAGCTCGCGCCGGGGCAGCTGCTGGTGGAGCGCAAGCGGGTACTGGTGGGGACCACGACGGTCCCGGTCGAGCTGGGCGAGGTCCGTCCCGTCGGCAAGCGGGCGATGCCCGCTCCGGACTGGGCACGCGGTGCCCGCATCGACGCCGGGGAGTCGCTGGCATGAGCGCACCCGCACCGCGCCCGACGCCGATATGGTGATCCACCTACCTGCCGCCGGCGCGCCGGTCCCGTCCGGCGCCGGCCCGGTGGGCGCCGGCCCGGTCGCCGCTGCGGCGACCACCACAGCACTGCCGCCGACGCGGCCCACCCCCGCCGCGAGGAGACCCCGTGAGTGACCAGAAGCCCGACGGACGACCCGATCGGACCGGCGACGGCTGGTCGCGCGGTGGGGCGGGCCGGGACGACGACCGCCGACCGGCGCAGCGTCCCTCCACCGGCCGCGACGACCGGCCGGGCAGCGACCGCGCCGGCGGCGACCGCACGGGCGGCGACCGCACGGGAGGCGACCGCGCCGGGGGTGACCGCGCTGGTTCCGGCCGGACCGGCGGCGACCGCGGCGGCTCCGGCCGAGCCGGAGGGGGCCGAGCCGGAGGCCGCGACGACCGGCCGAGGCGCGACGAGCGCTCCGGCGGGGCATCGAGCGCCCGCCCACGCCGTGACGACCGCCCGCGTGACGACCGCCCGCGTGACGACCGCCCGCGTGACGACCGCCCGCGTGACGACCGCCCGCGTGACGACCGCCCGCGTGACGACCGCCCGTCCCGTGACGTCGCGCCACGCGGCGACGCGCGCCCGCGCGGTGATGACCGGCCGTCCCGAGACGACCGGCCGCGCCGCCCGAGCCACGA
>NZ_JADQDD010000265.1 GCF_019263595.1 Pseudonocardia sp. KRD291 | reverse complement strand
GAACCGGTGCGCTACCACGTCGGCGGCGAGAACCGGTGGGCCTCGGCGGCGTCCTGGCCGCCGCCGGGACGCGGGACGGCCTGGCTGCTCGGCTCCGGCGGTGACGCCCGCTCGGCCTCCGGTGACGGGTCCCTGCACCCGGCCACCGGCGTCACCCAGGGGCCGGGCGCGCAGGGGCCGGGCGCGGCGTCGGACACCGTGCGCGCCGACCCGCACGACCCGTTCCCGACCTGCGGCGGCGCGTTCCCGGCCGCCGCGCTGGGCCCGGACGGCATCCAGGACCAGCGTGCGGTCGACCATCGCGCCGACGTGCTGGTCTACACCTCGCCGACGCTCGCGGAGCCGGTCTCCGTGGCCGGCGTCCCGCGTCTGGAGCTGGCGCTGTCCAGCACCGCCCCGGACGCCGACGTGTGCGTCACGCTCGTCGACGTCGAGCCGGACGGGTTCGCGCTGCCGGTCGCCGAGGGCGCCGTGCGGACCCGCTACCGGCTCGGTGGCACCGCGGACTGGCTCGCCCCCGGCGAGCCGGTCACGGTACAGGTGGCGTTGCACGACACCGCGCACACGTTCCGCGCCGGGCACCGGATCCGGGTGCACGTGGCCGGCGCCTGTTACCCGCGGCGCAGCCGGAACCTGCACACCAGGACGGTCCCCGAGCTCGGCACCGCCGGGGAGGCGGTCGTCGCCGAGCACACCGTGCACCACGACCCGTCGCAGCCGTCCCGGCTGGTGCTGCCGGAGGTCGGGGCCCGGTAGACCGAGCGGGGACACGCCGTGACCGGGACGCCCCGCCTGCCTGATTCGCCCGGAATACTGCCCGCATGAGTTTCTGGGAGTACCTCGCCTCCAACTACCTGGAGGTGATCGGGTACACGTTCGAGCACGCGGTGCTGGTCCTGCAGGGCCTCGCACTGGCGGTGCTGGTCGGCGTCCCGCTGGCGGTGCTGACCTACCGCACCGGTCTCGGCCGCGCGGCCGCCGTCAACAGCGCCTCGCTGATCATGACCATCCCGTCCTACGCGCTGTTCGGCCTGCTCATCCCGCTGCTCGGCCTGGGCACCGCGCCGGCCATCGTGGCGCTGACGCTGTACGGGCTGCTGCCGGTGGTGCGCAACGCGATCGTCGGCCTGCGGGAGGTCGACCCTGCGGTGACCGAGTCGGCCCGCGGGGTGGGGATGGACCGCCGACGGCTGCTGCTCTCGATCGAGCTGCCGCTGGCCTGGCCGGTGGTGCTGGCCGGGGTGCGGGTCTCGGCCCAGCTGCTGCTGGGTATCGCGGCGATCTCCGCGGCGGTGAACGGGCCGGGGCTGGGCAACCTGATCCTGTCCGGCCTGTCCTCGGCCGGGACACCGTTCGCGGTGTACCTGGCTCTGGAGGGAATCCTGGGGATCATCGTGCTGGCGGTCGTGTTCGACGCCGCGATCGCGCTGCTCACCCGACTGACGACGACGAGGGGGGCCCGTGCCTGAGAACGGACGCACCGACACCGGACCGACGGCGGAGCCGATGATCCGGCTCGAGCAGCTGACCAAGCGCTACCCGGGCCAGGACCGGCCCGCCGTGGACCGGCTCGACCTCGACGTGCCGCCGGGGGAGATCGTGGTCCTGCTCGGCCCGTCCGGCTGCGGCAAGACCACCACCATGAAGCTGATCAACCGGCTGATCGAGCCGACGTCCGGCACGATCCTGCTCGACGGCGAGGACGTCACCCGGGCCGACCCGGACGCCCTGCGCCGCCGGATCGGCTACGCGATCCAGCAGACCGGGCTGTTCCCGCACCGCAGCGTGGCCGACAACGTCGCGACGGTGCCCAGGATGCTCGGCTGGGACCGCAAGCGGGTCGCCGGGCGCGTCGACGAGCTCCTGACGCTCGTCGGCCTGGACCCCGACACCTACCGGGGGCGGCTGCCCAGACAGCTCTCCGGCGGGCAGCAGCAGCGGGTCGGCGTGGCCCGGGCCCTGGGCGCGGATCCGGAGGTGATGCTGATGGACGAGCCGTTCGGCGCGATCGACCCGCTGACCCGGGAGACGTTGCAGAACGAGTTCCTGCGGATCCAGTCCGAGCTGGGAAAAACGATCGTGTTCGTCACCCACGACATCGACGAGGCGGTGAAGATGGGCGACCGCATCGCGATCTTCAACGCCGGCAGCGGGATCGAGCAGTACGACACCCCGGAGCGGATCCTCACCGAGCCGGCGACCCCGTTCGTCTCCGAGTTCGTCGGTTCCGGTGCGGCGATCAAGCGGCTGACGCTGTCCCGGGTCGGCGACGTGCCGGTGCCGGACTGGCCGAGCATCGGCCAGGACACCCACCGCGACGAGCGTGCGGCCGCGGTGCGGGCCGGCGCGCGGGAGTTCCTGCCGCTGCTCGACGCCGACCGGCGCCCGCTGGGCTGGGTCCCCGCGGACGCGAGCGGCGACGTCCTCGACCGCGGCCTGCCGATCGTGACCCGGATCGGGCCGGGCGACTCGCTGTTCGCCGCCCTGGACGCGATGCTGGCCGCGAACTCGTCGGCCGTCGTGGTGGTCGACGACGCCGGTGCCTACCGGGGGGTGCTGGACCTGGAGACGATCCTGTCCACGGTGCACACCGACGCCGGGCCCGCCGTCCCGCGCCCGGGCACCGTGGCGACACCGGGGACGGTCTGAGATGGCCGTGGTCTCCGAGCAGGGCGCCGCGCCGGCCGCGGGCGGCACCCCGGGCCCCGGGACGAAGGGCCCCCGGGCGAGGTGGGCGACCCACCTCGTGCGCCCGGCGATCGTCGTCGTCGCGCTGGTGGTGCTCTACCTGTACGTGTCCTCGCGGCAGCTCGACTCGATCGAGCGGCGCAGCCTCAACGCCGCCTACATCCTGAGCCGGACCTGGCAGCACGTGCAGCTCACCGCGATCGTGTCGGTGATCATCCTGCTGGTCGCCGTCCCGCTGGGGGTGCTGCTCACCCGGGACGGGGTCAGCCGCTTCTCCGGACCGGTCCTGACGCTCGCCAACATCAGCCAGGCGATCCCGTCCATCGGGTTGATCGTGCTGTTCGCGGTCGCGTTCCTGAGCCTGCCGGTGTACGCGATCGCGGTGCTGGCGTTCGTGATCCACGGCGTGCTCCCGATCGTGCGCAACACGATCGCCGGGATCGGCCAGGTCGACCGGTCGGTGATCGAGGCCGCGCGTGGGATGGGGATGACGAAACTCGGCGTGCTGGTGTCGGTGGAGCTGCCACTGGCGGTGCCGGTGATCCTGGCCGGGGTGCGCACCACGCTGACGATCACCACCGGCACCGTCGCGCTCGCCACGTTCATCGGTGCGGGCGGGCTCGGCGACATCATCTCCAACGGCCTCGCCTCCAACCGGAACATCGTCCTGGTCACCGGCAGCGTGCTGGTCGCCGCGCTCGCGCTGCTGATCGACTGGCTGGCCGCCATCGCCGAGGACAACCTGGCCCCCCGTGGCGTCTGACGTGCGCCGGACGAAGGAGATGACACCCGTGTCCCGACCCATCCCGCGCCGGGCGCTGCCGGGGCTGCTGCTCGCGGTCGCCGCGGTGACCTCGGGCTGTTCCGGCGCCGCGGCCGCGGCGCTGCGCCCACCCGTCGAGCAGCTGCGCGGAGGTTCGCTGGCCCGCGAGGTGGACCTCTCCGGTGCCCGCATCACCGTCGGTTCCAAGGAGTTCACCGAGCAGAAGATCCTCGGCAAGATCCTCGACTACGCGTTGCAGGCCGCCGGCGCGACGACGGTCGACCGCACCGGACTGTCCGGGTCGTCCATCGTGCGCTCCGCGCTGGAGACCGGCGCCATCGACGCGTACTGGGAGTACGCGGGGACCGGGTGGTCGTTGTTCCTCGGCCACGACGACCTGATCCCGGGCGAGCGGGAGCTCTACGACGCCGTCGCGGCCGAGGACGCGCAGCGCAACGGCATCGTGTGGCTCGGCCCCGCGGCGTTCGGCAACCAGTACGCGGTCGCCCGGCGCAGCGACGTGTCTGGGCCGCTGGCGCAGGTCCGGACGCTCTCGGACATGGCGGCCTACATCCGGCCGGACCCGGACCGGGCGACGTTCTGCGGGGCCGCGGAGTTCCTGGACCGGGCCTGGGAGGACCTGCAGCGCTCCTACGACGCGTACTTCCCCGCGTCGCAGGTGTACCAGAACGACTTCGCACTGAACTTCGTGAACGTGGCCCGGAGCAGCCCGTGCGACTTCGCGGAGGTGTTCACGACCGACGCGCGGATCCGATCGCTGAACCTGACCGTGCTCGCCGACGACAAGGGCGTGATCATCACCCAGCTGGCGGGCCTGACGGTGCGGGCGCAGACCCTGGATCAGTACCCGCCGCTGCGGACGCTCGTCGCGCGGCTGGCGCCACTGCTGACCGTCGACACCATGATCGAGCTGAACGGCCTGGCGGACCTGCAGGGGCTCAGCGAGGACCAGGTGGCCCTGCGTTTCCTCGCCGACCGGGGGCTGATCGGCCGCGGCTGAGCGGCGCCGTCGCACCCGTCCCGGACACGACACCGGCCCGGTCCCCACGAACTCGGGGCCGGGCCGGATCGGTGTGCCGCGAAGGTCAGCCGACCTTCTCGATCAGCGCTGCGCGCTGGCGGTCGCCGAGGCCGGCGGCGCGCCGGGAGACGTCGATGCCGGTCTCCTCGAGCACCTTGGTGACCTTGGCGGGCCCCCAGCCGGGGACGCTCTTGAGCAGGTCCGCGACCTTGGTCTTGCCGACGATCTGGTCGGTCTTGGCCCGACCGAGCACCGACGGGATGGTCTCCTCGCCGCTCGCGATCTTGTCGCGGAGCTCCTTGCGGGCGGTGCGCGCGGCGGCCGCCTTCTTGAGCGCCTCCTGGCGCTGTTCGGGGGTCAGGGTGGGCAGTGCCATCGCTGACAACTCCTCTCGGTTCCACGCACCCGGAGCGGGTGAGCATGATACGACTCGCGGATCGCCGTACAGACTGGCAGAGCCGTGATCGGTACCTGCGAGAACCCCCAGTTCACCGGCGTGTCGCCCGCTCCCGGGACCCCGCGAGGCGACCGGTATGCCCGATTCTCGGGCCGACGACGACCGCTCGCCGCAGGCTCCGGATCGTTCACCACCTGCCGTGCACGGACGGTGACGCACCGCAGGTCAACGACCTCGTGCGTGCGCCGCGCCCGGTCGGGTCGGGAGCCGGGAGGCGGGTCAGGACGCGGCTTTGGGGATGTCGCGTCCGAAGTCCTCGGTGCTGCGCTGTTCGGCGGCGCCGTGGTGCTCGGCGGCGATGCTCTCGTCGTAGGACGCCTGCACGCTGATCAGGCGGTGACCGCGGTTGCGGGCGTAGCGCAGCGAGCGCACCCAGTTGTAGAGCGTGCCGAACCGGTTGCCCCAGCCGATCAGGAACATCACGTGCACGTAGCACCACATGAGGTAGCCGAGCCACCCGGTGACCTTGACCCCGAACGCGTCGGCCACGGCCTCGCGGGCGCCGATGGTGGCCATCGAGCCCTTGTCGAAGTACTTGAACGGCGCGGGCGTGGTGTCGTCGCCGCTGCTGCGGGCAGCAATCAGCTTGCCGACGTAGGTGCCCTGCTGCATCGCCACCTGGGCGACGCCGGGCAGGCGGTCGATGGTGGAGACCATGTCGCCGACGGCGTAGACGTCGCGGCGCCCGGGCAGGCTGCAGTCCGGGTCCACGGCCAGCCGCCCGGCGCGGTCGACCTCGGTGCCGGTGGCCTTGGCCAGCATGGCGGCGAGCGGGGAGGCCTGCACCCCGGCCGCCCAGACCTTCGTCCGGGCCACGATCCGCTCTTCGCCCTTGGGGTTCCTCACCGTGATCGAGTCGGCGTCGATGTGGGTCGCCATGCTGTTCAGGCGGACGTCGACGCCCTTGTCCTCGAGCGTCCGGTGCGTGTAGCGCTGCAGCTTCTTCGCGAACGGCGGCAGGACGGTCGGGGCCCCGTCCAGCAGGATGATCTTCGCTTCGCGGGTGTCGATCGAGCGGTACTCCCGCGGCAGCACGTAGCGGGCCAGCTCGGAGAGCTGCCCCGCGAGCTCCACCCCGGTCGGGCCGGCGCCGACGACGACGAACGTCATGTACGCCTCCCGCTCGGCCGGGTCCCGGGAGACCTCCGCGAGCTCGTAGGCCCCGAGGATCCGGCTGCGCAGCATGCGCGCGTCCTCGATCGTCTTCATGCCGGGGGCGTGCTCGGCCCACTCGTCGTGCCCGAAGTAGGCGTGCGTCGCGCCGCCGGCGACCACGAGCGTGTCGTAGTCCAGGTCCATGTGCTGGCCGTCCGGCGCGGCAGCGTGCACGACCTTGCGCTCGAGGTCGATGTCGCCGACCTCGGCCAGCAGCGTCCGCACGTTGCGCTGGGTCTTGAGCACCCGGCGCAGCGCCGGGGCGATCAGGCCGGGGGACAGGATCCCCGTCGCGACCTGGTAGAGCAACGGCTGGAACAGGTGGTGGTTGGTGCGGTCGATCAGCGTGATGTCGACGTCGGCCCTGCGCAGCGCCTTCGCGGTCTGGACACCGCCGAAGCCGCCGCCCACGATCACGACCTTGTGCCGCTTCTGCTGGTCGTGCTCTGCCGTCGCCACGTCGTCCGCCCCTCGGTCGGGTCGCGCGCGCCTGCGCGCTCCTGGTCCGCCGGGAAGGCGGCCTCCGCGACGGGTGCCCGGGGGCCGATCCGGTCGACAACTGCGGCGACATCCGACCCGGCCACCCACAACGGTACGAACGTGGCACGGCCCGGGCAAACTCGGGCGAGTCATTCGGGGGCACCGATGCCCAAACTCACAGCGCCGGAGCGGCCCGGACCTGCGGACCGTGGGATGGTGGACCCATGTGCGGGATCGTCGCGGCATTCGGTGACATCGACCACGGCCGGCATTCCGGCAAGTACGAGCGGATGCTCGCCCAGGTCGCGCACCGCGGCCCCGACGACACCGGCGTGCACGTCGAGACGTCCGCGTGGCTCGGCCACCAGCGCCTGTCGATCATGGACGTGAGCGGCGGGCACCAGCCGATGGCCGACGCGGCCGAGTCCGCGTGGATCGTCGGCAACGGCGAGATCTACAACCACGAGCGGATCTCCTCGGCGTTCCCGGACGGCACCGTGCGCACCGGGTCGGACACCGAGGCCGCGTTGCACGCGGTG
Source organism: Pseudonocardia sp. KRD291 (assembly GCF_019263595.1). Classification (GTDB taxonomy): domain Bacteria; phylum Actinomycetota; class Actinomycetes; order Mycobacteriales; family Pseudonocardiaceae; genus Pseudonocardia. The sequence continues at coordinate 1,302 of NZ_JADQDD010000265.1, read as the reverse complement.
ATGCGCGACGGCCAGATCGCCGTCGGCTCGCTGAACGGCATGTTCGCCGTGGCGATGGCGCGTACCGACGGCAGCGGCCTGGTCGCCCGGGACCCGATGGGGGTCAAGCCGTTGTACTGGATCCCCCCGGGCGAGAGCAGCGGACGCGGAACGAGAACCAGCGCCGCCGTCGACGAGTCGGTGCCCTACACCTCGCCGGACCCGGACGCGACGGTGCTGTTCGCCAGCGAGCTGCGCGCCTTCGACGTCGAGGACCGGCCCTACGTGGAGTCGTTCCCGCCCGGCTGCCTGTGGAGCCCGTCGTCCGGGCTGGTGCGCTACGCCGACGCCGTCCCGGTCGAGGTCCGCCCGGCCCGGCGCGCCGAGCACCCGATGTGGGACAACGTCGTGCTCGACCAGATCCGCGAGGCCGTGATCGCCGCGGTGAAGCGCCGGATGATGAGTGATGTCGGCGTCGGCGTGTTCCTCTCCGGTGGTCTCGACTCGGCGCTGGTCGCCGCGATCGCCGCGCCGCTGGCGCGGGCCAGGGGCGAGGTCCTGCCGACGTTCGCGGTCGGCACCGAGGGGTCCGGCGACCTGATCGCCGCCCGCAAGGTCGCCGCGCACATCGGCTCGGACCACCACGAGATCGTGGTGACGCCCGAGGACATCAACACCGCGCTGGACCAGGCCGTCACCGTCATCGAGCACTACGACCCGGCCCTGGTCCGCAGCGCGGTGCCGAACCTGCTGCTGGCCCGGGAGGCGTCGAAGAAGGTCAAGGTCGTGCTCACCGGCGAGGGCGCCGACGAGCTGTTCGCCGGCTACTCCTACATCCACGACGAGTCCTACGCCGACCCGGACACCCTGCACGCCGAGCTGGTCCGCTCGCTCGAGCAGCTGCACCACCTGAACCTGCAGCGCTGCGACCGGACCACGATGTACTTCGGCCTGGAGGCCCGCGAGCCGTTCCTGGACTCCGCGCTGGTCCGCACGGCCCTGGCCCTGCCCCCGGAGTGGAAGCAACGCCCGGACGGACGCCCGGAGAAGGCGATCCTGCGCGAGGCGTTCACCGGCTGGCTGCCCGAGGACCTGCTCTGGCGGGGCAAGGAGCAGTTCGGCGACGGATCCGGTGCCGGCACCGTGCTCGCCGAGCTGGCCAGGGGAAAGGCCCGCGAGGCCGACACCGGCGCGATCCCGGAGCAGCCCGAGCACAGCTGGGCGCTGCGCAGCGATGAGGAGTTCCTCTACTACGAGATCTGGCAGCGCAACTTCGAAGGCATCCGCCCCGACCACACCCTGGGAGCCTTCGCCACAGCCTGA
>NZ_JADQDD010000264.1 GCF_019263595.1 Pseudonocardia sp. KRD291 | reverse complement strand
GGCGACTCCGGCGCAGTGGGCCAGCAGGACCGTCGTGGTCAGGCCTTCATGTGGAAGGGGGCCAGGGCGTCGGCCAGGCGGACGGGGTCGCCGTCGATGCCGGGGGCGTGGTGGCTGCCCTCGGCCTCGGCCAGGCCGATGCACCGCGCGCCGTCGAACAGGCCGCAGGCGTAGCGGACGGTGTCGGTGTCGATCTCGAGCACGCCGATCCGGAGCTGGTAGATGTTCGGGTACTCGACCTCGTCGCGGTACTGCACGGTCAGCGAGCTGGGCGACAGCCCGTCCAGCGGGCCGCCGGTCGGGTAGCCCAGGACGTCCTGGTGCAGCTCGGCCAGGCCGTCGAGGTACCAGCCGGCGAGCGCGACGTTGTTCACGTGGCGGTTGGTGTCGAGGTCGCCGAACCGGGTCCGCACGTCCACCCGGAACGGGTAGTTCTCGCGGACCAGCCGCGCGCCACCGCGGTCCGGGCGCTCCGAGGCCGGTGCGTCGACCTGGATGGTGGCCAGCGCGCCGCGCACCTCGTCCGACAGCGGGGCCGGGCCGTTCGCCCCGACGTGCACGCTGACCGACTCGCCGGTCGCCACGCACTCCTGGCCGGCGAACACGGCGTAGGCGTAGGTGAACGAGGAGACGCCGATGTGGCTGACCCCGATCCCGATCCGGTAGCGACCGGCCACCCGCAGCGGCGCGATCACGTCCACCCGCACCGCGGCCAGCAGCAGCTTGACGCGCGCCTGCAGCCGCGCCACCAGGTCCGCGCCGAACGCGTCCCGCTCGACGGCCACCCGGGCGTCCTCGAACCAGCGAACCAGCGCGTCGCGGCCGATCCGGCGGCTCGGGTCGAGGTCGGAGTAGCGGGCCTCGTGCTCGATCAGCACGGGGTAGAGCGAGGGGTCCTGGCGGGTCCCGGAGAGGGTCGTCTGCGTCGTGGTCACGACACCATCGTGCCGTCATGACGCAGGTCACCGACCACCCGGCCGACCCGGATCACACCCCGGTGACGGCGTGTTCACGACCGGTTCACCGTGCGTCCGCGCCCGGCGTGAGATCGGCCTCACCACGCCGGGGACGACCGGGACGCACGGCGCCGGGCGCGGCGCGCGGTTCCGGACCGGCACGGTCGGCGGGGATCGTCGGCCCGCCCCGGTAGCCTCGCCCGGGTGCCCGCCTCCCCGACCGTCGCCGCCCGCGACCTCCCCGGCGTCGCCGAGCTGATGGAGGCCGCGGTCACCGCGGTCGGCGGGAGCCGCCGCGAGGGCCAGGACGCGATGGCCGACGCGGTGCGCCGCTCGCTGTCCTCCGGCGAGCACCTGGCCGTGCAGGCCGGCACCGGCACCGGCAAGTCGCTGGCCTACCTGGTGCCCGCGATCCGGCACGCGATGATGCGCGAGACCACCGTGGTGATCTCGACGGCGACGATCGCGCTGCAGCGCCAGCTCGTCGACCGGGACCTGCCGCGGGTGGCGAAGAGCCTGAAACCGCTGCTCGGGCGTGAGCCCTCGTTCGCGATCCTCAAGGGCCGGCGCAACTACCTGTGCCTGAACAAGCTGCACGGCGAGGACATGGGCGACGACGGGGGCGAGGAGCAGCTCTTCGACGCGTTCGCGATCTCGGCGATGGGGCGCAACGTCAAGCGCGTACACGACTGGGCATCCGACACCGCGACCGGCGACCGCGACGAGCTCGTCCCCGGCGTCCCGGACGCCGCCTGGCGGCAGGTCTCGGTGACGGCGCGGGAGTGCCTGGGTGCCACCCGCTGCCCGGTCGGTGAGGACTGCTTCGCCGAGAAGGCGCGCGCCGAGGCCGGGCGCGCCGACATCGTCGTCACCAACCACGCGCTGCTCGCGATCGACGCGATGGGCGACGCCTCGGTGCTGCCCGAGCACGACGTCGTCGTGATCGACGAGGCGCACGAGCTGGTGGACCGGGTGACCGGCGCCGCCACCGCGGAGCTGACCTCGGGCACCGTGGCCGCGGCCGCGCGGCGCTGCGGCAAGCTCGTCGACCAGGCCGTGGCCGACCGCCTCTCCGAGGCAGGTGAGGGCCTGGGCATGGTGCTCGAGGACCTCCCGCCCGGGCGCTGGGAGACGCTGCCGCAGGCCGCGGCCGGCGCGCTGAACTCGATCGTCGAGGCCGCCGCGGGATGCCGGCAGGGGCTCGGCGGGCAGCGCAAGGAGGACCCGGAGCAGGCCACCGGCCGCAAGGTCGCGCTCGCCCTGCTCGACGAGGTGTCCGAGACCGCGATCCGGCTCACCAAGACGTTCGAGACCCAGGACCCCGCCAAGCGCTGGGACGTCGTCTGGCTGGGCGAGCAGGGCCCGGACGGCGCCCGCTACAAGGTCCTGCGGGTGGCGCCGCTCTCGGTCGGCGGCCTGCTGCGCGAGCGGCTGTTCGCCCAGCGCACGACGGTTCTGACGTCGGCGACGCTGGCCCTGGGCGGCTCGTTCGACGCCCTGGCGCGCCAGTGGGGACTGCCCGCGGAGAAGCCGAAGGAGGCGGGCGCCCAGACGGCGGACGTGTCGGCCTCGGACCCCGGGCACGGCCCGGTGCAGGACCCGGAGGCCCCGCGGTGGAGCGGGCTCGACGTCGGCTCGCCGTTCGCGCACGGGCGCAGCGGGATCCTCTACCTGGCCAAGCGCCTGCCCCCGCCGGGCCGCGACGGGCTCGCCCAGGAGTACCTGGACGAGATCGCCGGGCTCGTCGAGGCCGCGGGCGGGCGCACGCTGGGCCTGTTCTCCTCGATGCGCGCGGCCAAGCAGGCCACCGAGGCACTGCGCGGAAAGCTGTCGACTCCCCTGCTCTGCCAGGGTGACGACTCGACGATGCTGCTGGTCAAGCGGTTCGCCGAGGACACCGAGACGTCGCTGTTCGGGACGCTGTCGCTGTGGCAGGGCGTGGACGTCCCCGGCCCGTCGCTTTCCTGCGTGATCATCGACCGGATCCCGTTCCCGCGCCCGGACGACCCCCTCGTGGCCGCCCGGCAGAAGGCCACCGACGCCCGCGGCGGCAACGGGTTCCTGTCCGTCTCGGCCACGCACGCGGCGCTGCTGCTGGCGCAGGGCGCCGGCCGGCTGCTGCGCGGGATGGACGACCGCGGCGTCGTCGCGATCCTGGACCCGCGGATCGCCACCGCCCGCTACGGCGGCTTCCTGCGCGCCTCGCTCCCGCCGTTCTGGGCCACCTCGGACGTGGCGAAGGTGCACGGCGCCCTGCGCCGCCTGCGCGGAGCGTGACACCCGTCCTACCGGTGGCAGGGGCCCCTCGTCCGGCGATAGGTTGTGCACAACCGACCATCCACGAGCACGGAGGTACTCCCATGGCAGACGCGATCTACACGGCCGAGGCCACATCGTCCGGCGGCGGCCGCGACGGGCGGGTCCGCACGTCCGACGGGATCATCGACCAGGACCTGAAGATGCCGCCGGCCCTGGGCGGCCCGGGAGGGGCGACCAACCCCGAGCAGCTGTTCGCCGCGGCCTACGCCACCTGCTTCCACGGTGCGCTGCGCCTGGTCGCGGGCAAGAAGAAGGTCGCCGTGCCGGACGGCGCCACCGTCGACGCGTCGGTGAGCCTGTCCCCCGACGACACCAGCTTCGGCATCAGCGCGACGATCACCGCGCACCTGCCCGGTCTCGGTCAGGCCGAGGCCGACGACCTGGTCGAGGGCGCGCACCAGGTGTGCCCGTACTCCAAGGCCACCCGCGGCAACGTCGACGTGACCCTCAAGGCCACCGTCTGAGCTCACCCCGCCCGTGAACCGCCGAGATGCGCGTCAGCGTCCGCCTGTGATCGACTTCTCGCGCTGAGACGCATCCCGGCGGTGTCCGGATCAGGAGTCGGGTCGGTCCATCGCGACGCAGGTGATCGTGCCGGGGTCCACCTCGGTGAACCCTGCGTCGCGCACCGCGACCGCCCGGCCGCCCTCGACGTCGTCGAGCAGCGTGTCCCAACCGCCCGGGGTGGTGTCGCGGACCGCGAACTCCGGCACCGAGGTCCAGCCCCGCACCGCGGCCAGGATCATCGAGGCGTGCCCGACCTGCGCGGCCGCCTTGCCGACGCTCGTCTCGGCGTGCGGGTTCAGCACGATCAGCGGCCACCCGTCGGGCGGTGGACCGGGCGTGTCGGTCCCCAGGTCCGTCCCGCCGATCTGCAGGCGCGAGACGGTCTTCGGGACGTCGTCGACCGGACCGGGCAGCAGGGCGCGCGCCTGGGCCGTGCCGTGGCCCACGGTCACGCCGGGTAGCTCCTGCACGGCGTCCCAGTGCGCTCCGCGGGCACGGCGGGCGATCTTGCGGATCCGGCCGTCGACCCAGGTCCGGACCGGCTCGTCCCACTCGCCGCCCTCCTGCGCGCGGGGGTCCAGGCAGACCGCCAGCGCGGCGGTCGCGGCCGCCTGGAGCAGCGCCGTCCGGGACGGCTGCGGGTCGCGCTCGATCCGCAGGATCACCGGCATCGCGCGCACCACGCCGTCGACCTCGGGCGGGATCTCCCGGACGGTCGCGCCGGTGCCGTAGCGGGCGGCGAGGAGGTCGAGCACGGAACCCCCGGCCGGAGTCATGCGATCGGGACCCGCCGCAGCACGCCCTCGGCCTCGTCGGCCGCCTCGACCTCGTCGCGGGTGATGCCCAGCACGAACAGCACGACGTCGAGGTAGGGCACGGACAGGGCGGTGTCGGCGACCTCGCGCAGCGCGGGCTTGGCGTTGAACGCGATGCCCAGACCGGCCGTGGAGAGCATGTCGATGTCGTTGGCGCCGTCGCCGACGGCCACGCACTGCTCGACCGGGATGTCGTGGGCCTCGGCGAAGCGGCGCAGCGCCACGGCCTTGCCCGGCCGGTCCACGACCTCACCGCTGACCCGCCCGGTCAGCTTCCCGTCGACGATCTCCAGCTCGTTCGCGGCCACGAAGTCCAGCCGCAGCTCGTCGACCAACCCGGCGATGACCTGGGTGAACCCGCCGGACACGACACCGCAGCGGTAGCCGAGGCGCTTGAGCGTGCGGATCGTCGTGCGCGCGCCGGGGGTCAGCTCGATCCGGGACGCGACGTCGTCGACGACCGAGGCGGGCAGACCCTCCAGAGCCGCGACCCGGCGGCGCAGCGACTCGGTGAAGTCCAGCTCCCCGCGCATCGCCTCCTCGGTGACGGCCCGGACCTGCGCCTCGACGTCCGCACCGGCCCGCGCGGCCAGCATCTCGATGACCTCGCCCTGGATCAGGGTGGAGTCCACGTCGAACACGATCAGACGGCGGCTGCGCCGGGCCAGGCCGGCCCGGGACACGGCCACGTCGACGCCGGCGCTGCGGGCCACCCCGACCAGCCGCTTGCGCAGCGTGCCCGCCGGGTAGGTCTCGGCGCCGCCCTCGGGCTCCGGGGAGACCATCAGCTCCAGACCGGTGACCGGGTAGTCGGCGATCCGGCGGATGGCGTCGATGTTCGCCCCGACCGCGGCCAGCTCGGCCGCGACCGCACCGAACGCGCGTGCGGTGATCGGACGGCCGAGGACGACGACGGCGTGCGTCGACCCCGGACGCGGGTCCTGGCCGCCGTCGGCGTTGAACTCCATGTGTACGGCCATGTCGATGCTGTCCATGGCCGACCCGACCGACTCCTGCAGGCCCTCCGGGTCGGTGTCGGGCAGCACGAGCGCGCCGAGGGTGAGCCGGCCGTTCACGACGACCTGCTCGAGGTCGAGCAGCTCGACCCCGTGCGCGGTGAGCGCGGTGAACAGCACGGAGCTGACCCCGGGCCGGTCCGGCCCGGTCACCGTGATCAACACGGTGGACCGGGCGGTCGGAGCGGTGTCCTTCTCGGTTCTTGGGCTCACCCGGCTCAGACGGACCTGGGGTCGTCGTCCGGCTGGGCCTCCTTGCCGACACCCTGGGCCGCCACCTCGGCGACCTGGGGCTTGTGCCCGACGTGTCCCTCCGCGCGGGCCTTCTCGACCAGGTGCGGGTAGTGCAGGTCGAATGCCGGGCGCTCGGAACGGATCCGGGGCAGCTCGGTGAAGTTGTGCCGCGGCGGCGGGCAGGAGGTCGCCCACTCGAGCGAGTTGCCGAAGCCCCACGGGTCGTCGGTGGTGACGACCCGGCCGTAGCGGTAGCTCTTGAACGCGTTGTAGATGAACGGCAGCGTCGAGGCCCCGAGCACGAACGCGCCGATCGAGGAGATCATGTTCAGCGCCGTGAAGCCGTCGGTGGGCAGGTAGTCCGCGTAGCGGCGCGGCATGCCCTCGTTGCCCACCCAGTGCTGGACCAGGAACGTCAGGTGGAAGCCGACGAACGTCGTCCAGAAGTGCAGCTTGCCGAGCTTCTCGTCCATCATCCGGCCGGTCATCTTCGGGAACCAGAAGTAGATGCCGGCGTAGGTGGCGAACACGATCGTGCCGAACAGCACGTAGTGGAAGTGCGCGACCACGAAGTAGGTGTCGCTGACGTGGAAGTCCACCGGCGGCATCGCGAGCAGGATGCCGGTCAGGCCGCCGAACAGGAACGTGACCAGGAAGCCGACCGCGAACAGCATCGGCGTCTCGAACGTCAGCTTGCCCTTCCACAGGGTGCCGATCCAGTTCACGAACTTGACGCCGGTCGGGATGGCGATCAGGAACGTGGTGAAGGAGAAGAACGCGAGCAGCACCGCGCCGGTGGCGTACATGTGGTGCGCCCACACCGCGACCGACAGGGCCGCGATCGCGATCGTGGCGAAGATCAGGCCCTTGTAGCCGAAGACCGGCTTGCGGGCGAACACCGGGAAGATCTCCGAGACGATGCCGAAGAACGGCAGCGCCACGATGTAGACCTCGGGGTGCCCGAAGAACCAGAACAGGTGCTGCCACAGGATGACGCCGCCGTTGGCGGGGTCGAACACGTGCGCGCCCAGGTGCCGGTCGGCCAGCAGGCCGAACAGCGCGGCGGTGAGGATCGGGAACGCGATCAGGATCAGCAGCGCGGTGATGAAGATGTTCCAGGTGAAGATCGGCATCCGGAACATCGTCATGCCCGGGGCGCGCATGCAGACGATCGTCGTCACGAAGTTGACGCCACCGAGGATCGTGCCCAGACCGGACACGACCAGGCCGATCGCCCACAGGTCACCGCCGGGCCCCGGCGAGTGGATGACGTCGGAGAGCGGGCTGTAGGCGAACCAGCCGAAGTCCGCGGCACCGCCGGGGGTCAGGAAGCCGGACAGCACGGTCAACCCGCCGAACAGGAACAGCCAGTAGGAGAAGGCGTTCAGCCGCGGGAACGCGACGTCCGGGGCACCGATCTGCAGCGGCACGATGTAGTTCGCGAACCCGAACAGGATCGGCGTCGCGTAGAGCAGCAGCATGATCGTGCCGTGCATCGTGAACAGCTGGTTGTACTGCTCGGTCGAGAGGAACTGCAGACCCGGCCGGGCGAGCTCACCCCGCATCAGCAGTGCCATGGCACCGCCGGCCAGGAAGAACCCGAACGACGTGACCAGGTACAGGATCGCGATGTCCTTGGGGTCTGTCGTCCGCAGCATCTTGAGCAGCGTGGATCCCTTGCCCGTACGCCGCGCCGGGTACGGGCGCGACGTGATCGGCTTGGGCGCGACGGCTGTCACTGTGCCTCCTGCACTTACCTAGTTCGGGCCAGCCGGACTCTAGCTCCGACCCGCGACCGGGACCCGTCCGGGCCGCGTCGCCCCGGTGCCGGACGACGGTCGCTCGATGATTGTGCTCTACCGGGGGTAGAACGACCACCCCAGGCCCCCACAACCCCGCATCCGTGGACGAGAGCTCCGGTCGTCCAGCGACGATGAACGAGGGCTCCGTTTGCTCACCGGCGTGCGTGCACCGGCTCGAGATCGAGCAGCACATCGACGGAGATCCCGCCCAGGCCTGCGGTCTGCCCACCGATCGGATGAACGGCGCGAACCCTCGCCGTCGTGAGGGCGAACCGCTCATCGTCGGCGATCAGCCCTGGCGACCTCCACATGTGGGGCTCGACGACGAGAGTTCCACGAGCGGTCACGCGAGGCTCGGATCCGCAGTGCGCGGACTCGCCGAGCAGGAGCACGTGCAGCCCGTCGGCGGGGCTCACCACCAGGGCGAACGGCGAGGCAGCACTGCGAACGACATCCACCCGCCCGGTGATGGCGACATCGGCCGACCGCCTCGACAGCAGGGGCGATGCCGTCGACTCGATCCCGTCCGGTGCCCCGGCGACGTCGTCCCGGTCGTCCCGGTCGACACTGTCGACGTCGAGACCGAGCCCGACGGTGATCACATCACCGACCGACGGAACGGGACACTCCCCGCCGGCGACGACCCATTCCTTCAGCAGGACCCTGATCATGTCGTGGCTCAGCGCAGCGGCACGAACAGCTCGGTCCAGACCTCCGGGGCGGTGGCCGGGTTGGGGGGCTCGTCGACGATGTAGAACTCCGTGCCCAGGCCCATCGCGAAGATCGGCTCGGGCATCGCGAGCAGGAAGTGGTCGGGTGCCATCTGGCTGGCGTGGGCCTGCATGGACTTCCGCTTGACCTCGGCGAACTCCACCGCCTCGACCCGGTG
>NZ_JADQDD010000263.1 GCF_019263595.1 Pseudonocardia sp. KRD291 | reverse complement strand
GGGGTGCGTCCCCGGGACCGGGCGTGCGCGACGTCCATGAATGACCCCTCCCGGAGATGCGTGGCCGCAGCCCCGTCGACACATCCTGACACGGCGCGGGCGGCCCGTGCAGCACCACCACGACACCGTCTCCGGAGCCCGGCCCGGCCGGTCCGGGCGGGCCCGCACACCCATGATCACCTGCCCCGTTGTCGGGATCGCGAGCCCGTCCGTAGGCTTGGGCTCCACGTCGGCGAGGAGGCAGCGCACGGTGCTGTACTGGTGGTCCAAGTTCGTGTTCCTGGGCCCGCTGATGCGGTTGTTCTGCCGGCCGACGATCGAGGGCCTGGAGAACGTGCCGGAGCGTGGCGGGGCGATCCTGGCCAGCAACCACCTGGCGGTGGCCGACTCGTTCTTCCTCCCGCTGCTGGTGCCGCGCCGGATCACGTTCCTGGCCAAGCGCGAGTACTTCACCCAGCCGGGCCTGGTGGGCTGGCTGAAGAAGCAGTTCTTCACCGGGGTCGGGCAGGTCCCGGTGGACCGCTCCGGCGGGTCCGCGGCGCGGGCGGCGATGGACACCGCGACCCGGCTCCTCGGCGAGGGCAAGCTGCTCGGCATCTACCCCGAGGGCACCCGCTCGCCGGACGGCAAGCTCTACAAGGGCAAGACCGGGGTGGCGCGGATGGCGCTGGAGGCCGGCGTGCCGGTCGTCCCGGTCGCGATGGTGGGCACCGACCGCGTCAACCCGATCGGCTCCCGGATGTGGCGCCCGCGCAAGATCCGGATCCGGATCGGCGAGCCGATCGACTTCAGCCGCTACGAGGGCATGGCCGGCGACCGGTTCATCGAGCGCTCGATGACCGACGAGATCATGTACGACCTGATGGAGCTCTCCGGGCAGACCTACGTCGACCTGTACGCGACGTCGGTCAAGGAGAAGGCGGCCAGGAAGCCGGACCCGCGCATCCCGGACTCCCGGGCCGGCTGAGCCGCTCCCGCGCCGGGAGGTCGCCCCGATGGAGACATACCGATGAGCATCCGCCTGCGGGCCCTCGAACGCGACGACCTCGGGTACGTCCACCGCCTCTCGAACGACTCCAAGATCATGTCGTACTGGTTCGAGGAGCCCTACGAGGCGCTGGTCGAGCTCACCGACATCTACGACCGGCACGTGCACGACACCCGTGAGCGGCGCTTCGTCATCGAGTCCGACGCCGGGGACGAGCCGGTCCGGGCCGGGATCGTCGAGCTGGTGGAGATCGACTACATCCACCGCGGTGCCGAGTTCCAGATCATCGTCGACCCCGCCCAGCAGGGACAGGGGTACGCCGGCGCGGCCACCCGCCGGGCGCTGGACTACGCGTTCGGCGTGCTCAACCTGCACAAGGTCTTCCTGATCGTGAGCACCGAGAACGAGAAGGCGATCCACATCTACCGCAAGGCCGGCTTCGTGGCGGAGGGCGAGCTGCGCGAGGAGTTCTTCGCCGACGGCCGGTACCGGGACGCGCTGCGGATGGGGATCCTGCAGCACGAGCACCTGGGCGCCCGGCGGCGATGACGCCGCCCGCGGCCCCGGCACGTACCGTCTCCGTGCCGGACGCCGCCCGCGAGCGCGGCGCCCGTGCGACACCGAACGGGGCGAACAGGACGGGAATGCGCTTCTTCTACGACTGCGAGTTCATCGAGGACGGCACCACGATCGAGCTCGTCTCGATCGGGGTCGTCGGGCAGGACGGGCGGGAGTTCTACGCCGTGTCCACCGAGTTCGACCCGTCCCGGGCCGGCAAGTGGGTGCGGGCCAACGTGCTGCCCAAGCTCCCGTCGCCGGCCGACAGGGCGTGGCGGTCGCGCGAGGCGATCCGGCGCGACCTGCTGGAGTTCGTGACCGGCGGACCCGGCGAGGTGGAGCTGTGGGCCTGGATCGCGGCCTATGACCACGTCGTGCTGTGCCAGCTGTGGGGGGCGATGCCGGCGCTGCCCCGCGCGCTGCCCCGGTTCACCCGTGAGCTGCGCCAGCGCTGGGAGGACGCCGGACGGCCGACGCTGCCCTCGCCGCCGGACGAGGCGCACGACGCGCTGGCCGACGCGCGGCACAACCTGCGCCGCTGGGAGGCGATCGAGGCCGCGGTCGGCCCGATCGGGCCGGTGGGCGCCCCGACGGGCGGAAAGGCAGCACCGGCTCGGCCGGATACCGACGACACGGCCTAGGCTGGAGGGCGTGAACTGGTCCGTCGACGCTCCGATCGACGTCCTTCCGGAGCTGCCGCCGCTGCCCGCGGACCTGCGCTCCGGTCTGGACGACGCCCTCTCCCGCCCCGCCGCCCAGCAGCCGGCCTGGCCCGACCCCGAGCAGGTCGCCCAGGTCCGGACCGTGCTGGAGAGCGTCCCGCCGGTCGTGCTCCCGCCGGAGGTGGACCGGCTGACCTCGCGGCTGGCCGACGTCGCGAACGGCAAGGCGTTCCTGCTGCAGGGCGGGGACTGCGCCGAGACGTTCGTCGACAACACCGAGCCGCACATCCGCGCCACCATCCGCACCCTGCTGCAGATGGCCGTCGTGCTGACCTACGGCGCGTCGATGCCGGTGGTCAAGGTCGGGCGGATCGCCGGGCAGTACGCGAAGCCGCGCAGCTCCGACATCGACTCGATGGGCCTGCCGTCCTACCGCGGCGACATCGTCAACGCGCTGTCCACGGATCCCGCGGGCCGGGTGCCGGACCCGTCGAGGATGGTGCGCGCCTACGCGAACGCGAGCGCGGCGATGAACCTGGTCCGCGGCCTGACCGCGACCGGCCTGGCCGACCTGACCAAGGTCCACGACTGGAACAAGGACTTCGTCCGGACCTCCGCGGCGGGCGTGCGCTACGAGGCGGTCGCGGCCGAGATCGACCGCGCGGTGCGGTTCATGGACGCCTGCGGCGTGCAGGACCACAACCTGCACCAGGTCGAGTTCTACGCCAGCCACGAGGCCCTGCTGCTCGACTACGAGCGCGCGATGCTGCGCCTGGACCTCGAGCGCGACCCGGACGCCGGCGGCACGCCGCGCCTCTACGACCTGTCCACGCACATGCTCTGGATCGGCGAGCGCACCCGCCAGCTCGACGGCGCGCACATCGCGTTCGCCGAGCTGCTGGCGAACCCGATCGGACTCAAGATCGGCCCGACGACGACGCCGGAGCAGGCCGTCGAGTACGTCGAGCGTCTCGACCCGCGCAACGAGCCGGGACGGCTGTCGCTGATCAGCCGGATGGGCAACGGCAAGGTCCGCGACGTGCTCCCGGCGATCGTGGAGAAGGTCACCGCGTCCGGGCACACCGTCATCTGGCAGTGCGACCCGATGCACGGCAACACCCACGAGTCGACGACCGGCTACAAGACGCGGCACTTCGACCGGATCGTCGACGAGGTGCAGGGCTTCTTCGAGGTGCACCGCCGCCTGGGCACGCACCCGGGCGGGATCCACGTCGAGGTCACCGGCGAGGACGTCACCGAGTGCCTGGGCGGGGCGCAGCGGATCTCCGACACCGACCTGGCCGGGCGCTACGAGACCGCGTGCGACCCGCGCCTGAACACCCAGCAGAGCCTGGAGCTGGCGTTCCTGGTCGCGGAGATGCTGCGCGGCTGACCCCCGGGGACCGTTGACCCCCCGGAACCATCGGCGCCGCGGGGCTACAGGACGTTCAGCGTGACCGTGGTCCCTGCGTCGGCATCGTCGCCGGCGCCGGGGTCCTGCCCGACCACCTTCGGGTTGCGGCGGGTGAACCCGAACGTGCTCTCCACCTCCACCGAGTAGCCGGCCGAACGCAGCTCCTCGGTGGCCTCGTCGACGTCCTTGCCGATCACGAACGGCACCGGGCCCTCGGTGGACTCCGGCTCGGGCGTCGGTTCCGGGGTGGGCGGCGGGGCCGGCTCGGCGCCGAGGCTGACCGCCAGCGTCACCGGCGACCCGCCCGGGACGGGCGTGCCCGCGGCCGGGTCGGTGCGGAGCACCGCGCCCTGCGGCACGGTGTCGCTGTAGGCGTCGGCCGTGGTGGAGCGCACCGGGGCGAGGCCGGCCCGGCGGACGATGTCCTCGGCGGCGGCGACGGTGGCCCCGGACGGCACCTCCGGGACGACCGGGCGCCCGGTGGAGACGGTGAGGGTCACCGTGCTGCCGCGCAGCACCCGGGTGTCGGGCTGCGGGTCCGCGACCACGACGGTGCCGGTGGCGACGTCGTCGTCGGCGCGCTCGGCGATCGACGGGGTGAGGTCGGCCTCGGCGACGAGCGCGGTGGCGCGGTCGCGTTCGAGCCCGGCCACCGACGGCATCGCCGTCCAGCGGCCCGAGCCCAGCCACCAGGCGCCGGTCCCGACCAGCAGGCCCAGTACCAGCAGCACCGCGACCCAGAGGGCGAACACGCGGCGGCTGCGCCGGCGTGCGCCGCGCAGCTCCGAGCGGGTCATGCCCTCGGGCTCGGGGGCCGGGCCGTCGGTGGCCGCGGCCGGTGCCAGGCCGGTCACCGCGCGGGTGCCGCCCGGGCCGGCGTCGGCGGCGTCCGGGCGGATCCGCCGGGGCGTCGCGGGAACGGTGTCGTGCGAGTCCGGGTTCTCCGGAGGGCGGGGGACCGGCACCCGCGGCAGGCCCAGCCTCTCGGCGACCGTGGCGAGCTCGTGCAGGAACGCGTCGGCGTCGGCGGGGCGCTCCCCGGGCTCGCGGGCGGTGGCCCGGGCGACCAGCCGGTCGATCTCCGGCGGCAGCCCCGGCACCGTCGCGGACGGGGGCGGCACCTCGTCGTTGACGTGCCGGTAGGCCACCGAGAGGGGGTTGTCGGCCTGGTACGGCGGACGGCCGGTGAGCAGCTCGTAGAGCATGATCCCGGCGGCGTAGACGTCGCTGCGCGCGTCCGCGCGCCCGGTCTCGACCTGCTCGGGGGACAGGTAGGCCATCGTGCCCAGGATCATCCCGGCGTGGCTGACGCCGGCCTGCGCGGCCGCGGTGAGCAGCCCGAAGTCGGCCACCTTCACCTCGCCGGTCTGCGAGATCAGGACGTTCTCCGGCTTCACGTCCCGGTGCACCATGCCGAGACGGTGCGCCTGCGCGAGCCCGGCCAGCACCGGCTCCAGGACGCGGACCGCCGCCGGCAGGCCGAGGGCGCCACGGCTCTTCAGCACGTCGCGCAGGGTGCCGCCCTCGACGAGCTCGAGCACCAGGAACAGCGTCGGCTCGCCGAAGCCGTCCGACGCGTCGATCCGGCCCTGGTCGTGCACCCCGACGACGGACGGGTGGTCGATCCGCGCGGCCAGCCGTGCCTCGCGCTCGAACCGGGCCCGGAACGCCTGGTCACCGGCCATCCGCGGGTCCATCACCTTGATCGCGACCGCGCGGTCGAGCCGGGTGTCGACACCGCGGTACACGGTGGACATGCCGCCGCGGGCGATCACCGGGCCGAGACGGTAGCGCTGGTCCAGCAGCGTGTCTGCCGGACCGGACGGAGCGCTCACGACCCGACTCTAGCGTCCGCTCCGGCGCCGCCCGCGCAGGCCGTCGCGGTGGCTGGGGAGCCCGCCTCGACGGTGACGGCGAGCCCGTCGCGACGGTGACGGCGAGCCCGTCGCGGTGGTGGGCCGAGCCCGTCGCGACGGGAAGGAGCACTGTGGCAGGGTGTCGCACTGTGAGTGAGGTGTCCGGTCTCCCCGACGTCGTCACCGACGCGGAGACCCTGGCTGTACCCGACGTCGCGACCCGGCTGTCGATCCCGACGTCCAGCGTCCACCAGCTGGTGCGCGACGGAAATCTGCTGTCCTACCGCGCCGGCGGCGAGGTCGTCGTCCCGGCGGACTTCCTCGACGGCGAGGAGATCGTCCGCGGGCTGCCGGGCACCATCGTCGTGATGCGCGACGGCGGTTACGACGACGACGACATCCTGCGCTGGCTGTTCACCCACGACGACCTGCTGCCGGGCATCCCGATCGAGATGATCCGGGCCGGCCGCCACCGCGCGGTCAAGCGCCGCGCCCAGGCGATGGCGTTCTGAGGCGTTCGCCGCGGCCGGCGGCCGAGCGTGCCGCCAGCGCGCGCCCCAGTGCGGGCAGCGCGACGGCGGCCCGGCGCCGGCCCGGCACCGCCACCCGGCGTCCGAGCACGTCGTAGCCGGCCTCCTCGATCCGGCCCAGGATGCCCTCGTAGAGCCGCCGGGCGGCGTCGACGCAGGCCCGCGACGCCGGCTCGAGCAGCGCGATCCCGGGCTCGGCGCGCCGGTAGGTGCCGTGCGTGCGCGCGACCAGGTGCGCCAGTGCCCGGCGGACCCGCGGGTCGGTGCGCCGTTCGCGGCGGCACCAGGTCAGCAGCTCGCGGTCGACGCCGAACGCGGCGAGCTCGTCGGCGGGCAGGTAGATCCGGCCGCGGTCGAGGTCCTCGCCGACGTCGCGCAGGAAGTTCGTCATCTGGAACGCGACGCCGAGCATCGCCGCGGCCGGCTCGGCCTCGGCGCGCGGGCCGACGGTGCCCAGCACCGGCAGCATCTGCAGGCCGATCACCGCGGCGGAGCCGTGCACGTAGCGGGCGAGCTCGGCGTCGTCCGCGTAGCCGGTGACCGTCAGGTCCATCCGCATGGACGCCAGGAAGTCGGTGAACAGGGCCGGGTCGAGCCCGTGCCGGCGCGCGGTGTGCGCGACGGCGCGTACCACCGCGATGTCGGTGCCCTCCCCGCGCAGCGCGCCGTCCAGGGCGGCGGTGAGCGTGTCGAGGCGTGCCTGCGGCGTCCCGCCGCCGGCACCGGCCGGGTCGTCGACGATCTCGTCGGCGTAGCGGGCGAACCCGTAGAGGGCGTGCACGTCCACCCGCCGCGGCGGCGGGAGCAGCCGGGTGGCCAGGAAGTAGGTACGGCCGTGCGCGGCGTGCAGGGCGCGGCACTCGCGGTAGGACGCTCGCAGTCCGGGGTCGGTGATGCCGGCCGCGTCGAGCTCCGCCCGCTCAGCTCGAGCGCTGACCTGCACCGTCGACGAGCGGTTCGGCGGTGATGGCAGGAGCGGCCCGGCGTGCCTCCCGACGCGCCCGCAGGCGCAGCGGGTCGGTGCGGGTGAGCGAGACCGCGGCCAGGACCGCGAGGGCCGTGCACACGGCCAGGAAGCCCCAGTTGTAGAGCGCGGTCTCGCCGTTGGGGTAGTAGGCGACCATCAGCCAGATCGAGCCGAAGACCATCCACTGCAGCCCGCGGGTGCTCCACGCGACCATGGCCAGCAGGCAGAAACCCCAGCTCAGGTACCACGGCAGCGTCGCGGGGGAGAGGACGGCGGCGAGCGCCATCACGATCCCGGCGTGGCGGATCGCGACCGCGTCGCCCTCCCGGGCGGTCCACCAGAAGCGGACGAACAACACGACCAGCACGCCCGCGCCGATCACCCGGGTGACGTTGACGAACGCCATCTCGGGCAGCGTCGCGAACATCCCGACGACGCCGTGCAGCGCCTGCCCGACCGCGGTCGGCAGCGACAGCCAGTTCACGATCATCGACGGCGCGTTCAGCGCGGGCAGCCAGCCCAGCCCGACCCCGGCGGCCAGCGAGCACCCGGTGAACACGACCAGGAACACCGCGATCGACGCGGCGCCGCTGCGCAGCAGCCGCTTCCAGAACGGGCCGGTCAGCGTCGCCGCCCAGACCAGCACCAGGAACGGCAGCACGATCCCGGCCGAGGCCTTCACCGCCATCGCCAGCGTGGCCACCACGATCGCCAGCACGAAGCGGCGGCGCAGGGCCAGCAGCGCGGCACAGGGCAGCATGCCGACGACCAGGAGGTCGTTGTGCCCGCCGCCGATCATGTGCACGACCATCACCGGGTTCGCCACCGCGATCCACAGCGCGACCTCGGGACGCCCGCCGAGGCGGCGGGTCAGCGCCGGCAGCGCGATGATCAGCAGCACCAGCCCGACCAGGAGCAGCGCGCGCATCAGCAGCACGCCGACGATCACGTTCGTCCCGACCAGCGAGACGATGCCCTTGGCCAGCAGGATGAACAGCGGGCCGTAGGGCGCCGGGGTGTCCTGCCAGAAGTAGTGCACGTTGTCGGTGAACACCCCGCCCATGGCGTCCGGGCCGACCGCGTAGGGGTCGAACCCGGCCAGCGGCAGCGCGCCCTGGGCCAGGTAGCTGAACGGGTCCCGGGTGAACAGCGGCGGGGAGACCAGCAGGGGGACGATCCAGGCCAGCGAGACCGTCAGCACGGCGCGCCCGGTGACCCGTCGCGCCAGCACCTCGCGGCCCAGCCGCACCCAGGCCCACACCATCAGGAACAGGCCGATGTAGACCAGCGCGCCGGCCATCTGGGTGCCGTGCCCGTAGCGCCAGAACGACAGCGCGGAGTTGCCCAGGATCGGGTCGCGCATCAGCGTCCCGCCGCCGCCGAAACCGCCGATCAGCATCAGCGTCGACGCGAGCAGCCCGTGCGCCAGGATGCCCCGCGGCGGGTGGCCCAGGCGAGCGGTGAGCTCGGCCCACCGGGAGGCGGGGACCGGCCGCGCGGCCGGGGTGGTGGCCCCCCGCGGATCGGCACGCGGGTCCGACGGGTCGCCGCCTGCCCCCGGGAACCCGGGGGCGGGAGCGTTCGGCGACGTCACCGGTTCGGGTTCGTCCGGCCGGGGGAGCGGGGGCGATGGCTGCGCGGTCATGGCGGTGCTCATGCT
>NZ_JADQDD010000262.1 GCF_019263595.1 Pseudonocardia sp. KRD291 | reverse complement strand
CCCGTGGACCCCGTCCGCGCTCGTGGTGACGACCGCCCGCGCGATGTCACGACGGCCGTTCGGGCGGCCACCGCAGGGCCACACGGTCCCGACGCGGCAGGACCGAGCCGTGCAGTCACCTCTGCGCCCACCGCTGCGCCACGCCGTGCACGCCGGTGCCGCGGACACGAATCCGCAGGTACACGAATCGACGCACCGGACACAGAAAAAATACGGAGGGTCAGTTTGTGTAGCCGACGGTTCACCGGTTAGGTTGAACGCAGTCGGTGCGGGCTCCCCGGTTCGAGCGCCGACAAGTACTGAGAGTGCGGTCGCCTCTGACCGGCTCTCCGACTCAACAGGAGACGAACTGTGCTGAAGAAGGCTGGAATCGTCGTCGCCGCCGGCGCCGCGACCCTGCTCGCGATGAGCCCGCTTGCGTTCGCCGGCGACTCGGGCGAGAACGGCGAGAACGGCGGCCACCACGGCGCCTCGAACGTCGCGGAGAAGAACAGCAAGGGCTTCGTGAACGTCTCGGGCAACAACATCGACGTCTCGCCGCAGACCTGCGTCGGCAACGTGGCCAGCGGAAACAACCTGATCCAGGGTGTCCTCGGCCTGGCCGGCAAGGACGGTCTCGTCAAGTCCTCGGTCGAGAACAACCAGGACCAGAGCGTCAACTGCACCAACGCCTCGCAGGCCGGCGACAACGTCGAGCAGAGCGACGGCGCCGGTTCGGACGACTCGAGCTGGGGCTCGAAGTAGTTCAGAGTCCAGCACGCACGAGACAGGCCCCGGGATTCGTCCCGGGGCCTGTCTCATGTTCGGAGACAATTGCGCGAGGCCATATCTAACGAGTGACTTCGCCCGAGGTTACGGTCGACTTCGGGTCAGTTTCCGAAACGACGGTGCCGGGCCGCGAAGTTGCGCAGCGCACGGAGGAAATCGACCCTCCGGAACTCCGGCCAGTACGCCTCGCAGAACCAGAACTCCGAGTGCGCCGACTGCCAGAGCAGGAAGCCGGACAGGCGCTGCTCGCCACTGGTCCGGATGACGAGGTCCGGGTCGGGCTGCCCGGAGGTGTAGAGATGCTCGGCGATGTGGTCCACGTCGAGGGTCTCGGCGAGCTCCTCGATCGACCGCCCGGCCTCGACCGCGGTCAGCAGCATCTTGCGCACCGCGTCCGCGATCTCCTGCCGCCCGCCGTAGCCGACGGCCACGTTGAGCTGCAGCCCGCCGCGCCCGGCGGTGCGGGTCGCCGCGGCGGCCAGCCGATCGGCCAGCCCGGGCGGCAGCAGCTCCATCGCCCCGACCACCCGCAGCCGCCACGGGGTCTCCGGGCCGGACAGGTCGTCGACGACACCTCCGATGATCTCGAGCAGGGGCTCGAGCTCGCGGGGCGACCGGGTGAGGTTGTCCGTCGAGAGCAGGAAGATCGTCACGATCTCGACCCCGGCCTCGGAGCACCACCCGAGCAGGTCGGCGATCTTCGCGGCGCCCGCGCGATGCCCGTCGTTGACGTCGACCAGCCCGGCGTCACGCGCCCAGCGCCGGTTCCCGTCGAGTATCAGCGCGACGTGCCGCGGGCTCTCCGCACCGGAGAGCTGACGCAGGATCCTGCGCTCGTACACCGAATAGAGCAGGTCACGCACGGCCACGCCCCGGAGCCTAGTCTCCGGCGCTGCACCGGACGGGTGGATGCCCACCCACACCGCGCGGACCCGCCGTGACCGGGCCTCCCGGGAGTGTGGCGTTCGCCCGGGTCGCCCACCACGGGTCCGGGCCGCGGGTACCGTCGGGAACCGTGACCACGACGGCCGTCGGCGTCCCCCCGAAGCCCCGGATGCGGGGCTGGCTGCACCTGTGGAGCCTGCTCGCCTCCGTGTTCGCCTGCGTGACGCTCATCAGCGTCGCGGGCGCGCTGGTCGGCACCTCCGCCGCGCTGGCCACCACCGTCTACAGCCTCACCACGTTCGGCCTGTTCGGCGTCAGCGCGCTCTACCACCGCCGGACGTGGGCCCAGGTGCGCCACCGCACGCTGATGAAGCGCCTCGACCACTCGATGATCTTCCTGTTCATCGCCGGCACCTACACGCCGGTCTCGGTGCTCGCGCTCGCGCCCGGGACCGCGACCTGGGTGCTGATCGTGGTCTGGGCCGGTGCCCTGGGCGGGGTCGCCCTGAAGCTGGCCTGGCCGCACGCCCCGTCCTGGGTCGGCGTCCCGATCTACGTCGCGCTCGGGTGGGTCGCGGTGTTCGTGCTGCCCGACCTGATGCGCAACGGCGGTGTCGCCGCGCTGGTGCTGCTGCTCGCCGGCGGCGTGCTCTACACCGTCGGCGGGGTCATGTACGCCCTCAAGCGCCCGGACCCGTGGCCGGCGACGTTCGGCTACCACGAGTTCTTCCACGCCGCGACGGTGCTGGCCTGGCTCTGCCACCACGTCGCGGTGTGGCTGGTGCTGTTCTCCCGGTAGCCGGTCAGCTCTCGCCGGACGAGGCGTCCGGCCCGTTCGCACGCAGGTCGTCCACCCGCGCCATCGCCGTGCGCAGCTCGTCCAGCCAGTCGTCGGCGTGCTGCCCCACCAGGCGCACCGCCCAGCTCAGCGCGTCCGAGCGGGACCGTGCCACACCCGCGTCGACGAGCGTGTCGAGCACGATCCGCTCGGGCTGGCGCAGTCGCGTCATCACCGGCACCGACGCCGTCGTGAACAGCTCGGTGGTCCCGCCGACCCGCGCACCCCAGGCGACCTTGCGCCGGTAGCGGCCCTCGGCCTGCTGGGCGATCTCGATCCGGGCGTCGCGGGTGTCCTCGCGGAACCGGGAGATCCGGCCCGCCTCGGCCGCCGCGGCGTCGGTCCGGCCCGCGTCGGTGTCCGGGTACTGCATCTGGAGCGCCGGCAGCTCACCGACCACGACGATCTCGTCCCGGTCCGCGGTCACCTGCGGCGCCCCGGTGAACCAGTCCCCCGGCAACCGGCCCGCGAACCAGGCCGCCACGTCGTCGGACGGGGGCAGGTCGGCCTGCTGCCAGCCGCCCCGTCCCGAACCGCGTCCGCCCGATCCCGGCCATCCCCGGTGCATCCGTCCCGCCATCACTTCACGCTCCCTCACCACTGCCCTGTCCTTGTGATTACATGCTTACACAGATTCAGGCACAGCGGTGTTCGCCCACGGAGGACGCGGCTCGGCTCAGTCCAGGCGCAGCAGCGCGGCCAGCTCCTCCGGCGTCGTCACCGGGCGGTCGCAGACGAACCCGCGGCACACGTACGCGGCGGGGAGACCGTCGACGAGGCCGCGGCCGTCGAGAAGGGGGACCCCGGCGGTTCCCGGCTCCCCGCCGACGACGACCGTGCCGCCGGGCGCGTCCCGCCGGGCCCGGTCGAGCAGCGCGGCGGAGTCGCCGACCACGGCGACCTGCAACGGCCCGGCCTCCATCGCCTCGGCCGCGGTGAGCCAGTGCCCGGTGAATCGGGCGGCCCGGGGCAGCAGCGCCCCGATCGCGCTCAGCGCGGTCTCGGCGGCCCCGCGGTAGCCCGGCGAACGCTCGGGCGACGCCAGCACCGACGCCGTGAGCAGCGCGTTGACCAGCGACGACGCGCCGGCCGGGGTCGCGTTGTCGGTGATCTCGCGCGGCCG
The DNA here is from genome assembly GCF_019263595.1 of Pseudonocardia sp. KRD291. GTDB lineage: Bacteria > Actinomycetota > Actinomycetes > Mycobacteriales > Pseudonocardiaceae > Pseudonocardia. The sequence continues at coordinate 5,213 of NZ_JADQDD010000262.1, read as the reverse complement.
GTGCAGGAGCTGCTCGGCGTCGTCGGCGGTGTCGAGGTAGACGCCCGGGCGCTCCGGGTCGGCGAAGCGCTCGAGGGTGGTCGCGAGCAGCTGCTCGGCCGCGGAGAGACGCGCCGGGTCACCGGTGGCCTGGTGCAGCGCCAGCAGGGCCTCGACGAGCAGGGCGTGGTCGTCGAGCACGCCGGCGGCGGCGCCGACCACCCCGTCGCGCGACGAGCGCCGCAACCGGCCGTCGACGACGTGCCGGGAGAGCACCAGGTCCGCGGTGCGCCCCGCCTCGAACACCCAGTCGGCACGTCCCAGGGCGGCACCGGCCTCGGCGAGGGCGAGCACGGCCATCGCGTTCCAGGCGGTGACGACCTTGTCGTCGCGCGCGGGCTGCGGGCGGGTGTCGCGGGCGGCGAGCAGCGCCGGGCGGATCCGTTCCCAGCGGGCGGGGTCGTCCGGGTCGCGCAGCAGCTGCAGGGTGGAGCTGCCGTGTTCGAACGTGCCCTCGGCGGTGACGGCGAGCAGGTCCGCCGCCCAGGCCCCGTCGTCGTCGCCGAGGACCTCGCGCAGCTGGTCCGGGGTCCAGGCGTAGGTCAGTCCCTCGACGCCGTCGGTGTCGGCGTCCAGCGCGGAGGCGAACCCGCCCTCGGGCGTGCGCAGGTCGCGCAGCAGGAACTGCGCGGTCGCGACCGTGACCCGGTGCGCCAGCGGCGAGCCGGTGCGCCGGGCCAGGTGGGCGTAGACGCGCAGCAGCTGGGCGTTGTCGTAGAGCATCTTCTCGAAGTGCGGCACCACCCAGGCGGCGTCGACGCTGTAGCGCGCGAAACCGCCGGCGAGCTGGTCGTACATCCCGCCGCGGGCCATCGCCTCGCAGGTACCGGTGACGAGTTCCAGGGCGGGCCCGGAGCCGGTGCGCTCGTGATGGCGCAGCAGGAACTCCAGGACCATCGACGGCGGGAACTTCGGGGCCCCGCCGAATCCGCCGTTCTGCGGGTCGAACTCGCCCGCCAGCACCCCCACCGCGGCGTCGAGGCGCTCGTCACCGATCGTCGCCGGCTCCGGTGAGGCGGCGGCCTGCGCGGCCAGCTTCTCGGCGATGTCGCCTGCGGCGCCGCGGATCCGGTCCCCGTCCTCGGTCCAGGCCTTCGTGACGGCGTCGAGCACCTGACCGAACGAGGGCATCCCGTGCCGGGGCCGGAGCGGGTAGTACGTCCCGCACTGGAACGGCTCGCCGTCCGGGGTGAGGAAGCACGTCATCGGCCAGCCGCCCTGGCCGGTCATCGCCTGCGTGGCCGCCATGTAGACGGCGTCGATGTCCGGGCGTTCCTCGCGGTCGACCTTGACCGCCACGAACTCGCGGTTGACCTGCTCGGCCGTCGCGGCGTCCTCGAACGACTCGTGCGCCATCACGTGGCACCAGTGACAGGCCGCGTAGCCGACCGAGAGCAGCACCGGGACCCCGCGTTCGCGGGCGGCGGCGAACGCCTCCGGCGACCACTCCCACCAGTCGACGGGGTTGTCGGCGTGCTGGAGCAGGTACGGGCTGGTGGCCGAGGCGAGCCGGTTGGACATGCCGATCAGCCTCCCAGAGCCCCCGGCCGTCCGCCGGGCCCCGGGACGGGTCAGGACCGGTCGGTCCGGTCCCCGCTCCCGGCGGCGGCCGGACCGTCGGCCTGCTCGGGGGCCTGCTCGGGGGACTCGAACGACTCCGGCAGGCGGCGGATCCGCCTGCTCATCGACCGGATCAGCACCACGGTCGCGATCAGCAGCAGCAGCACGACGACGAGCCCGACCGGGGACGAGTTGCCGAACTCCGGGCCCTTGCCCGGCGGTGGCTCCCGGTCCTGGGCGGGTACCCGGACCGACGCCTCGGCCGCCGGCACCACTCCCGTGTCGACCAGCAGCGTGTCGACCAGCCCCGTGTGGACCAGCACCGCGGTCGCCTCCCTCGTCCCGAACGTCCGGGCACCGCGTGCCCCGATCAGCGAAGGCCCAGGCTACGCGGTGGGCGGCGCTCAGCCCGCGCGGCGCTGCTCGGCGGGCTCGTGGATGCCGGCGAACAGGTCGTCCTCCGGCAGCGTGGTCTCCACCAGCGACGTCACCAGCTCGTAGTCCTCGGTCGGCCAGACCCGCGCCTGCACCTCGAGCGGGGTGTGGAACCACCGGCTGGTCGGGTCGATCTGGGTGGCGTGCGCCCGCAGAGCGTCGTCGCGCTGCCCGAAGAACTCCGCGCAGGGCACCTTCGTCGTGACCCGGGTCCCCGGGTCCGGACGGTCGGTGTTCCAGTTCGACAGCCACTCCTCGTAGGGCGACTCCTGCCCGGACTCCAGGATCGCCTCGTGGAAGGCGAGGATCCGGGCGCGGGAGAACCCGTGCCCGTAGTAGAGCTTGAGCGGCTGCCACGGCGCGCCGGCGTCCGGGAACCGCTCCGGGTCGCCCGCCGCCTCCCAGGCCGCCATCGACACCTCGTGGGTGCGGATGTGGTCCGGGTGCGGGTAGCCGCCGTTCTCGTCGTAGGTGATCAGGACGTGCGGGCGGAACTCGCGGATGACCCGGACCAGCGCCTCGGTCTCCACCTCGAGGTCGACGAGCGCGAAGCAGCCCTCCGGCAGCGGCGGCTTGGGGTCGCCCTCGGGCAGGCCGGAGTCGACGAAGCCCAGCCAGCGGTGCTGCACGCCGAGGATCTCCGCGGCGCGGGCCATCTCGGCGCGGCGGACCTCGGTCATGTTCGCGATGACGTCGGGCCGGTCCATCGCCGGGTTGAGGATGCTGCCGGCCTCTCCGCCGGTGCACGTCACGACCATCACGTCGTGGCCTTCGGCGACGTAGCGGGCGCTCGACGCCGCACCCTTGCTGGACTCGTCGTCCGGGTGGGCGTGCACCGTCATCAGGCGGGGCCGCTCACCGGGGGCGAGGACGTCGGTCGGGGTCATGTGGTCGGGGTCCTTCCAAGGTCTGACGGCCGGTTCGCTGATCCGGCGCAATCCTGGCAGAGGGGTCCGACGATCCGCCGCGAACACGGAACCGGGTGGATTCCTCCGACCTCTGCAACGCCGCTCCCCGCCCGGATCTTCCCCGGCCCGCGCGCCCGCGCGGTGGGCGGCGGACCGGCGGCGCGGCCGGCCTCCGCCGACCCCGGTCGCGACCCGTCTACCTGCGGCGATGACGGGTCCGGGAACTATTCCGGGGCCCGGCCCGTTCAACGAACGGCTGCGACGAGCGGCCGGCACCGTGCTAGGGTGAAGTGCACACGGCCCGCAGGCGGGTCGTGTTTTTCCTTACTCGGGGCTGGCCGCCCGGAGCAGCACCGACGCGTTCCCGTACGCGCTCAGCGCGCTCGGACGTGTCATGGTGCCCTGTTTCCCTGGAGGAGTGATGACGGTGACGGATACCCAGGCGACCTGGTTGACCCAGGAGGCCTACGACCGGCTCAAGTCCGAGCTCGACGGGCTCATCGCGAACCGGCCTGTCATCGCCGCCGAGATCAACGCGCGGCGCGAGGAGGGGGACCTCAAGGAGAACGGCGGCTACCACGCCGCCCGTGAGGACCAGGGCCAGCAGGAGGCCCGGATCCGCCAGCTGCAGGAGCTGCTGCGCACCGCCCAGGTCGGCACCGCGCCGACCAGCGGCGACGAGGCGTCGCCGGGCACCGTGCTGACGATCCGCTACGACGACGACGACAGCGAGAAGGTCCTGCTCGGCTCCCGCGAGGAGGGCAGCCACGGCGACCTGCAGGTCGTCTCCCCGAACTCCCCGCTCGGCGCGGCCCTGCTCGGCGCCAAGCCGGGTGAGGCCCGCGAGTACCAGCTGCCCGACGGCGGCAACATGAAGGTCAGCCTGGTCGCGGTGGAGCCGTTCACCGGCTGAGGGGCCTCCCCTGATCGCACGCCTACGGGCCCGGCCGTTCGCGGCCGGGCCCGTTCCGGTCGGTCACCCGCCCCCGGTGACGGTCACGATGTGCCCGCTCGTCTCGAGGTCGGCGACGATCCGGTCGCGGTGCTCGACGCCGCGGGTCTCCAGGCTCAGCTCGACCTCGACCTCCCCGACCGGCACGGCACCGCTGACCCGGGAGTGCGCGACGTCGGTGACGTTGGCGCCCAGCTCGCCGACCCGGGCCAGCAGCGAGGCCAGCGACCCCGGCCGGTCCGGCACCTGCACCCGCAGCGTCAGGTAGCGCGAGGCGGCGACCAGGCCGTGCTGGATCACGTGCAGCATCACCAGCGGGTCCACGTTGCCGCCGGAGAGCACCGCCACGATCGGCCCGGGCCACCGGCGCGGTTCCTCCATCAGCGCCGCGACCGCCGCCACCCCGGCCGGCTCGACGACCATCTTGGCCCGTTCCAGGCAGTGCACCAGCGCCCGGGACAACGCGTCCTCCCCGACCGTCACCAGCTCGTCGATCAGTGCGCTGACCTGGCCGAACGTGATGTCGCCCGGACGTCCGACCGCGATCCCGTCGGCGATCGTGCGCATCCCCGTCAACGCGACCGGCTCCCCCGCCGCGAGCGAGGCCGGCCAGGCCGCCGCGTCCTCGGCCTGCACCCCGACGATCCGCACGCCCGGACGCCGGGCCCGGACCGCGGCCGCGACGCCGCCGAGCAGCCCACCGCCGCCGGCCGCGACGAGCACGGTGGCCACGTCCGGGACCTGCTCGAGGATCTCCAGGCCGACCGTGCCCTGCCCGGCGATGATGTCCGGGTGGTCGAACGGGTGCACGAACACCGCGCCGGTCTCCCGGGCGAACGCGGTGGCCTCGGCGACCGCGTCGTCGACCGTCTCGCCGCGCAGCTGCACCGCCGCGCCGTAGCCGCGGGTCGCGTCGACCTTGGGCAGTGCGGCCCGCTCGGGCATGAACACCGTCGCGGTGACCCCGAGCAGCCGCGCGGCCAGCGCGACGCCCTGGGCGTGGTTCCCGGCGCTCGCCGCGACCACCCCGTGCTCGCGCTCGGCCGCGGTCAGCCGCGCGATTCGGGTGTACCCGCCACGGATCTTGAACGAGCCGGTGCGCTGGAGGTTCTCGCACTTGAGCCACACCGGGGCCCCGGCCAGCTCACTCAGCGCCCGGGCACCGGCCATCGGAGTGACCCGCACGACCCCCTCGAGCAACGACCGCGCGGCCTCGATGTCGGCCACGCCGACGGGCGGTGTGGGTTCCCGCTGCGCCGGCGCACCTCCGGGAGACACCCGTTCCGCTGACGCTGGTGTCCGACGAGCAGCCATGGCGG
>NZ_JADQDD010000261.1 GCF_019263595.1 Pseudonocardia sp. KRD291 | reverse complement strand
ACACCCCGCCCACGACCTCCGGCCGGTGCGTCAGGCGCCGGTCGCGCAGGACGTCCCACAGCGAGCCGGCCGCGCCCGTCTTCGGCTCCCAGGCGCCGAACACCACCCGCGCGACCCGGGCCAGGCCGATCGCCCCCGCGCACATCGTGCAGGGTTCGACGGTCACCGCGAGCGTCGTGCCCTCCAGGCGCCACTCGCCCACGACCGCGGCCGCGGCGCGCAACGCCAGCACCTCCGCATGTGCGGTGGGGTCGCCGAGCGCCTCGCGCGCATTGCAGGCGGCGGCCAGCTCGGTGCCGTCCGCGGCGAGGACCACCGCACCGATCGGGACGTCACCGGTGCGCGCGGCGTCGCCGGCCACGCTCAACGCGCGGCGCAGCACGGCCTCGTCGGAGGGCAGGGCGTGCACGGGCGGGGAAAGACGGGCCGGTGGCTCAGCGGCCGACGGCCTCGTCGAGCGAGTCGGCGAACCCGAGACGGCGCGCGATCGACTCCAGCTGCTCGTCCGGGTAGAGGTCCGGGTCCCCGACCAGGACCTCCAGCTCGTCCGGGGGGAGGCCGAAATCGGACAGGATGCCCAGGTCGCCCTCGGGCCACGGGTCGTCGAGCGCGTCGTCGTCCGGCGGGAGCTCGATGCGCAGCAGGTCCAGCACGTCCGCGGCGACGTCGTAGTCCAGCGCGGCGACCGCGTCGGAGAGCAGCAGCCGGACGCCGCCGGGGCCCGGGCGCAGCAGAACGAAGAACTCGTCGTCCACGTCGAGCAGCCCGATCACCGCTCCCTGCGAGCGCAGCCCGCGCAGCGCCGTGATCGCCGCGTCGAGGTCCTCCAGCACGCCGGCGGCCAGCCGGACGCAGCGCCAGCGACCCTCCTCCCGGATCGCGGCCACCGCGAATCCGGGCAGGGCGGCTTCCCGCTTGTCCGGGGCGACTTCGACGCTCTGCGTGGGCACGGGCCCACGGTACGTCGTTGCGGCCATTGTGGTCCACGCCACATCAGGGTATGGCCCGTCACACTGACACCATCGGGGCATGCCGATCACCCCGTCGTCCGTCCGGGACCTTCCGGTGGGCCTGCTCGGCCGGGCCCAGGCGGTGCAGCCGCGCACCGTGGCACTGCGCCGTGCGCTGCACCGGCGACCCGAGCTCGGCCTCGACCTGCCCGCCACCCGCGACGCCGTCCGGGACGCCCTGGCCGACCTCCCGATCACCGTGCACCTGGGCGGGTCCTGCAGCTCCGTGGTCGGGGTGATCGAGGGCGCCCGGCCCGGGCCGACGGTGCTGCTGCGCGGCGACATGGACGCGCTGCCGCTGCAGGAGGACACCGGTCTCGGCTTCGCCTCCGAGGTCGACGGTGCGATGCACGCCTGCGGGCACGACACGCACGTCGCGATGCTGGCCTCGGCCGCGCGCCTGCTCGCCGAGGACCGCGACCGCCTCGCCGGACGGGTGCTGCTGATGTTCCAGCCCGGCGAGGAGGGCTTCCACGGGGCGCGGCACATGATCGAGGAGGGCCTGCTCGAGCGTTCCGGCCCGGCCGGCGAACCGGAGGCGGCGTTCGCGCTGCACATCTCCTCCACGCTGCCCTCCGGGGAGCTGCACCACCGCCCCGGCGCGATCATGGCCGCGGCCGACGTCCTGCGCGTCACCGTCACCGGCCGCGGCGGGCACGCCTCGGCACCACAGGACGCGTGCGACCCGGTGCCGGCCGCGGCGGCGATGGTCGGCGCGCTGCAGACGATGCTGACCCGCCGGATCGGCCCGCACGACCCGGCCGTCCTCACGATCGCCCGGATCACCGCCGGGACCACGGACAACATCATCCCGGAGACCGCGCAGCTCGAGGGCACGCTGCGGACGCTGTCCGAACCGGTCCGCGCGCAGCTGCACACCGAGATCGACCGGGTGTGCCGCCACCTCGCGCTGGCCCACGACTGCACCGCGGAGGTCGAGATCGTGCCCGGCTACCCGGTGACGGTGAACGACCCCGGCGCGGCGGAGTCGCTGGCCCGGGTCGGCGCGAAGGTGCTCGGCGCGCCGCGGTGCACCCCGATGCAGGCCCCGATCATGGGGGCCGAGGACTTCTCCTACGTGCTGCGACGGGTGCCGGGCGCGCTGGCCTTCCTCGGCGGGCGCCCGGCGGGCGTCGCTGCGGAGACCGCGCCGCCGAACCACTCCAACCGGGTCGTGTTCGACGAGTCCGCGCTCCCGTCCGGGGTCGCGGTCCACGCCGGCCTGGCGCTGGCCGCGCTGAGCGGCTGAGAGCGGACGCAGCTGGGAGGCTGGGCGCGTGTTCTCCCTTCCCGACCTGGTCCGCGCACTGCACGACGGCACGCTCACCCCGTCCGCCCACGTCGAGGACGTGCTGGAGCGGCTCTCCGGCGACACCACGAACTCGGTGGTCACCCTGGACGCCGAGGGCGCCCGCCGGCGCGCGGCCGAGCTCACCGAGGCGTCGCGGCGCGGCGACCGGGCCGGGCGGCTGCACGGCGTCGCGGTCGGGATCAAGGACCTCGTCGACGTGGCCGGGCTACCCACCCGCTGCGGGTCCCGGATCCTCGCCGACGCGCCCCCGGCGGCCGCGGACGCGCCGATCGTCGCCCGGCTGCGCGCGGCCGGGGCGGTGATCGTCGGCAAGCTACACACCCACGAGTTCGCCTACGGCCCGACCGGCGACGCCGCGGCGACCGGCCCGGCGCACAACCCGCACGACCTCGCGCGGATCACCGGCGGCTCGTCGTCCGGGTCGGCCGCGGCGCTCGCGGCCGGGCACCTGGCGCTGACGGTCGGCACCGACACCGGGGCGAGCGTGCGCACCCCGGCCGCGCTGTGCGGCGTCGTCGGGCTCAAGCCGTGCCGCGGCGCCCTGCCCGGTGACGGGGTGTTCGCGCTGGCGGAGTCGTTCGACACGGTCGGGCTGCTGGCCCCGGACGTCGCGTCGGTCGGGCTCGCCTGGGACGCGCTCACCGGCGCCGGCGGTGGTCGTGACGACGTGCGCGGGCTCCGGGTCGGGGTGGCCGAGGACGACTACTGGCGCCCGCACGACCCGGTGCTGGCCGCCGCCGTCACCGCGGCCGCCGACGCGCTGGACCGCGCCGGCGCCGAGGTGGTCGCGGTCCGCACCCCCGGTATCGAGGAGCTGGCCGCGACGTATCCGACGATCTGTGGTGCCGAGGCCTACGCGACGCACCGGGAGTGGTTCGAGAGCCGCCGCGACGAGTACCAGCCCGCCACCCGGGACCGGCTGGACGCACAGACCGGGACACCCGCGCACGCCTACGTGGCCGCGCAGCGGGCCCGCCGCCGTCTCGGCGACGACCTGCTGGCCCACCTCGGCGCCCGGGTGGACATGCTCCTGTCCGCGACCACCCGCCTGCGCGCCACCCCGATCGGCGCCGAGGAGGTCCCCCTCCCGGACGGCACGACGGCGCACGTCCGGACGTCGATGCTGGCGCTGACCAGTCCGTTCAACCTGACCGACCGCCCGGCTGTCTCGGTACCGGCCGCGTTGCCGTCCGACGGGCTGCCGGCCGGGATGCAGGTCGCGGCCGTCGGCACGGACGTCTCCCCCGTGCTCCGGGCCGCGGCGGTCATCGAGGGCGTCGCCTGATCCGCGCGGGCCCTCATCCGGGCGAGATGGCCAGGACCGGCCAGCCGATCTCGGTGCGCCACCCCGACGGGTCCGGGGTGTCGCGCGGCCCGACCAGGTAGGTCTCGTGCACCGGACCGGCGATCGCGAGCGCGTGCCGGTCCACCCAGCGGCCGAGCTCGCCGTAGGTGACGTCGATGTCGGAGTGCTCGCCGCGGTGCACCGCCACCGCCAGCTCGGTCTCGTGGAGGACCAGCGGCGCGATCCGCCCGGAACGCGGTGGGTCGCCGACCGGCAGGTAGACCGCCAGCTCGCCGACGTCGTCGGTCTGCAGGGCGGAGTCGAACAGGCTCCCGGGCGGGCCGGTGGGAACGCGGCCGCCGGCCGCGAGCACGGCGTCCAGCTCGGCCGCGGCGCCGGCGTACCAGCCGAGCACGTCGGCCCGGGCGACCGTGCCGCGTACCGCCGCGACGACCGCCCGGGGGCGGACCAGCCTGCGCACCTGCAGCGGTTCCGGGTCGGGAGCGAGCAGCCTGCGCAGCGAGGTCACCGCCGTGTGCGTGCGCGCCAGCTGCGCCTCCAGCCGGGCCAGGTGCCCGGCCACCAGGTCGGCGCGCCGGTCCGGGTCCGGGGTGGACAGCAGCTCCCCGATCTCGCGCACCGGCATGTCCAGCTCGCGCAGCCGGTGGATCATCTGCGCCGCCGCGATCTGCTCGGGCCGGTAGTACCGGTAGCCGGTCGCGTCGTCGACCTCGGCCGGCTCCAGCAGCCCGGACTCGTGGTGGCGCCGCAGCGTCTTCACCGACAGGTGCGTCATCCGCGAGAAGTCGCCGATGCCCAGCCGTCCCGCTCTCGATTCCTGCCGCACCCGGACAGTGTGGAGCCTCCCCCGGGGGGAGGGTCACGGATCTGGACCCTCCCCCGCCGGCAGGGCACAGGGTCGGTTCCACAGCACGCCACCGACCGCACGAGGAGCACCACATGACCGACACCGCGATCTCCGACTCGCTCGCCGGACGGCGGGCGCTGGTGACCGGGGGCAGCCGCGGCATCGGCGCCGCCGTGGTGGCCCGCCTCGCCGCCGCAGGCGCCGACGTCCTGACCACCGCCCGGAACGCGCCGGACGGCCCGGGCGGCCCGGCCGCGTTCGTCGCCGCCGACGTCAGCACGCCCGCCGGGGCCGCAGCGGTGGCGCGCCGGGTGACCGAGCGCTGGGGGACCCTGGACATCCTGGTCAACACCGTCGGCGGGTCGCACGCCGGGCCGGGCGGGTTCGCCGCACTCGACGACGAGCAGTGGCAGGCCGACCTGGACACGAACCTGCTCGGCGCCGTCCGGCTGGACCGCGCGCTGGTCCCGGCGATGGTCGCGGCCGGGTCCGGCGCGGTCGTGCACGTCACGTCCATCCAGCGCCGGATGCCGCTGTTCGAGGCCACCCTCGGCTACGCCGCCGCGAAGGCGGCCCTGACCACCTACAGCAAGGGCCTGGCCAACGAGGTCGGGCCGTCCGGGGTCCGGGTCAACACCGTCGCCCCCGGCTTCGTGCGCACCGACGGCGCCGACGGTCTGGTGCAGCGCATCTCCGACGGGCAGGGCATCGACCGCGCCGCCGCGTTGAAGCAGGTCATGGACTCCCTGGGCGGCATCCCGATCGGGCGTCCCGCCTCGCCCGCCGAGGCCGCCGAGCTCATCGCGTTCCTGGTCTCCGACCGCGCCGGGTCGGTCAACGGCGCCGAGTTCGTGATCGACGGCGGCACCGTCCCCACGGTCTGACCCTCGCACCGTCCAGCACCATCCACGACATCAGGGAGCACGCCATGACCGGAACGACCGATCTCGTCCACCGCTACTTCGACCTCGCCGCCGGCGCGGACACCGACGCCTACCTCGACCAGTTCGCCGCGGACGCCGTGGTCGAGGACGAGGGCCACGAGCACCACGGCCTCGCCGCCGTCCGGGCCTGGCGGCACGGCGCGCCCCCGGTCACCTACACCGTCCGCGAGATCGTCGACCACGACGGCGGGCACGCCGCTCATACCGAGATCGCCGGCGACTTCCCGGGCAGCCCGGTCGCGCTCACCTTCCGGTTCACCTTCACCGGCGACGGGCACGTGCGGACGCTGAGCATCCGGCCCTGACCCGGGGGGCCATGACCCGGGCGGCTCCGGCCGCACCGCACGGACCGGCCCGGCGGGCGCGCTCTACCCTCGTCGGCATGCGAGCGGTGTGCGTGCTGGGAACCGGTCTGATCGGCGGATCCGTGCTGCGGGCGGCCGTCCGCGACGGGCGCGACGCGTGGGGCACCGCGGCCTCCGACCCCACCGCGGCGGCCGCCGTCGCCGACGGTTTCGACGTCACCACCGACACCGACGCCGCACTGCGCCGGGCCGCCGAGGCCGACGCGCTGGTCGTCGTCGCGGTCCCGCTGACGGCGCTGGACGCGGTGCTGGCGCGGGTCGACGAGATCGCGCCGGACTGCCGTCTGACCGACGCGATCAGCGTGAAGGGCGCCGTCGCCGACGCCGTCGCCGAGCACGCGCCGCAGGCCCGGTACGTGGGCGGGCACCCGATGGCCGGCACCGCCGAGTCCGGCTGGGCCGCCGGCAGCCCGGACCTGTTCGACGGCGCCGCGTGGGTCGTCGCCGCCGACGACGGCCTGGATCTCGAGGTCTGGCGCGACGTCGCGGAGCTGGCCTGGACGTGCGGGGCGCGGGTCGTCCCAGCCGCATCCGACGAGCACGACCTGGCCGTCGCGAAGATCTCACACCTGCCGCACCTGTTCGCCGCGGTGCTCTCCGCGGTCGGCGCGGGCGGGCAGGGCGACGACCTCGCGCTGTCGCTGGCCGCCAGCTCGTTCGCCGACGGCACCCGGGTCGCCGGCACCCGCCCGGAGCTGGTGCTCGCGATGTGCGAGGGCAACCGGAGCGCGCTGCTGGCCGCCGTCGACGACGCGCTGGGCAGGCTCGGCGCGATGCGCGGCTCGCTCGCCTCCACCGGCGGCCTCGCCGCGACGGTGACGAACGGCTACGAGGGCCGTCAGCGCTGGGCGTCCACCCGGGACCCGCTGGCCCTTCCGGTGGCCCTGGACGGCGACGACCCGGACGCGGTCCTCGCCGAGCTGCGCGACCTGGGCCGGCGCGGCGACGTCGTGGAGCCCTGGAAGGCCTGACCCCTGCCCGGGGACCGGGGGCCGGCGCTCGGCTCACCCCCGCTCGCGCCGGACCTCCGCCGGCTCGACGTCGTCGCGGACCCCGCGGAACACGGGCTGGCGCAGCCGCCCGGCGGCGGTCCAGCCCAGGTGCGCGACCTCGACGACGACCAGCGGCTCGCTCCAGTGCGCGCCGCTCTGATCCACCCGCGGCACGTCCGCACCGAACGGTGAGGTCGCCGACGTCACCGGGGCCAGGCGCTCGGCCAGCACCTGCTGCACCGCCGCGCCTGCCAGCCCGGACCCGACGCGGCCGGCGAACTCGAGCCGGCCGTCGTCGCCGGGGACGCCGAGCAGCAGCGCGCCGATCCGCCGTCCGCCGGTGCGCTCCTCACGCCAGCCACCGACCAGGCAGCTCTGCGAGTACCGGTGGGTGACCTTGACCCAGCTCGGGCTGCGCCGCCCCGCGCGGTAGACCGAGTCGGCACGTTTGGCCACCACGCCCTCCATCCCGCGCTCGCCGGTCACCGCGAGCAGGGCCGCCCCGTCCGGGTACAGCGGTGACGACGCGACGGTGTCCAGCCCGTCGAGGTCGAGGCGGTCCAGGGTGGCCCGGCGCTCGGCGAGCGGACGGTCGGTCAGGTCGACCCCGTAGAGACGCAGCACGTCGAACACCATGAACGTGACCGGGCGGGCGGTCGCCACCGACGGCGACACGGCGGCGTGCATCCGGTGCGCCAGAGCGGCGAAGCTGGGCACGCCGCCGTCGAGCAGCACGACCTCCCCGTCCAGCACGACGTCCGGGGCCAGCTCGGCGATACCGGCCAGCTCCGGGAAGTTCGCGGTCACGTCGCGACCGGTGCGGGTGGCCAGTCCGAGGGTCCCGTCGGCGACGTCGGCGACCACCCGCATGCCGTCCCACTTGACCTCGAACAGCCAGTCGTCCCCGGTCGGGAGGGGTCCGGGGGTGGCGAGCATGGGCAACACCCCGTCATGCTGTCACCGCCGGGCCGGAACCGGAGTACCGAAGCGCGTCCGGCCCGCGGGAGGGGGAATCGCGCCATGCGTGCCATCTGGAGCGGGGCCGTGTCGTTCGGCCTGGTCAGCGTGCCGATCAAGGTGTACTCGGCCACGACGAACCACGACGTGCGGTTCCACCAGGTCCACGGGCCCGACGGCGGCCGGATCCGCTACAAGCGGACCTGCCAGGTGTGCGGCGAAGAGGTCGAGTACGCGGACATCGTCAAGGGCTACGAGACCCCGGACGGCGAGCTGATCACCCTCGACGAGAACGACCTGAACTCGCTGCCGACCGCCACCGGCCACGAGATCGACGTGATCGAGTTCGTCCCGGCCGACCAGATCGACCCCCTGCTGTTCGACAAGAGCTACTTCCTGGAGCCGGAGACGAAGGCGGCCAAGCCCTACGCGCTGCTGCGCGAGGCGCTGACCGAGACCGACCGGATGGCCGTGGTCAAGGTCGCCCTGCGCCAGCGCGAGACGATCGCGCTGCTCCGCGTGCGCGGCAAGGCGATCGTGCTGCAGACGATGCTCTGGCCGGACGAGGTGCGCGAGCCCGAGTTCGACATCCTCGACACCGACGTCGAGCTGCGCCCCCAGGAGCTGCAGATGGCGTCGTCGCTGGTGGAGAGCATGGGCGCGGACTTCGACCCGGCCGAGTTCCACGACGACTACCGCGACGCCGTCGTCGAGCTGATCGAGTCCAAGAAGGAGCACGGCGACGCGCGCCCGGCCCCGGCCGCGGAGAAGCGCGACGACGGCGCCGACTCGATGAGCGACCTGCTCTCCGCCCTGCAGGCCAGCGTCGACGCCGCGCGCGGGTCGAAGTCCGGTGGCTCCGGCTCGAAGACCGGCTCGTCGAAGACCGACTCCGCGAAGACCGACTCCGCGGACGACACGGGGACCGGGTCCGACACCGGGGGCGGCTCCGACACCGGGGGCGGCGAGAAGAAGTCCACCACCCGCCGCAAGACCCCGGCCGCGGGCACGACCCGCTCCCGCGCGAAGAAGACCGAGGACACGGCCGACGACGACAAGAGCGACACCGGGACGAAGACCACCACCCGCAAGCGCGCCCCCCGCAAGACCGCCTGAGCCGCGTCCCGAGGGGTCCCCTCGCT
>NZ_JADQDD010000260.1 GCF_019263595.1 Pseudonocardia sp. KRD291 | reverse complement strand
AGGCGCGACCGCCCGCGGAGCAGAACGGGGCCGGCCGCACCGGCCGCCGCCGCATGCAGGACCCCGCGTACGACCAGCGGCCCTACCCCGACGAGCCCACCGCACACCGCCGCGCCGCGGACCCGCGGCCCTCGGAAGGGCCCCCGCCGCGTCGCCGCGTCGCGGAGCCCGTGCTGCCGCCCGCGCGTCCGGACGAGCCGACCGGTCGTCGCCGCGCGCCCGAACCGGCCGAGTACACCGGTGACGAGCCGGCCCGGCGGCGTGGCCGGCCCCAGCCCTCTTACCCCGGTGACGCGCCGTACCTCGGTGACGCGCCGTACCCCGGTGACGCGCCGTACCCCGCTGACGCGCCGGACCCGCGCCGTACCCGGCCCGACTCCGGCGATCCGCGCGGCGCGCCGTCGCGCGCCGAGCACGGTGGACCGGCCGGAGGCTACGGCCGACCCGGCGCGGCCGCCCCGCGACGTCCGGAGGGACGCCCGGACGGACGCCCCGAGGACGGGCGCCCCGTCGGCGACCGCACGTCACGCGTGCGCCGCGACGCCGATCCGGTCCGTCGGCCGTCGGCCCCGGAGGCCGCGAACCCGGCCACCGCCGTTCCCGGCGCTGTGAGCCCCGGGGCTGTGAACCCCGGCGTTGTGAGTTCCGGTGTTGCTGGTTCCGGTGTGGGGGCACCCGACGTCGCGGACGCGGACGCCGGTGTCGCGACACAGGACACGACCGCATTGCCGTCGCGGCGCCACCGCGCCGCGCCTGCGCGTGGCCGTGGCCGCGCGCACGAGCCGCCGGCCGGGCCGACCGACGAGGACGGCACGGCGCGGGCACGCGACCCCGTGCGGCCCGGCCCCGGGGACGGCGCCCCCGGGGACGGCGGCGCCGCGGCGCTCGCCGGCTCCCCCGGGGCGGACGAGGAGGGGTCCACGACCACCGGTGACGCCGACGGTCCGCGCGCGGGGAAGCGCAGCGGACCGGCCGGGATCGCGGGGAAGCTCGCGGCGCTGACATCGGGCCGCAAGAAGTCCGGCGGTGGCGGTGGCGACGACGAGGGCGGCGGCAAGAAGCCGATGTCGTTCTGGAAGGAGCTGCCGCTGCTGGTCGGCGTGGCGCTGGTCCTCACGTTCCTGATCTCGACGTTCGTGGCCAAGGTCTTCGTCATCCCGTCCGGGTCGATGGAGACGACGCTGCACGGCTGCACCGGCTGCACGAACGACCGGGTGCTGGTCGACAAGGTCACCTACAACTTCACCGACATCAAGCCCGGTGACGTCGTGGTGTTCCGTGGCCCGGACAGCTGGTCGGACTCGGAGTTCGAGGTCGAGCCGCCGTCGAACGCGCTGATGCAGGGGCTGCAGATGGCGGGCTCGCTGGTCGGGCTGTCCCCGCCGGACGAGAAGGACTTCGTCAAGCGGGTGATCGCCGTCGGAGGCCAGACCGTGGCCTGCTGCGACGCGCTCAACCAGGTGATGGTCGACGGGCAGCCGCTCGACGAGCCCTACATCTACTACCTGCCCGAGGCCGGCCCGGCCCGGCAGATCCCGTTCGGGCCGATCACGGTGCCCGACGGCGAGATGTGGATGATGGGCGACTCGCGCAACAACTCGGCCGACTCGCGGGCGTCCGGGCACGGCCCGGTGCCGGAGGAGAACGTGATCGGCAAGGTGCGCCTGATCGTGCTGCCGTTCGACCGGTTCGGCTGGGTCGACGCGATCGACCCGCAGACGACCACCCAGACCGCCATGGGGCCGGAGGGGACCACCGCTCCCGGTGGGCTCCCGGCCGGGGCGCCGCTGGCGCTCGGCATGATGGGGACCTTCCCGTTCGCCCTGAGCAGGCGGCGCAGCCTGCGCCACCGTGCCGAGGACGAGCGGTTCCTGCCCGTGACGCGCCGCCGGAACCGGTGGCGCACGAGATCCTGACCGGGAGAGCGGTGCCGGTTCCCACCCCGCGGCCGCGCCGGATGCCGGCGCGCCGCCCACGCAGGCCCGCCCAGCTCCTGCCCGGGTCGCTGCGTCCGCCGCGTGCGGTCGTGCGCGACTCCGGCAGCTGGACGTTGCAGACGACCCTGCAGCGCTACGGGCTCGGCCCGGTCGCCGGGGTCGACGAGGCCGGGCGCGGTGCGAGCGCCGGGCCGCTCGTCGTCGCGGCGTGCGTGCTGCGCCCGTCGGACGCGAAGGCGCTCGACGGGCTGACCGACTCCAAGCTGCTCACCGCGGCCGCCCGGGACCGGTGGTTCGAGGTGATCGCGCGCCGCGCCGTCGACCTCGCCGTGGTGGTCATACCCTCGCCCGAGGTCGACCGGCGCGGGGTGCACATCGCCAACATCGAGGGCATGCGCCGGGCCGTGGCGGGGCTGTCCGCGCCACCGGGCTACGTGCTCACCGACGGGTTCGCGGTGCGCGGCTTCGGACGCCCGGCCCTGGCCGTGCCCAAGGGCGACCGGGTCGCGGCGTGCGTCGCCGCGGCCTCGGTCCTGGCGAAGGTGACCCGGGACCGCCTGATGGTCGAGCTCGACGGCGTCCGTCCGGGCTACGGGTTCGCCGTGCACAAGGGCTACTGCACCCCGGAGCACGAGGCCGCGCTGACCGCGCTCGGGCCCTGCGACGACCACCGGTTCTCGTTCGCGAACGTGGCCGCGGTGGCCGGGCGCGGCGGTATGCCCGGGCTGGTCCACAATGGGTCGGCGTCGGAGGTGGACGGGTCCTTCCCGTCCGACGACGTGGACGAGGGGGACCCGGCGGAGCTCGCCGGTCTCCGCGAACCGATGGACAGCGTCACGGGAGGGGCAGGCCAGTGAGCGCCGAGGATCTCGAGAAGTACGAGACCGAGATGGAGCTCACGCTCTACAAGGAGTACCGCGACATCGTCGCCCAGTTCTCCTACGTCGTGGAGACCGAGCGCCGCTTCTACCTGGCGAACTCCGTCGACGTGGCCCCGCGCAACGCCGACGGCGAGGTCTACTTCGAGGTCCGGATGTCGGACGCGTGGGTGTGGGACATGTACCGGCCGGCGCGGTTCGTGAAGAACGTGCGGGTCGTGACGTTCAAGGACGTCAACATCGAGGAGCTGGACACGCCGGACCTGCGGCTGCCGGAGACCGACACCTTCGGGGCCTGATCGAAGCACGGGCCACCGACGGTTCGCCCGGTGCGACCGTTCGCCCGGGCGGGATTGTCCCCAACCCGTCGCGCGCATCCACAGTTCTCGATTCGCCGGTGCGGCGGGGCCGGTGGGCGCGATCGTTGCTCCCATGGCAGCGAAGGACGATCTGGGCCGGCGCGGTGAGGACACCGCCGCCGAGTACCTGCGCGACGCGCACGGGATGGTGGTGCTGTCGCGGAACTGGCGGTGCCGCGAGGGCGAGCTGGACATCGTCGCGACCGACCCCGAGTACCGGCTCGTCGTGTGCGAGGTGAAGACCCGCTCCGGCGTCGGGTTCGGCGAACCCGCGGAGGCGGTCACCGAACGGAAGGCCCGCCGGATCCGGCGGCTGGCGCGGGCCTGGATGGCCGTGCACCACGTGGGCTGGGTGGAGATCCGGTTCGACATCGTGGCAGTGCTGATGCCACCGGGCCGCGAGACCACCATCGCCCACTTCCCGGCGGCGTTCTGATGGGCGGCCTCGCGCGTGTGTGGTCGGTCGCGGTGGACGGCGTCGACGGCGTCCCGGTGGAGATCGAGGCCGCGCTCGGCGGCGGGATGCCCGGGGTGCACCTGCTCGGTCTCCCGGACGCGTCATTGCAGGAGTCCAAGGACCGGGTCCGCTCCGCGGTCGTGCACTCCGGGCGGAACTGGCCGAACGAACGGATCATCCTCGCGCTGTCCCCGGCGACCCTGCGCAAGACCGGCAGCGGGTTCGACACCGCTCTGGCCTGCGCGGTGCTCGCCGCGGCGGGGGCGGTGCGCCGGGACCGGCTCGACGGCACGGCGCTGCTCGGCGAGCTCGCCCTGGACGGGCGGATCCGCCCGGTGCGCGGGGTACTGCCCTGCCTGCTGGCGGCCCGCGCGGCCGGGCTGGCCCGGGTGGTCGTCCCGATGGCCGCGCTGCCCGAGGCCGCCCTGGTCGACGGCCTAGACGTGTACGGCGCGGACTCGTTGTCCCAGGTCCTGGGATGGCTGGACGGCGACGTGGGACTCGACCGCCCGGAGCCGGCGCCCCCGGACTCCGAGCGCCCGGAGATGCCCGAGCTCGCCGACGTCGTCGGGCAGCCGGACGCGCGCCGGGCCCTCGAGATCGCCGCGGCGGGCGGGCACCACATGTTGATGGTCGGCCCGCCCGGCACCGGCAAGACGATGCTGGCCCAGCGGATCGTCGGCCTGCTGCCGGAGCTCGACCGGACGGAGGCGTTGCAGCTGGCCGGGATCCGGTCGGTCGCCGGGCGCCTGGGCACCGACGCGCCGCTGAGCACGCTCGCGCCGTTCGTCGCGCCGCACCACTCGGCCTCGGCGGCGGCACTGCTCGGCGGCGGTAGCCGGGTCGCCCGTCCCGGGGCGGTGTCGCTGGCGCACCGGGGCGTGCTGTTCGTCGACGAGACCCCGCACTGGCCGCCACACCTGCTCGACGCCCTGCGCACCCCGCTGGAGGAGGGGGAGGTCCGGCTGGCCCGGGCCGAGGGCACCGTCCGGTACCCGGCCCGGTTCCAGCTGGTGCTGGCGGCCAACCGGTGTCCCTGCGCGCCGGCCAACGACCGGGACTGCATCTGCCCGGTGAACGTCCGCCGCCGCTACTTCGGCCGGCTCTCCGGACCGTTGCTCGACCGGGTGGACCTGCGGGTGGCGATGCACCCGGTCACCGTCCTGGGCGCGGGAGCCGACGAGCCGGGGGAGTGCACCGCGGTGGTGCGCAAACGGGTCCTCGACGCCCGTGACGCCGCCGCCGAGCGGTGGTCGGGCTACGGGTGGCGCTGCAACGGCGACGTCCCCGGCACGGTGCTGCGCACCCGCTTCGCGCTGCCGGCGCCGGTCATCGAGCCGCTGCAGAGACGGATGGAGGCCGGACAGCTGTCGGCCCGCGGCGCCGACCGGGCGTTGCGGGTCGCCTGGACCATGGCCGACATCGCGGGAGCCGACCGGCCGGACCGGGACATGGTCACCGGAGCCCTGTACTTCCGGGAACGGAGTGCGGCATGAGCGCCACGACGACGGGCCTCGCGGCCGGCCGCGAGGAGGTCCCGGCCGAGGTCCTGCGCGCCCGTGCCTACCTGCTGCGGGTGGCCGAGCCACCGTGCCGGGAGGTCGTCGACCTCGTCCGCGAGTGCGGGCCGGTCGAGGCGGCCGAGCGGATCCGCCGCGGTCAGATCTCCGGGCCGCTGGTCGGCAAGGTCGCGGCCCGCCGCGCACACGACCGCGCCGACGCCGATCTCGAGGCGGCCCACGCCGCAGGGGCGCGGCTGCTCGTCCCCGAGGACGCGGAGTGGCCGGCCTGGGCGTTCACCGCGTTCGGCTCCCGGGGGGCGCTGGAGAAGTCGGAGCTCGCTCCACCGGTCGCGCTCTGGGTGCGCGGCACCCGGGCCCTGTCGGACCTCTGCGACCTGGCCGTGTCGATCGTCGGATCGCGGGCCGCGACCGGGTACGGCACGCACGCCGCCGCCGAGCTCGGGTCCGTGCTGGCCGGCGCCGGGGTCACCGTGATCTCCGGCGCCGCGTTCGGCATCGACGCCGCCGCGCACCGGGGCGCGCTCGCGGCGGGCGGGCCCACCCTGGCCGTGCTGGCCTGCGGCCCGGACCGCGCCTACCCCGCGGCGCACGAGACCCTGCTCGAACGGATCGCCGCGGCCGGCGCGATCGTCAGCGAGTACCCGCCCGGTGCGGTGCCGGCCCGGCACCGGTTCCTGGTGCGCAACCGCCTGCTCGCCGCGATGGGCGGAGGCTGTGTGGTCGTCGAGGCCGGCGCGCGCAGCGGTTCGCAGCGCACCGCCTCCGACGCCCGGGCCCTGGGCCGCCCGGTGATGGCGGTGCCCGGACCGGTCACCTCGGCGATGTCGGTCGGCTGTCACGAGCTGGTCCGCGCCGGGGCGGAGCTCGTCGGGCGTCCGGCGCACGTGCTGGAGACGATCGGTCGCCTCGGAGTGGACCTGGCCGCACCGCCGGACCGGCCCCGGCGTCCGACCGACGACCTGGACCCGGACGCCGCGGCCGTGCACGACGCGCTCCCCGCGCGGGCCGCGTGGCCGGTCGAGCGGCTGACCGAGGAGTCGGGGCTGGCGCCCGAGGCCGTCCGGGCCGCGCTGATCGGGCTCGAGGAACGGGGGCTGGCCGAGTACGTCCACGGTCTCTGGCAACGACCGGCACCGGCGGCCCGGCGATGACGCCGGGCGTGGCGGTGCTTGATAACGCCGCGGCGTGCGCGCAGGGTCGCCGACATGAGCGAACCCGCCCCGGCCACGGACGTTCCCGCCCTGGCCACGGACGTCGCTGCGGCGGTCGAGGCGTTCGCCGAGCACCTCACGCACGAGCGCGGCCGCTCCCGGCACACCGTCCGCGGCTACCGGTCGGACCTGGCGGACCTGCTCCGGGGCCTGCCCGCCCTCTCGGCGCTGGACCTGGCGCACCTGCGCGAGCGTCTGACGCAGACCCACGCGGCCGGGGCCGGACGGGCCACCCTGGCCCGGCGGGCCGCCGCCGCCCGCACGTTCGGAGCCTGGGCGGTGCGGACCGGACGTCTCGTGACCGACCCGGCGGTCCGGCTCGGTTCCCCGCGCGCCGGCACCGTCCTGCCGGAGGTGCTCGACGCCGGTCAGGCGTCCGCGGTGCTGGACGCGGCGACCTCCGGCGCGGCCGAGGACACCCCGGAGGCCCTGCGTGACCTGCTGGTCCTGGAGCTGCTCTACGCCACCGGCATCCGGGTCGGGGAGCTGTGCGGCCTCGACGTGGACGACGTCGACGAGAGCACCCGTACGCTGCGGGTGCTGGGCAAGGGCGACCGCGAGCGGACCGTCGTGTTCGGCGTCCCGGCAGCACGCGTCCTGCACCGCTGGCGGGTGAGCGGGCGGCCGGCGCTGGTGACCGCCGAATCGCCCCCGGCGCTGCTGCTCGGCGTCCGTGGCGGGCGCCTGGACCCCCGGGTCGCCCGGACCGTCGTGCATCGCGCGATCGGCGCAGTGCCGGGCGTCGCGGACACCGGACCGCACGGCCTGCGGCACGCCGCGGCCACCCATCTGCTCGAGGGCGGGGCCGACCTTCGTTACGTACAGGAGTTACTCGGTCACGCTACGCTGTCGACGACTCAGATCTACACACATGTCACGGTCGATCGGCTGAAGGTGGTTCATGAGCAGGCCCACCCCCGGGCGTGAGGCGCCGGCACCGGCCTCCTGCCTGGACAGGACGTTCCCGGCGGTCCTCGCGTCGGTGCTGGACAGGGCGAACGGCCAGGTCGCGGCACCCGCCCCGGCTGCCGTTCCGACCGCGGTCCCGGCCCCCGAGCCCGCCGCTGCCGAGTCTTCCCCGGCACCGTCCGCGGCACCGTGGCTCACGCCGGTCGCCGACCCGCCCGGACACGGGCCCGGTGCTGCCCCCGCAGGGGCCGGTGCCGTCGCCCCGCCCGGGCCGGCGCGGATGGTCCTGGTCTCCTCCCGGAGCGGCGACACGCCCGAGACCGCCGAGGATCACCTGATCGAGGTGGTCGACGCCGATGCGGTACCGCTGTGGCGGGCGTTCCTGCAGCGTGCGGGCCGAGCGGCGCGGCAGAGCCTGATCGAGCACTACGGACCATTGGTCCGCGGCGTCGGGATGAAGCTGGCGGTGCGCCTGCCGTCGTCGATCGAACTGGCCGACCTCGTGCAGTCCGGGACGTTCGGGCTGATGGAGGCGATCGACCGGTTCGACCCGGCGCGTGCGGTGCGGTTCGAGGGCTACGCCGCGCAACGGGTGCGCGGCGCGATGCTCGACGAGCTGCGCGCGCAGGACTGGGTGCCGCGGACGGTGCGTGCCCGCAGCCGCGAGGTCGAGCGGGCCCGCGAGGCGGTGCAGCTGCGGCTGGGGCGGGCCGCCACCGACCGGGAGCTGGCGGCCGAGCTGCGGATCGGGCTGCGCGAGCTGCGCCTGGCCACCCGGCCGGTGCATGTGATCAGCGCCGACCGGCTCGACGACGACCTGCCCGGCGGCGGTGGGGTCGCGGACCTGCTGGTGGACCACGGGGCACCGGATCCGGTGCTCGCCGCGGTGCACCGCGAGACCGCCCGTGAGCTCTGGGCCGCGGTCGCCCAGCTCGGGGACCGGGACCGTCTGGTGCTGCACCTGTACTACCTGGAGAACCGGACCCTGGCCGAGATCGGCACCGTGCTCGGGGTGACCGAGTCCCGGGTGTGCCAGCTGCACGGCCGGATGGTGGCCCGCCTGCGCGGACGTCTGGAGCAGTCGCTGGCCGGGTGAGCCCGTTCCCCGCCGAGCCGCCGGGCCACTGGACCTCCAAGGCCCGGCAGGACCGGGCGGGGCCTCACGGATCGATCCCCTCCCACGGCAGCAGCCGCAGCCGGGCGGGACGCAGGAGCACGAGCGGGTCCAGGTAGTCGACCTTCCCGCGCCGCACGCCCCAGTGCAGGCAGGCCGTGTCCGGGCAGCCCGCGTGCCCGGGGCCGAGCACGCCCAGCGGGTCACCGGCGGCCACCCGCGCCCCGACGGCGACGGCGGCGGTGACCGGCTCGTAGGTGGTGCGCAGCCCGTCCGGATGGTCGACCGAGACGACCCCGCGCCCGGCGACCGGCCCCGCGAACACGACGACGCCCTCCCGCGCGGCCAGCACCGCCTGCCCGGGCGCGGCGACGAGGTCCGCGCCCCGGTGGCCCGTCCCGTAGCGGAACGTCGGGCGGCGGAACGGGGTCCCGACCTGCGGCGCGGGGTGCAGCGGCCACGCGTAGTCCGCGCCCGGCGCGCGGATGCCGGCCCCCGGC
>NZ_JADQDD010000026.1 GCF_019263595.1 Pseudonocardia sp. KRD291 | reverse complement strand
AACCCCCGAGGGCGGCCTCTGCGCGCCCGGAGACGGAGAACGACCATGACCCACCCACGAGAGGTCGACGCCGTCATCGTCGGCGCCGGCTTCGCCGGGATGTACCAGCTCCACCGACTGCGTGAGCTCGGGTTCACCACCCGGGTCTTCGAGGCCGGCGACGGCGTCGGCGGCACCTGGTACTGGAACCGCTACCCCGGCGCCCGCTGCGACGTCGAGAGCATGTCGTACTCCTACTCCTTCTCCCCCGAGCTCGAGCAGGACTGGGAGTGGACCGAGAAGTATCCCGCGCAGCCGGAGATCCTGCGCTACGCCGAGCACGTCGCCGACCGTTTCGACCTGGGCCGCGACATCACCTTCGAGACCCGGGTGACCTCGGCGGCTTACGACGAGGGGCGCGAGCGCTGGCTGGTCACCACCGACACCGGTGAGACCGTCGACACGCAGTTCCTGATCATGGCCACCGGCTGCCTGTCGGCGTCGAAGCTGCCCGAGGTCCCCGGCCTCGACCGCTTCCAGGGGCAGACGTTCCACACCGCGCACTGGCCGCGCGGCGGGGTGGACTTCACCGGTCAGCGCGTCGCCGTCATCGGCACCGGCTCCTCGGGCGTGCAGTCGATCCCGATCATCGCCTCGCAGGCCGCGGAGCTCACCGTCTTCCAACGCACCCCCGCCTTCTCCCTCGCCGCACGCAACCGCCCACTCGAGCAGAGCGAGATCGACCAGATGAAGGCCCGCTACCGGGACTGGCGGGCCGCCCAGCGCGCCTCCGGCTTCGGCGTGCCGATCGAGCCGGCCACCAAGTCCGCGCTGGAGGTCAGCGAGGCGGAACGCACCGCGAAGTACCAGGGAGCGTGGGACGGCGGCACGCTGACAGCGATCATCGGCGGCTACACCGACATCCTGGCCGACCGCGAGGCCAACGAGACCGCGGCCGAGTTCGTACGCCAGAAGATTCGCGAGCGGGTCACCGACCCCCAGGTCGCCGAGACGCTCTCACCCCGCAGCTACCCCATCGGCACCAAGCGCCCCTGCCTGGACACGAACTACTACGAGACCTACAACCAGCCCCACGTGCACCTGGTCGACCTGCGCAAGACGCCGCTGGTCGGGCTCACCGAGACCGGTGTGGCGACCTCCGAGGACTCCTACGACCTCGACGCCGTCGTGTTCGCCACCGGCTTCGACGCCATGACCGGGGCCCTGACCGCGATCGACATCCGCGGCCGTGGCGCAGTCGCCTTGAAGGAGAAGTGGAGCGAGGGACCCCGCTCCTACCTCGGCCTCTGCGTGACCGGGTTCCCCAACCTGTTCACCATCACCGGGCCGTCCAGCCCCAGCGTGCTGTCCAACATGATCGTCTCCATCGAGCAGCACGTCGAATGGGTCTCCGACGCCCTCGCTCACCTGCGCCAGAACGGCCTCGGAACCATCGAGGCCACCGCCGAGGCCGAGGACGGCTGGGTCGCCCACGTCGAGGAGGTCGGCAACGCCACGCTCTACCCGCAGGCCGACTCCTGGTACATGGGCTCCAACGTGCCCGGCAAGCCGCGGGTCTTCATGGCCTACATCGGCGGTGTCGGCCCCTACCGGGAGCTCTGCACCGAGATCGCCGAGAACGGCTACCGGGGCTTCGCCCTCACCCCGGCGCTCACCCCGGCCTGACCCAGACGACGAAGGAGGACGGTGGTGTGGGTACCCGCCCGGCCCAGCGGGCACCCACACCGCCCGGCTTCCTGGCATGATCGAGAATCCCGATCCAGGAGAACGGCCCCTGATGACCTATGCCGTGCCACCGAGC
Organism: Pseudonocardia sp. KRD291; assembly: GCF_019263595.1. Taxonomy (GTDB): domain Bacteria; phylum Actinomycetota; class Actinomycetes; order Mycobacteriales; family Pseudonocardiaceae; genus Pseudonocardia. The sequence goes on along the minus strand of NZ_JADQDD010000026.1, from coordinate 32,529 downwards.
CGCCGGGAGGCGATCGTCCGCCAACTCCGCGACGAGATCGTCACTGGGGAGCTCGCCCCCGGGACGGTGCTCAAGGACGCCGAGCTCGCGACGAGGCTCGGGGTCAGCATCACCCCGATCCGCGAAGCCGTGGCCCAGCTGACCAGCGAGGGACTCGTCGACCTCGCACCCAACCGCGTTCGCCGGGTCAGTGTGATCACACGGAAGAACGCGCTCGACCTCATCGATGTCATGGGCGTCCTGGCGAGCGCCGGCGTCGAGTGGGGACTGCCACACCTGACCGACACCGAGTTCGCTCGCATGCGAGCCCGCCTCGCGGACTCCGAGGCCGCCCTGGAGCGCGGCGACACCACCGCAGCCAGCGCCGCCGGCGCCGACGTCAGCACCATCATGATCTCCGCCAGCGGCAACCTGGAGCTCCAGTCGCACGTCGACCTGACCGTCACCCGCACCGTCAGGTTGCTCGCCCTCGCCGCGGACGACGACCTCTGGCAGATCTGGCGCGACGGCTACCGCGACGTCATCGCCCTGCTCGAACAGGACCGACGCAACGACGCGGTAGCGAGGTACCGGCGCATCTTCGACACCGCGCGTACCCGCATCGCCGACATGCCCTTCACCGACTGACTCGCATCGCTGGTAGGTCATCTACCGGGAACCCGGGCCTGTCAACTCCGGCCGAACCGTGACCCGGCGTGATCCGTTTGAAATTTGACCCACCTGGTTGTTGGTCTTCAGCTGTCGGTCTTGCCCGCGGCTGGGACGCGGCCGAGGTCGCGGTCCTTGAGCCGGTAGCTGTCGCCCTTGAGAGAGAGACGACTTCGGCGTGGTGGACGAGGCGGTCGATCATCGCGGCGGCGACGACGTCGTCGCCGAAGACCTCGCCCCAGCGTCCGAAGGGCTTGTTACTGGTGACGATCAGCGAGGCGCGTTCGTAGCGGGATGAGACGAGCTGGAAGAACAGGTTCGCCGCTTCGGCTTCGAAGGGGATGTAGCCGACCTCGTCGATGATCAGCAGCGGGACGACCCGGCCCAGCTTGACGAGCTCGTCCTGAAGGCGTCCGGCGTGATGGGCCTCGGCCAGGCGGGCGACCCACTGCGCGGCGGTCGCCGGTGTCTCGCACTGGCTGCGGACACCGACCGTCGAGGGCGTGCGCTGGAACACGATTAGCTCCTTCGCCCATTTGGCGACCTCGGGGACGATTTGGACCGCGGTGGCGCCGGTACCGATGATGCCGACGCGCTTGTCCCGTAGCTTCGTCAGATCCGGCTGCGAGGCATCCCCGCCGGTGTAGCCGTAGTCCCACCGGCTGGAGTGGAAGGTGTGTGGCCGGAAGACGTCGATTCCGGGCAGGTTCGGAAGCTTGGGCAGGCTCTGCCTGCCGCAGGCGAGCACGAGGTGGTCCGCCGTGAGCTCGTCGCCGCGGTCGGTGGTCAGGAACCAGTGCTGTTCCTCCTCCTGCCATTCGGCGCCTGTGATCGTGGTCTGGAACAGCGCCTTGTCGTAGAGCCCGTAGGACGCCCCGATCCGCCGGCTGTGCTCCAGCATCTCCGGCGCGTACGAGTAGCGGTGCCGGGGCGCGTAGTCGAGCTCCTCGAGCAGCGGCAGGTAGATGTGCGCCTCGAGGTCGCACATGGCCCCCGGGTAGCGGTTCCGGTACCAGGTGCCGCCGAAGTCGGCGCCGATCTCGATGACCCGGATGTCGCTGACCCCGGCCTCGCGCAGCCGCGCGCCCATCACGAGGCCACCGAAGCCACCCCCCGCCACGATCACCGTGGTGTGGTCACGGATCGGCTCCCGCTCGAAGTCCGGGTCGGCCCACGGGTCGGCTCCGAAAGCCGCGAACTTCCCGCCGGTGCCGACGTACTGACCCTGGCCGTCGGGGCGGATCCGCTTGTCGCGTTCCTCGACGTACTTCAGCTTGAGGGCCGCCGGGTCGAAATCCAGCTGCCCGACGAGCGCATCCTCCGACATCTCGTTCCCTTCGCCGTGCGTGCCGGGTGCGACGGGCCCGACGTCGTCGTGACGGGTACCTCACCCGGGTCGCCAGTCAAACGACTCGTGGGCGCCGGGCGTAGCGACCGGGGTCGCGATCGACCGAGACATGCGTCGCGGCTCCACACGACGGCCGACGCTCGCCGCGCCCAGCCGAGCCGGGTTCACTCGCCCCGTACGACTACTCGGCCGACCGGAGTGACGATGAGCAACCCGACCACCGCACGGTTCCTGCTCTCCCGGGCAGACCTGGACTTCCAGCTCTACGACTGGCTCGACGTGGAGAGCCTGGTCAAGCGCGAGCGGTACGCCGAGCACAGCCGCGAGACCTTCGACGACGTGCTCGATCTCTGCGCCACCGTCGCCGCGGAGCGGTTCGCACCGCACAACAAGCTGAACGACAGCCACGAGCCCGAGCTCGTCGACGGGCGGATCCGGCTGAACCCCGAGGTTCAGGTGGCGGTCGACGCGGTGGGCGAGGCGGGTCTCGTCGGCAGCGGGATGGACGCCGAGGTGGGCGGTCTGCAGCTCCCGCAGGTGCTGCAGACCTACACTCCACCGCCTACGCTGGGTTGCCGCGCGCTGCTCGGGCTCAAGGCGTCGGTGAGCGCGTTCTCGCAGATCGCTGAGGCGAGGGGGTCGCGGCGGCGCTCCTGCTCAGTGCCCGGCACCCGGGCCCGGAGCTCCTCGAAACCGGCCAGCAGCATCAGCTTCCTGGCCCGCTGCATCCCGTCCAGGCGGAGCAGCAGCGACGCTCCGCCGACGTCGGGCACCACGCCGTGCTTGACGAATACCTGACACAGGCGGGCGTCCTCGGCGACGAGCCGGTGGAACGCATGCATCAGGGCGAGCAGCTCCGGGCGTCACCGGGGCGGGATCCGTTGTGTTCGGTCATGCGATCCGCTCCCCGTCGCCGGCGCCGCGTTCGGCGAGGACATGTCGTTGATCTCGGTCGACATGCCGGACTGCGGGTCGGCGACATCGAGGACACCACGGTGATGCGCGGTGCCGCGGCCGTCGCCGACCATGTCGACGACTTCCGGGTGGCGCACCTGCACCGGCGTCAGCTCGCGTCGTCGAGCGCGACGAAACGCCCTCGAACGCCGCCCTGCTGCAGCCGGCTCAGACTCTCCGGAATCTCGTCGAACGTGATGGGGATGACGTCGGCGCGAATCTTGCCCTCGGCGAGCAGGTCGAGCGCCCCGACGCACTCGTGCTGCTCCCCGTTCGAGGCCCCGACGTAGGTCAGGTCCTTGAGGACCATCTTCTGCGTGGAGATCGTGGCCATCTCGACCGCCAGACCGATCTGGACCACCCGGCCGCCAGCCCTGACGGCGTCGATCGCCGAAGCGGTCGTGGTGCCGAACCCGGCGAAGTCGATGATGACGTCGAGGCCCCGATCCTCGAAGTCCCGGATGTCGGCTCCGACCCCGCTCACTCCGAGCCCACGCGCCGCGTCCTGCGCACCGGCGTCGGTTTCGGCCACGTACACGTTCGCCTCCGCGGCCAGCGCGATCTGCGCACCGAGCGAGCCCAGTCCCCCGAACCCGATGATGCCGACGTTCTGGCCGGGCCGGACCAGTCCCGCCGTGTGGATCGCCCGGTAGGCCGTGCGCCCGGCATCCGTCGCCGGCGCCGCCTGGTCGAAGCCGACCGCGTCGGGGATCCGGACGACGAGCTCGGCGGGTACACGCACCTTCTCCGCGAACCCCCCGTTCATCGCGGTGCCGGGGCCGTAGGTCACCGCCGGGATCCCGACCCGGTCGCCGAGGGCGTGGCTCGTCACGGCGGCGCCGACCGCCGAGACGACTCCAGCGATCTCGTGCCCGAGCACGATCGGCAGGTGCCCGAGCAGCGGAGTGAGGGTCCCGTCGATGAACCCGACATCGCTGTGACACAGCCCGGCGGCCCTGACGTCGACGACGAGATCGCCGCTGCCGGGCACCGGATCGGGGATGCCCACTTTCTCGAGTGGGTCTCCCACCTTCGTGAACTGCCATGCCTTCATGTCCCACACCTCCTGGCCGACTCGTCCGAACCGGCTCATCGACGGAACTCGGGTCCAGATCACAACGTTGCCGTAAACGAAACCGGGGCCATCTTCGGACGTCGTACCGGACAAATCAGTCTACGCGTGCGTTAACATCAGCGGTCGAGTGAAGCAGGCATCGACGCCAGGGAGGCACAGCCGATGCGGTCTGCGTCAACCGGGTTCGGGATCCGAACCCGACCCTTGGCACGGATCGACAGGCTCTGCCGCCGAGTCTCGTCGTCGGGCACCGTCCGCCAGCGGCAGTCCGGCGATCTCGTGCCCCAGGGTCCGACGCAACGCCACAACCTCGTCGGGCTCCTCCGTGGTCGACCGCCCGGACACCGACTGCTCCGCCTCGTCCGAGCGCAGAGCCGACAGGGCAAGTTCCAGGAAGCGCTGCGAGGCACTGTGCGGGTCGCTGTATCCCTGCGCGAGGTGCTCGTTCAGAGCCAGGTACAGGAAGACGTCTTCCAGCCAGCGGTCGGGACGGAATCCCCCATGGCGTTTCGCGCGTGCGATCAGCTCCTCGAGCTCCGTGAAGAGCTTGTCGCGCATCCGGTCGACCGGAACGCTGTGACCGGCAGGTACCGCACGCAACGCACCGAGGTAAGCGGGGTTGTCGATCTGCTCGGTGAACAGCCAGCTGAAGTAGTGCACGAAGCCTGCCCACCCGTCCCTCCGGGCCAGCGCCTCGGCCAGCGCCCGCTCGGCCCGTGCGAGGTTCTGCAGCAGAACCCCGACCACGAGGTCCTCCCGGCGAGGAAAATGCCGGTAGAGCGATGCGTTGCTCAGCCTCGCCCTCCGCGCGATCAGGTCCAGCGGCGCCTCCAGCCCGCGCTCGGCGAAGACCTCCTTCGCCGCCGTGATCAGCGCCTCGCGATTGCGCAGCTGGTCCCTGCGCGGGCGGGAAGCACTGGCGGCCATGCCGCTCAACGTAGATCCAGCCCACCCCACGAGGCGAAACGTACAGTAGTCCCCGTTTTGGGGATAGGCTGGCAGGACTCTCAACCGGGAACGACTCGCCGAAGGAGACGAGAACATGGGCAAGCTCGACGGGAAGGTCGCGCTGATCACCGGCGCAGCACGCGGCCAGGGACGTAGTCACGCGATCCGCCTGGCCCAGGAGGGGGCCGACATCATCGCGGTGGACTGGCTCACCGACATCGACACGGTCGACTACCCGATGGCCACGCAGTCCGATCTGGACGAGACGGTCAAGCAGGTCGAGGCGCTGGACCGCCGCATCCACACCGCGAAGGCCGACGTCCGTGACTTCACTGCGGTGCAGGCCGCGTACCGGGCCGGGGTCGCCGAGCTCGGGCCGGTGGACATCGTGTTGGGCAACGCGGGGATCTGTCAGCTCGGCAGTGTCGAGAAGGATCCGGAGCGGGCCTTCCTCGACGTGGTCGGGGTCAACCTGATCGGGGTGTGGAACACCGTCTACGTAGCCGCTCAGGACATGATCGACCGTGACGCCGGTGGCGCGATCGTGCTGACCAGTTCGACGCAGGGGCTCTCCGGGCGCGGCGCCGACGGCTCCGGGGGTGCCCTCGGGTACGCCGCAGCCAAGCACGGCGTCGTCGGACTGATGCGCAGCTTCGCCAACTGGCTCTCCCCGCACAACATCCGGGTGAACACCGTGCACCCGACCGGTGTGGCGACGCCGATGGTCGAGAACGACGTCGTGGGCCGTTACCTGCAGGAGAACCCGCAGGCCGGGCAGATGGCAGCGAACCTGATGCCGGTCGGTCTCACGGACCCGGTCGACATCAGCAACGCGATCCTGTTCCTGGTCAGCGACGACGGCCGTTACGTCACCGGGGTGACCCTGCCGGTCGACGCCGGGTTCAACGTCAAGTAGGGCCGGGAGGCCGGGTCATCCGAGTTCGTGTCGGCTGGCCCGGCCGCTCCCCCGTTGGTGACGCCGGTCCAGCTCATGCCTTTGCGACCACCGCGGCGAGCGCTGAGGGCCGCGTCAGCATCGGGCCGTGGCCGGTGTGGAGGTCGCCGGGCTCGAAGCCTCGGGCGAGGATCGGCCACGCACTCGCTCTGGGCCGGCGGGGATGCCGGGTCTCGCGGACGTGCGCGGCATCGGCGGCCAGTGAGCCGCCCGCCTTCCGGCTGAACAGGTCGAAGCACTTACATACCTCGGTTCACGGCCGACGGCGGGTGCCACCGCGCCTTCCCGGTGGTACCCGCCGTCGGCGTGGAGCGCGATCAGGCGGTAGCGACGACGTCCTTGACGTTCGGCACGACCTCCTTGGCGATGCGGTGCATCGACTCGATCCAGGGCTTGGGGTCATCGATGTAGTCGTGGGTGTTCATCACGATCTGACCCAGGCCGCCGATGTCGTCGTTCATCTTCTGCAGCTTCTCGGTCACGGTCTCCGGGGAGCCGCAGATCCAGACGTGCTCGGCGATCCAGTCCATGGTCAGGTCGTTGATGTCGATCCCGGTCCCGGAGTCGTCGATGTAGCCCTGAAGGATCTTGAACTCCTTGTAGACCGGGACGAGGTACTTCTCCCAGCACACGCCGAGGCCACCCTCGAGGGCGATGCGCTTGGCCTCCTTGTCGGTGTCGGCGACGACGATGTCGCGGCACATCCGGAAGCGGTTGCGGTCCGGTGTGAACCCGTTCTCCCGCTGCCCCGCCTCATACTGTGCCCAGTGCGACTTGCCGACCTCCATCCCGCCGAAGAAGGAGATCGGCGAGAAGTTCTTGCTTCCGGCGTACTTCATGGTGGCCGAGTTGTACGACAGCGCGGTCATGGCGATCTCGAGATTCTCCGCGCCGTTCCACGGGGCGAAGTCCGGCATGACATGGAACTCGTCCTCCGGGTTCTCGACGACGCTGTGCTCGGGGAACCCGCCCTTGAAGAACTTGCCCTCGAAGTGGAAGGGCTCGCGCTCCCACACCTTCTGCATGATCTCGAGCGCCTCGTCACGTCGGGGACGAGCCTCGGACAGGTCCGCGGGCTGACCACGCAGCTGGGCGTCCCGCGGGTACGCGCCCGGCCCCACCCCCAGGAAGTAGCGGCCCTGCAGGACCTGAGACAGCCACCCGACCTGGATGGCAAGCGAGCCGGGGTTGTGCAGGCCGAGAAGGTGGGCCATCGGCGCGAAGCGCAGCTGCTCGGTCTCGCGGGCGCAGGCCCCGATCACGATTTCCGGGGTGGGCACGCTCTCCCATGCCTGGGTGGCGTGCTCGCCGACCATGAAGTCGGCGAAGCCGGCCTGGTCGGCTTCGCGGGCGATCTCGACGGAGTAGTCGAACACCTCGCGCGGGTTCCGCCGCGGCTGCATGTACGGGACGTGGAAGATGCCACTCTTCATATCCTGTGCTCTCCAATGAACGCGGGAAGTCGTCATGACTCGTGCAGGTATCGGGGGCTTGGCCGGGGGCGTCGACACGGACGCGGAAGGTGACCGGCGGAACCTCCTGGATCGATGGGAAGCGGGCCGGCGACGGCCTCGCGGCTGCGCTCAGGCGGCGGTGTCGAACGTGATGACGCCGCGGACGTTGCGGCCTGCGTGCATGTCCGAGTAACCCTGATTGATCTGGTCCAGCGTGTAGGTGGTCGTGATGATCTCGTCGAGCTTGAGCCGGCCCGCGGTGTAGAGCTCGAGCATCTTGGTGATGTCTCGCATCGGCGCGACGCCGCCGAACATCGAACCGAGCAGACGCTTCTGGTAGAGCGTCAGCTCGAACAGTGAGATCGGGGCCCCGAAGTCGGTGGACGGACCGAGCGAGGTCACCACGCACGATCCCGCCTTCCGGATGGACGCGAAGGCTTGTCGGACGTAGTCCGGATCGAGCACGCCGACGGTGATGATCGCGCTGTCCGCGCCCTGACCGTTCGTCATCGAGCGGGCCAGCTCGGTGGCCTGCTCCATGTCCGGGGCGGTGTGCGTGGCGCCGACCTGTTCGGCCATCTCCCGCTTGAACGGGAGCGGGTCGACAGCGATGACGTTCGCCGCGCCGGCGTGCACCGCCCCCTGCACGGCGAACGCACCGATCCCGCCGATCCCCATGACGATCACGGTGTCGTTGGGCTGCACCTGCGCGATATTGACCGCCGACCCCCACCCCGTATTCACACCGCATCCGACGAGGCAGGCGGCCTCCAGCGAGATGGACGGGTCGATCTTGACTGCGGAGTTCACGCCGACGGTCGTGTACTCGGAGAACGTCGAGATGCCGCACCACTGTCCGACCGGACGCCCGTCGAGGGACATGCGGAAGCTGGTCGGGTCCTCGAACCTGGCGCCGCGGAGCAGGTTCGCGGCCAGATCGCAGAGATTGCCCATGCCGACCGCGCACCAGCGGCAGCGACCACAGCTGGGCAGACACGAGAGCACGACGTGGTCGCCCTCCGCCCAGCCGGGGGTGTCCGGGCCGACCTCGACGACAACGCCGGCGCCCTCGTGTCCGCCGCACGTCGGCAACGTCTCCGACGGCAGGTCGCCGGTGGCGACGTGGTCGTCGGAATGACACATCCCCGACGCCGCGACACGGACGACGATCTCCCCACGTCGTGGCCCTTCGAGGTCGAGCTCGACGACCTCGAACCGGCCGGGGATCTCACGCAGGATCGCGCCTCTGGTCTTCATCGGCACTCCGATTCGGTGGGCGTGAACGGGGGCGGACGGCCGGGTGGAGCCACGGGCTCCACCCGGCCGTCCGCGGGATCTCAGCTTCCGGCGGAGACGCCGAACGGGAGCTGGATCTTCGGGGCGACCTCCTGGGCGAGCAGCCGCAGCGACTGGAACCAGGGGGACGGATCGTCCATGTAGTCGTGGGTCTCGACCTGCAGCACGCCCCAGCCGCCGGTGAACTCGTAGAGCTTGTTCAGCTTCTCGATCACCGTCTCCGGGGAGCCGACCACCCAGACGTTGTCGCAGATCCACTCGAGGTCGACGTCTGCCTTGGTGGCACCGACGTCCTTCATGTAGCCCTCGAGCATTCCGAAGCGCTCCCAGATGGGCCACAGGTAGCGCTCGAAGGCGTACCCGATGCCGCCCTCCATCGCGAGCTTCTTCGCCTCGGCGTCGGTCTCGGCCACGAACACGGTCTGCGAGACGTGGTACTTGCTGCGATCCGGGGTGTGGCCGTTGGCCAGCGCCGCCTTCTCGTAGGTCTCCCAGTGGGTCTTGAGGATCGACGACCCGGAGTAGATCGAGACCGGCATGAACCCGCGCTCGCCGGCGAACCGGATGGACGGGGAGTTCACGCTGAGCCCGGTGACGGCGATGTCGAGCTTGCCGCCCCACGGGCTGTAGTCGGCGATCTTGTGGTCGTCGTGGCCCTTGCCGTCGTCGAGCTCGGCCGGGTAGCCGGCGTTCCAGTACTCGCCCTCGTAGTGGAAGGGCTCGCGCTTCCAGATCCGCTCCATGATCTCCAGCGACTCCCGCACGCGGGCGGGGTTGGTGGAGATGTCGGTGATGCCGTGCAGCTCGGCCGCCTGCGGGTAGGCGCCGGCCCCGATGCCCAGGAAGTAGCGGCCCTCGAGGATCTGGGACAGCCAGCCGACCTGGATGGCCAGCGCGGCCGGGTGGTGCTGGGGCAGCAGGTGCGCCATCGGCGCGAACTTGATCCGCTCGGTCTGCACGGCCGCCGCGGCGATCACCAGCTCGGGGGTCGGGATGCACTCCCACTTCTGGGTCGCGTGCTCGGCGACCATGAACTCGGTGAAGCCGGCCTTGTCAGCCTCACGGGCGTTGGCCAGCGCCCAGTCGAACGTCTGCCGTGAGCTGCGCTCGGGGCGCATGTAAGGGATGTGGATGAGTCCGGATTCCATCGGATCTGCTCTCCTGAGGGTGCTGGGCTGGTCGTGCTGGACATATCGGTCGGACGCGGTGCGGCGTCGTCGGGACGGAAGCGGTCGGGCCCTCGTCCTACGACGCGAAGAAGGTGTCGTAGGCGTGCTTGGTGTCGAGGTACTCGTGCACGACGGCCATCCGGCCGTCGGGAGCGACCTGGAACAGGAAGTGACAGCGCGGGTCGTAGACCCGGCCGTCCTTGAGCTCGGCGTAGGAGTCGGCCTCGACCGCGACCTTGTCGCCCTCGGCGACCATCGAGAGCGGGGTGACCCTCAGCGGCTCGACGTAGACGTCGGCCACCCCCCCGATCAGCGCCCCGAAACCCGCCTTGTCGTACGAGCCGGACATCCCGTCGAGCTTCCCGGACACCCACCACGTCACGTCGTCACTCAGCGCCGCGAGGGTCTTCTCCACGTCGCCCGCGGAGAAGATCTCCAGGAACGCGGTGACGGCGGCCTTGTTGTCCTCGGTACTGGGCATCGTTGCCTTCCTCCGGTGTGGTTGCTGCGGGTCAGACGAAGCCGCCGGCGGCGTCCTTCGTGGCGAAACGGGGAGCGACCTCCTCGGCGAAGCGCACGAGCTCGGCGTTCTGCCGCTGCGGCTCGAGGTGGCCCTGGCCGAACATCAGGAAGCACTCGTTGAAGCCGAGCCGGTCGTGGGCCTGCTCGATCTGGCGCGAGATGTCGTCCGGGGTACCGATCAGCACGTTCGGGAACTGCTGGCCGTGCGGGATGAACCACTTGTCCCAGAACCAGCGGTGCTCGGCCTCGAGCGCCTGGGCCTCCTCCTTGCTGTCGGTCAGGATGAGGAACCCGCCCCAGGCGCCGATCTCCTCGCGCGGGACGTCGCGGCCTGCCTTCTTGGCCGTCTCGGCGTAGCGGTTCCAGAGGGCCTCGCAGAAGTCCATGTCGTTGGCGAACACGACCTGCTTGCCGCCCTCACGGGCCCACATGTCGACCGTGCGCATGCTGTAGGCGAACTGTCCGTAGATCCTCGGGTGCGGGTTCTGGAACGGTCGCGGCGCGATGCCGATCTCGCGGACGATGCCGTTCTCGTCCTGGCCCGCGCCGAACTCCGCGTAACCCGGGTGTCCGACGGAGCCGTCCTCGGGAGGGAACTGCCAGTACTTGCCCTTGTGGCTGAACGTCGAGTTCTCCCAGGCCTTCTTCAGGACCTGGACCGACTCCTCGAAGATCTCCCGGTTGACCGCGTCCTGCTCGTCCTTGGCCTTGGCGTGCGCGACGTTGGTCGCCCCGCTGCCGCGGATCGCGGCGTAGGCGTCGACCCACCGGGCGTGGTAGCCGCGGGCGAAACCGACGATGAGCCTGCCCTGCAGCATGTGGTCCAGCGTCGCGATCTCCTCGGCGACGCGGACCGGGTTGTGTGTGGGCAGCACGTAGCCGAGCAGCCCGGCCTTGAGCCGCTTGGCGTGCGAACCCACGAACAGTCCCATCATCCCGGGGTGGTTGGTGATCTCGAAGCCCTCGATCTGCAGGTGGTGCTCCGGCGAGCAGTAGGACTCGTACCCCAGCTCGTCGGCCAGCTGCACGTAGCCCTTCATCTCCTCGAGGAACCGTTGGTAGAGCTCGGGGCGCTGCCCGGCCATCCCCGCCTCGAGCTCGTGGCGACGGCCGATGACGCCGGTCTGCATCAGGTGGAATTTCACCGGGAGATCTCCTCGCTGTCGTCGAGGTCGAGACGCGGAACTGTCATCAGGCGACCGCTCCCGACGGCCGGGCCTCCGAGCCGGCCGTCGCTGCCGCATCGGGCACGCGGGCGCACAGAGCGGTCTGGACGGAGAGCGAGTTGTGCAGGTGGCGGGCCGATCCGACGCCGAGATCGGCGAGGATCGCGGTGGTGACGGCGGCGTCCGCGGGGGTGAAGGGAGTGCACGCGATGTCGGCGCGGCCGTCGAGGCGACTCACCTGGGCGTCCTGCTCCTGCAGGGCGAGCAACGGGCTGCGGGTTCCCGGTCTCAGGTAGACCACGACGCCGCGACCGGTGGCGGTGATCTCGCGCATCGCGGTGTCGAGATCGCCGGAACAGCGGCAGCGCAGCGATCCGAACACATCGCCGAGCAGGCACTCGACGTGCACGTGAACCGGGACATCCCGGGCCCCTGCGATGTCTCCGGTGACGAAGGCCAGATGCTCCGCGCCGGTGCCGCTGGCTCGGTAGCCCACGGTTCGCCCGTTACCGGCCGACGTGGGCAGGCCCGTGGTCACCACCCGCTCGACCGGCTGCTCGGTCGCCCGCCGGTGCCGTGCCAGGTCGGCGATGGTGACGATGGGCAGGTCGTGCTCGGTGGCGAAGTCGACGAGCTCGTCGCGCTGCGCCATCCGCCCCGGATCGCGAACACTGACGATCTCGCAGAGCACGCCGGCCGGGCGCAGCCCCGCCAACCGGGTCAGGTCGACCGCGGCCTCGGTGTGGCCGCCACGCTCCAGAACGCCACCGCTCCGTGCGGCGAGGGGCACGACGTGCCCCGGCCGCGACAGCTGCGCGGGCAGGGTCGAGGCGGAGGCGAGCAGGCGTGCGGTGCTCGCCCGGTCGCGGGCGGAGATGCCGGTCGAGACTCCGTCGACGGCATCGACGGTCACCCGGTAGGCCGTACCGAAGCTGTCGGAGTTGCTGTGGTGCAACGGCGGCAGCGCCAACCGTTCGCACTCGTCCTGCGGTAGCGCCACACAGACGAATCCCGAGGTGTGCCGGACGAGGAACGACATCGTGGCGGGGTCGACCAGTTCGGCCGCGATGATCAGGTCGCCCTCGTTCTCGCGGTCCTCGTCGTCGACGACCACCACCGGTCGTCCTGCGGCGACCGCGGCGATCGCCGTCCCGATCGTGTCCATCAGACCGCCGCCAGCTGGCGAAAGCGGCTGCCGTGGAACACCAGCGGAGCGCGGTCCGGGTCGGCGCGCACCGCGTGGATCGCCAGCAGGACGATCTCATGATCGCCGGCGGCCACCTCGGCATGGATCGAGCAGTCCAGCCACGCCACAGCGCCCTCGACCAGGACACTGCCATCATCGGTGCTGACCCAGTCGAGCTCGGCGAAGCGGTCCCCCTCCTTCGTCGCCAGGCGCTGCGCCGCCGCGTTCTGCTCCTCGGCCAGCACGCTCACCCCGAGTCGAGGCAGGCCACGCAGACGCGGCCAGGTGGTGGAGGAGTTCTGCACGCACACGGACACGAGCGCGGGCTCCACCGATACCGAGGTGAACGAGCTCGCGGCGATACCCACCGGGGTCCCGCTGCCGTCGAGTGCGCAGATCGCGGTGACCCCGCTGGGGAAGCACCCGTACGCACGGCGCAGCTGGACCGGATCCCCTGTAGTCGGTTCGAGATCGATCATGCGGCCCTCTCCTTCGGGGTCGTGCCTGCTTTTCAGCTCCGGACGGGCTTCGCCACCTCTCGGCAGCGGCGAACTGCCATCTCGAGCGCATCGAAAAGCTATCTACATCACCGTAAACTGTCAACGCCCATGTAACCGCGCGAGAGTGCACCGCCGCAGGCGATCCAGGTTCTGTCGACCGACACCCAGTGGGAACCGATAGTTGACAGCCATATAGATGAAGGCGGCGCCGTCCGGACCGGGCGTAGACCTCTGAGGATCGACGAGGAGCTCTGTCGCCTGCGGGAATCGTCCGGGAGCGGCAGCTACCGCTGCGACCGGAAACCGAACGATGTGACAGGTCGACCGTCTCGCACCCGACCGGACCGGAACCCATCCTCCGACAGGTCCGGATCTGCACGCGTCACCCGCCGAGCGCAGGTCATCGAGGAGATGGCGACGATCGACGCGGCTTCACCGAGCATCGGGCCGCTGGGTCCTCCGGCGAGTCGTTGACCGTTTACGCGTATGTAGATAGTGTCTGGGACGGGCCGGGAGACGCCCTCGTGGCTCGTCGGTGACGCCACGGAACCGGCCCGCCGTGCGGCGAGGCGCGTCCCCATCTCGGCACGAGGTGTCTACGAAGGGAGCGCGGCGATGACTGCAACGGCGGCGGACGGAGCCGCGACCGGGCTGCCGGAGTATTGCGACATCCGCGTCGAGCACCGCGGGCCGATCTCGTGGATCGTGCTGAACCGACCCGAGAAGGCCAACGCGCTGTCCAACGCGATGCTGGACGAGTTCTCCGACGCGCTGTCCAGGCTCGCCGACACCGGGGGCCCGATCATCGGCGTCCGCGGCGAGGGCAAGGGATTCTGCGCGGGCTATGACGTCGACCAGGTCGGCAAGCCGAAGGCCGCAGACCCGATCGCAGACCGGGAGCGGCTGGCGCGCAACGTAAACCGCTACCTCGCGATCTGGGACCATCCGAAACCCGTGATCGCCGCGGTGCACGGGTACTGCATCGCCGGAGCCACTCAACTCTGCGTCTTCTGCGACATCACGATCGTCGCCGAGGACGCCAAGATCGGCGAGCCCGCATTGCCGATGGGCGGTGGGTACATCGCGCCCCTGTGGGCCCCGCTGGTCGGGCCGAAACGCGCCAAGGAACTCGCCTTCCTACCGGGGAACACGATAGACGGCAGCACGGCTGTCGAATGGGGATGGGCGAACCACGCCGTCCCCGCCGACGAGGTCGTCCGCACCGCCGAGGACATGGCCGAACGGATGGCCCGCATCCCCTCGGACGTTCTGCGGATCAAGAAGTTGTCGATCAACCGGACGATGGACGCGATGGGGGTCCGCACCGCAGCCGCGCAGGTGTCCGAGATGGACGCCCTTCTCCACCTCTCGCCCTCCGTGACCGCCCTGCGCGAGTGGATCGGCGAGGTCGGCCTGAAGGCTGCCATCGCGGAGTTCCGCAAGCCCACCTCCGGCACGAGCTGACCGACCACCCGCCCGCCACCTCCGGCGGCGCGGCAGGCACCACCGACATCGCCGTCGGCACGCGACAACGGCGAGAAGGGACGACCACGATGTCAGACCTCGACGCAAGGATCCGTCGACTCGAGGACCGGGCCGAGATCGAGGATCTCGTCCTGCGGTACTTCCTCGCCGCGGACGACGACGACTGGGAGACCCTCGGCCGGACGTTCGCCGAGAACGGGTCGTTTTCGGCCGGCGCGTTCCCCGGCGGGAGTGACCGGGAATCCGTCGTGAAGTTCATCCAGACGGATCGCCAGAGCATGGGCGTCACCGTGCACACCCAGAACACCACGTTGATCACCTTCACCGACGACGACCACGCCGGCGGTGTCGTCGGAGCTCACCTGGAACTCGCGCGTGGCGGCACCACGGTCTACGGAGCGGTGCGCTACTACGACACCTACGTCCGCACGTCCGAGGGCTGGCGGTTCGGGTCGCGCGAAATGGCGATCATCCATGTCGGCCCGTGGGACGAGGTCGGCACCTCACTCACCGCGCCGAACCGCGCCCGGTGGCCAGGGACCGACCCGGCGCCCGCAGATCTCCCCCGTACCTGAGCGCGGAATCGATGGCCTGCGCCGGGCGGTCAGGAAGTCCGGTGGAGGCCGTCGAAGAAGATCGCCGAGAAAGTGTCCACAGTCTGCTTCGCCGAATACTTGCGATCACCCGGCTTGAACCAGCGGTGCGTCCAGTTCACCATTCCGAAAAGCGTCTTCACGACCAACGGAACGGAGAGATCATCACGGAACTCACCCGCCTTGATGCCCGAGTTGATGATGCTGGTGACAAGGGACTCGAAACGGCGGGTCTTGCTCACCATCTCCTTCGCCCAGGGGGTCGCCTGAAAGGCCACCTTCCCCATGTCCTCCTGAATGTAGACATAGACATAGGGGTAGTTCGTCTCGTACGAGGTGATCTGCAGCTCGATCAGCCTCCGGAGCCGCTCGCGAGCACTGATCTCCAGCGCGGCGATCCGCGTCGCCTCGGCGAGGTTGTCGTCGAGCACCTTCTTCGCGGTGGCCTGGAAGACCTCCTGGAAGATTTCGTCCTTGCTGGCGAAGTAATAGTAGATTGCGGCCCGGTCCGTACCGAACCGTGCGGCGATGTCGTTCAGGGTCGCGGCCTCGAAGCCCTTCTCCTTGAAGACGTCCCCGGCGATCTGGAGCAACTCACTGCGCTTTGCCTGATAGGCCGCGCCACCCTCGACCTGGGCGCTACGGCGGCGCTGAGCCAGGCCGCTGCCACTGGACGCGGGAGGCCGGCGAGTCGGAGAGGCCATGGACCGCATGCTACCACCGCGTTTTCAGGAATCGGATGCCCTACCGGCCGGCAGTCATTGAATTCGAGCAAGAGCGATCTGTGAGACAGGTAGCTCCGCCCAATTGGCAGAAGGAGATTATCCACCCGTGACCGATTCCCGACGATCCGCCCCGGTGACCCTGGCAGGAGTTCGCGCCGAGGCCGAGGCGTTGCTCGCCGACGCCGCGCCCGGTGAGGACCTCGATGGCGTCGCCGCCGCACTGATCAAGCTGGCCGTCCATGCCTCCGTGTCGGCGCTGGACCCCGACGGTATCGACCGGGAGATCCGGAGCGCGCTCGACGCGGGTGCCACCGCCGCCCAGGTGCACGAGACGCTCGTCGTGGTGTCCGGACTCGGAGTCCACAGCCTGATGGAGGGCTCGCGCCGTGTCCTGGCCGCGGTCGCGGAGCGGGGGGACGGGTCGACCGAGCCGCTCGACGAGGAGCGCATCACGCTCCGCGACCGCATGCAGGGCGACGACCGGTACTGGGAGGCGTTCGAGAAGGAGGTCCCCGGCTTCCTCGACGCCCTGCTCCGACTCTCCCCCCAGGCTTACCAGGCGTTCTTCGACTACTGCGCCGTGCCGTGGCGGACCGGTGCGGTCCGCGCACGGGTCAAGGAGCTGATGTCGATGGCGACCGACGCGACCCCGACCCATCGCTACCTGCCGGGGATGCGCCTTCACCTGGCGAACTCGGTGAAGCTCGGCGTCGGCCGGACCGCGATCCTGCATGCACTCGACATCGCCGCCGCCGCTCCCCTCCACCCCGGAGTGCCCGCGGCCGAGTGACGGGAACGGGTGGCCGGCGACACCGCTGGTCGTCGTAATTCACACGACTGTAGATGGATCTCGGCCGGGCCGACCCCACAGCGGAGCAGCGCCTACCTGCGCCGATCCGCTGTACAGAACCGAACCTCGACCCTCGACCCTTCAAGTCGCCGTCGCCCCGACGGTTGACCCAGTTATCAACGTGAACGTAAACTGTTGCCATCGACGGTCCCTGCCCGGACCGAGAACGGAGTGACGATGAAGGTCAACGACGACAACCTCGCTGCGACGGTCCAGCGCCTGGTCGACCACCGGGAGATCGAGCGGGTCCTCTACGACTACGCCCACTACCTCGACCACAACGAGCCGAAGAGCCTGGTCGCGCTGTTCACTCCGGACTGCCACATCGCCTACGGCCCCGACCACGGCGCCGACGGCGCCGAGGCCTACCTGGCCACCCTGGAGCACGAGAAGTTCGGAATCGGCGCCTTCTTCGCGGGCACGAGCCACCACGTGTCGAACGTCGTCATCGACTTCACCGACGACGACACCGCCAACGTGCGCTCACAGCTCTACGCGTGGCACCGCTACAACCGGGAGCGTCCTGACGGCATCGTCATGGGCCAGTACCACGACGTGTTCGTCCGGACCGCCGACGGCTGGCGGATCTCCCGCCGGGAGCTCAAGCACACCGGGACCGAGACCTACCACGCCAAGGGTGACGCCCTGAACCCCATCCCGCGCAACAACGCGGTCTGAGCCGGACCGACGCGAGGAAGCGAGCCAGAGTGTCCGACGAACTGCTCTTCGAGGTGACCGACCACGTCGCCACGGTGACGCTGAACCGTCCGAAAGCCCTCAACTCGATCTCCCATGATCTCGACGTCGAGCTGGCGCGGACCTGGGACACGATCGACGCCGACCCGGACATCTGGGTCGCGGTCCTGGGAGCCTCGGGCGAGAAGGCCTTCTGTGCGGGTGCCGACATCAGTGGCGGCACCGAGGCCGACGCGTCCCGGTTGGCCCTCGGCGGCGGGCTCACCGGCATCGGCGGTCCGCTGCGCGTGCTCACGAAGCCGCTGATCGCCGCCGTGCAGGGTTACGCCCTCGGGGGCGGGTTCGAGCTGGCGATGTGCGCCGACATCATCGTTGCCGCGGACACCGCCCAGTTCGGACTGCCCGAGGTCAAGGCCGGGATCATCGGTGAGAGCGGCGTGATGCACCGGGCGATCCGCCAGTTGCCGCACCACATCGCCCTCGCGCTCGTCCTCACCGGCGACCGGCTGCCGGCCGCCGATGCCCGTTCGTACGGGCTGGTCAATGAGGTCGTGCCGTACCCGGAGCTGACCGACGCCGCACGACGGTGGGCCACGAAGCTGACCGCGGCCTCGCCACTGGCCCAGCAGGCCGCGAAACAGGCCGTACTGAAGGGTCTGCAGGGCTCACTGGAGACCGCCCTGTCCACGAAGTACGAGCCGATCGAGGCCTACGCCAACTCCGAGGACGTGAAGGAGGGGCGGGCGGCGTTCACCGAGCGCCGGGCACCACAGTGGACGGGTCGCTGAGGCGGCCACCGATCCGTCGATGACCACGTGGAGGTCGACGCTGCCGGTGTGGTGCGACCCGTAGCTCCGTCCGGCGGGAGGTCGTAGCGCCGCCGGCTCGCCTCCCCGGGAGCCGGGGGACCGCGCCACCCTGGCGCAGGGATCTACAAAGACGTGAACCCGTCGATCGAACGGAAGGGGCGGTCCATGACCGGCTCGCACGGCGACACCGATGCCGCCACCGGTCGCACCCTCTGGTCGCTGGCCATCGGCTGGGCGGACCGACGGGGCGACGATGACGTGCTGGTGCACCTTCCCGAGCCCGGTTCGCCCGAGGGGATGCGGTCGATGAGCTGGGGGCGGTTGGTCCACGACGTCGCGCAGCTGCGCCGGACGCTGGCCGCGGCCGGCGTCGCGGACCAGCGCACCGTCGTCCTCGCCCTGCCGAACTCGCCGCTCGCCGTCGCGATGTGGCTGGCCGTCCCCGCGAACGGTGCGGTAATCCAGGTCGTCGACCCGGACGGCGGGGCCCTGGCCTTCGAGCGCGCCGTCGCCGCGACCCGTCCGGTGCTCGTCGTGGCGGCGCCGGGCAATGCCGCCACGATGCGCGAGGCGATCTCCCGGGCGGGTGTGTCGACCCGTCTGGTGGTCCCGACCGAGCTCGGGGTCGACGCACTGCGGCACGACATCGACGGGTTGCGCTCCTCGAGGGCCGGAGCCCCCGACGCCACACCGGACCAGGTGGCCGGGCTGCTGCCCACCTCCGGCACGTCCGGCGCCCCGAAGCTCGTGCAGCTGACCCACCACAACTACGTGACGGCCGCCGAGCGGCTGGCCCGCAACACCGGGTTCCTCACCTCGGACCGGCACTACTTGTGCTCGCCGTTCTTCCACACCAACGGCCAGCTCTACCTGTGTGCCCCCGCGTTCGTCACCGGCGGTTCGGTCGCGGTGGTGCCGCGGTTCAGCGCGTCCTCCTACTTCGACGCCGCCCGCTGGACCGGCGCCACGGTCAGCTCGATGGTCGCCCCGCCGATGCGGATGGCCCTGCACCGGGCCATGGAGCGCGGTGGCACCGTCGACCCGGGCGGGCTGCGGCTCGTGCAGTACGGGATGAACCTCAGCGAGAGCGACTGGCGGGCCTGGGACGCGCTGCTGCCCGGCATCGACACCCGCCAGATCTACGGCCAGACCGAGTCGGTCACCGGGGTCCTCGGCGGCGCGCCATGGGAGGTCGACGACCGGCGGACCATCGGGCGCCCGTTCGTCGGTGTCGAGCGCGTCCGGCTGGTCCCCGCCGGCGCCGCCGATGTCACCGACGCCGGCGCCGAGGTCCCGGACGGCGAGCCCGGCGAACTCTGGGTCCGGGGCATCCCCGGCCGCTCGCTGATGCTCGGCTACGACAACGCGCCGGAGACGACCGCGGAGACCCTGGTCGCCGACAGCAGCGGAGCCTGGCTGCGAACCGGCGACCTCATGGTGCGCCACCCCGACGGGCGGTTCGAGTTCCGCGGCCGCCGGATGCACATCATCCGCCGCGGTGGGGAGAACCTGTCCACCTACGGACTCGAGCTCGACCTGCAGTCCTGCCCGCTCGTGGGCGACGTCGCGGTCACCGCCCGGGAGGACGACACCCTCGACGCCATCGTGGTCGCTCACGTGATCGCGGCGCAGGGCTACGACGAGACCGCGTTCCGCGCGTGGTGTCTGGAGAACCTCGGTAAGCGCGGGGTGCCCGACGTCGTCGAAGTCCACCAGTCGTTTCCGCGCACCGGCAGTGGCCGTGTGATCACCCGGGAGCTGGGATGAGCGGCGCCTGGGCGGAGCGGGTGCGGCACTGGGCCGGGTCCGGACGGCGTGCTCTCACCACCGACGACGGTCCCGGGCTCACCTACCAGAGCTGGGTGGACGAGGGCGACGCTCTGGCCCGGGCGTTCCTCGGCGCGGGTCTGTCCCCCGGCGCCCGGGTCGCGACCGTGCTGCCCAACGGACCCGAGCTTCTGACGACGCTCTACGCCTGTGCGCGTGTGGGCATCACGGCGGTCCCGGTCAGCACCTGGGCGACCGGCGCGGAGCTGGCGCGGGTCCTCGACGCCGCGTGCCCCGCCCTCGTGCTCACCGCGGATACGGTGCCCGGCGGGCAGCGTGAGCTGCCGGGCGGCGCCTTCGCCTGGGGCGACCACCCGGACGCCACGCCCGTTGCCGCCCTGCTCGAGCTGCGCGCGCGGGTCGACGACACGCGCTGGCGGGCCGCGGTCGAGGCGCCGCGTGCCGACGACGACTTCGTGGTGCTCTACACCTCCGGCAGCACCGGTGCCCCGAAGGGCGTGGTGCTCTCCCAGGGCGCCGTCGTGCGCAACGCGGCGTTGATCGCCGAGCGGATGGGCCTCACCGACGGCGAGCGCGTCTACACCTACTTCCCGCTGTTCTTCAGCGGCGGGCTCTGCAACGCGCTGTCCTCCACGATCTCGGTCGGGGGCGAGCTCGTCACGCAGGCCCGGTTCACCCCGGCCGGGGCCGCCGCACTGATCCACACCCGACAGTGCTCGGCCCGCGACGTCTGGCACGACGGCCTCGCGCGGGTGGTCGCCGAACCCGCGCTCACCGCCGACGACCTCCGCCGGATGCGCCGCGGTCTGGTGCTCGACGCCGAGCTGCTCGCGGCCCACGGCGTGACGGGGGACCTCGGCGTCGACATGTACGGCATGACCGAGACCGCCACCGCCTTCACCTGTGGCGACCACCGCGACCCTGCGGAGCTGCGGCAGAGCACGCAGGGCCGGCCGCTGCCCGGCAACCGGCTGCGGGTCGTCGACCCGGACACCGGCCGCGAACTGAGAGCGGGAGAGCCGGGCGAGCTCCTCGTCCGCGGACCGAACACGATGACCGGCTACACCGACGGCAGCCATGCCGCCCTGACCGACGAGGACGGCTTCTTCCACACCGGTGACCTCGGGTGGCTGGGCCCGGACGGACATGTCCGCTACACCGGCCGTACCAAAACCATGATCAAGCTCAAGGGGCTCACGGTGCAGCCCGAGGAGGTCGAGGCCGTCCTGATGGCCTCCCCCGGCGTGCGCCGTGCCGTCGTGACCGGGCTCGGCGCGGGCCATGAGTCGTCCGGAATCGGTGCGCTGGTGGTGCTCGACCCCGGCACCGCCCCGGAGGAGGTCGCCGCACGGTGCCGCCGCGAGCTGTCCTCCTACAAGGTGCCCGAGCTGCGCCCGGTCGACGAGTCCGCCTTCCCGCTGTCCGCGAGCCTGAAGAACGACCGGTCGGCCGCCCATGCACTCTGGCCGACCGTGTCGGCGGTGCTCTGATGCCGGGCCTGCTGATCGCCAACCGGGGCGAGATCGCGCTGCGGATCATGCGCGCCGCGCACGCCCGCGGGCTGCGTGCGGTCGCGGTGTACGCCGCGGACGAAGCCGAGGCCGCGCACGTTCGCGCCGCCGATGAGGCCGTCGCCCTCGACGGGACGGGGCCCGCACCGTTCCTCGACGTCGAGCAGGTCGTCGACGCCGCCGTCCGGACGGGCTGCCACCTGCTGCACCCCGGCTACGGGTTCCTCAGCGAGGACCCGGAGCTGGCCCGGCGCTGCGCCGAGCGGGGGATCGCGTTCGTCGGTCCCTCGCCCGAGGTCCTGGCACTGCTCGGGGACAAGACCGCGGCCCGGGAGCTGGCGGTGTCACTCGGTGTGCCGGTGCTCGTGGCCACCACCGAGGACGAGCTCTCGGACGCCGCGGCGGTCGCGTTCGCGCGCGGGCTCGGACCGGGCGCCGTGGTGATGGTCAAGGCGCGCTCGGGCGGCGGCGGCCGGGGCATGCGCGTGGTCGGCGACCCGGACCTACTGCCCGACGCGCTGGCCCGCTGCCGCGCCCAGGCCGGCCGCACCTCCGGTCGCGGGGGCGTGTATCTGGAGCGCTACCTGCGCCGCGCCCGGCACATCGAGGTGCAGCTGCTCGGTGACGGCCGCGACGTCGTGACCCTCAGCGACCGGGACTGCAGCGTGCAGCACCGGCACCAGAAGATGATCGAGATCGCGCCGGCCGTCACCGTGCCCGGTGAGACCCGGGAACGCCTCGCAGAGGCGGCCCGGCGGATCGGCGTGCACGTCGGCCTGGCCGGGCTGGCCACCGTCGAGTTCCTGGTCGACGCCGACACCGGCGAGCACCGGTTCCTCGAGGTAAACCCGCGGCTGCAGGTCGAGCACCCGGTCACCGAGGAGGTCCTCGGGATCGACCTCGTCTCGGCGCAGATCGCCGTCGCCGAGGGCATCCCGCTCGCCGAGCTGAACGTCGCGCACGCAGGTGGGGACCTCGCACCGGGCGGGGTCGCCGTCGAGGCCCGGGTCACCCTCACCGGCGGGCCCGCCGTCCCACTCGCCCGGTTCACGCCGCCCACCGGCCCGGGGGTGCGCGTGGAGACCCACGCCGAGCAGGGCAGATCGGTGGCCACGGCCTACGACCCGCTCCTGGCCAAGGTCATCACCCGGGACCGCGGCGGTGACCTCGCCGTCGCGATCGATGCCCTGGACGCCGCGCTCGCCGCGTTCACCATCGAGGGCATGCCCACGGACCTGGCCCGATTGCGCGATCTGCTGGGACGATCCGAGCTGCGCACGGGGCAGGCGACCACAGCCTGGGCCGACGCCCTGCGCGATCTGCCGCCGGAGCCCTCCGGCGCGAACACCGCGACCGTTCGCTCGGGTATCTCCGGGACGGTCGTCGCGGTGCCCGGTACGTCGGACACGCGTGTCCGGCGGGGCGAGCCGATCG
Organism: Pseudonocardia sp. KRD291; assembly: GCF_019263595.1. GTDB lineage: Bacteria > Actinomycetota > Actinomycetes > Mycobacteriales > Pseudonocardiaceae > Pseudonocardia. The sequence continues at coordinate 9,417 of NZ_JADQDD010000026.1, read as the reverse complement.
TCGTCGTCGAGGCGATGAAGATGGAGCACGAGATCGTCGCGCCGGTGTCCGGGACGCTGCTGGCCGTGCGGCCGGCGATCGGCGACGTGGTCGCCGAGGGCGACGTCGTCGCCGAGCTGCGACCCGCGCCCGACGCCGATCCGGCCGACGAGGCGCCCGTCGCGGTCGATCCCGGCCACGTGCGTACCGATCTCGCCGACGTGCGGTGGCGCCACGAGCGCGGCCGGGACGAACACCGTCCGGACGCGGTGGCGAAGCGGCGCCGGCTCGGCAAGCGGACGGCGCGGGAGAACGTCGCGGCCGTCTGCGACGCCGAGGTGCCGGTGAACGATGCGGCGGCGCACGGAGCCGTGGCGTTCCAGGAGTACGGCGCCCTCGTGATCGCCGCCCAGCGCACCCGGCGACCGGTCGCGGAACTCGAGCTCACCACTCCCGCCGACGGTCTCGTCGCCGGCTTCGGGCGGGTCCACGGTCATCCCGTGGCCGTCCTCGCCCACGACTACACGGTCATGGCGGGCACGCAGGGCGTGCAGATGCACAAGAAGGCCGAGCGGTTGTTCGAGGTGGCGGCTCGCAGGCGGACTCCGGTCGTGGTGTTCGCCGAGGGCGGCGGCGGCCGGCCCGGTGACGTCGACAACGCGGCCAAGGCCACCGGCATGGACCTCGGCACGTTCGTGGCCCTGGGAAGGCTGAACGGGCTGGTGCCCACCGTCGCCGTCGCATCGGGCCGCTGCTTCGCCGGCAACGCCGCGCTCGCGGGCGCCTGCGAGCTGCTGATCGCCACCGAGGACGTCAACCTCGGTATGGGCGGTCCCGCCATGATCGAACACGGTGGACTGGGCCGGTTCGCGCCCGAGGAGATCGGGCCGCTGGAGGTCCAGGTGCGCAACGGCGTCGTCGACGTCGCGGTCACCGATGAGGTCGAGGCCGCCGCCGTCGCGCGCCGCTACCTGTCCTACTTCCAGGGCTCGGTCACCGACTGGGCCTGCGCCGACCAGCGGCTGCTGCGCCACGTCGTCCCGGAGAACCGACACCGCGTGTACGAGGTGCGCGAGTTGGTCGACGTCCTCTGCGACACCGGCTCGGTGCTGGAGCTGCGCCGGGGGTTCGGCGGTGCCGTGCTCACCGCGCTGTGCCGGATCGAGGGCGCGACCGTGGGTCTCGTCGCGAACGACCCGGCCCGCGGCGGCGGCGCCCTGGACAGCGACACCGCGGACAAGATGGCCCGGTTCCTGCAGCTCTGCGACGCGCACGGCCTCCCGGTCGTGTCGCTGTGCGACACCCCCGGGTTCCTGGTCGGTCCGGACGCGGAGCTGGCGGGCGGCGTCCGGCATTTCGGCCGGCTGTTCGTGACCGCTCCGAACCTGTCCGTGCCGCTGTGCACCGTGGTGGTCCGCAAGGCCTACGGACTCGGCGGCCAGGCCATGGCGGGCGGGAGCTTCCGCGTGCCGAACGCGATCGTCGGCTGGCCGACGGCCGAGTTCGGCGCCATGGGGCCCGAGGGCGCCGTCACGCTGGGCTACCGCCGCGAGCTCGATGCCATCACGGACCCGGAGAGCCGGCGCGAGCGCTACGAGGAACTGCTCGCCGACTACGTCGCCCAGGGCAGCGCCGTCAACACCGCATCGGTCTTCGAGCTCGACGACGTCATCGACCCGGCCGACACCCGCGCCTGGATCCGTAACACCCTCGCCACCCACGATCCCGCGGAGCAGGTCCCGGCGCGGAGACGGATCGACACATGGTGATCACGCCACACACCGCCGACCACGTCGGCGCCCGACCGAACGCGCAGCCGGCGGAACGCACCGAGGCGATCACCGCCACCAGCTAGGAGGACAGATGGACGACCCCACCGCCACGGGTGCCACGACCGAGCGGATGACCGAGGAACAGGTGCGCGCCGCCGTCGACGTCGCGAACGTGCCGAGCCTGCTCATGGTGCTCTTCCAGTTCAGCGGCGATGAGCGCTGGCTCGCCGCCCCGTACCTCCCCACCCGTGGCAAGGGCCTGGTCGACCACGACTCCGGCGGCCTCCCCGAGCCGGTACAGGCGGAGATCCGCGAGGCCTCCGTGGGGGTCGTGCTCCGGATACAGGACGGCGAGAGGCCGGCGATCACCGCTCCCTCCCCCGAACTGACCGCGCGCATGATGAGCGTCTGCATGGGCGAGCCGGTGGGTGTCGAGCAGGGCGAGATGCTGGCCTCCGAGGTCGCCCGCCGGATCGACCCCGACCAGCCCGAGCTCGCGCTGCCGCCGGTGCACGCCCCGGAGGGCTTCAAGATCCTTCTGATCGGCACCGGGGTGGCGGGCCTCGCTGCCGCGCACCAGCTCGAGGACATGGGAGTCGACTACGAGATCCTGGAACGCCAGCCCGACGCGGGCGGGGTCTGGTGGACGAACACCTATCCCGGTGCCGGTGTCGACACCCCGAGCCACCTGTACTCGTTCTCGTTCGCCCGCAACGACTGGGGCAAGCATTTCGAGCTGCGTGACGACATCCAGCGCTACTTCGCGCAGACGCTGAAGGATCTCGGCGCCGACCAGCGCGTCCGGTACAACACCGAGGTTCTCTCGGCGACCTACGACGAGGATCGCACCAAGTGGACCGTGCGTGTCCGCACCGGTGGGGTCGAGGAGACCCTGGCCGCCGACATCGTGCTGACCGGCGTCGGCTCGCTGAACCGGCCGCGGTTGCCCGATGTGCCCGGCCGCGACACGTTCACCGGCACGCAGTTCCACTCGTCGCAGTGGCCCGAGGACCTGGACCTCGACGGCAAGCGGGTCGTCATCGTGGGGGCGGGTGCGAGCTCCATGCAGATCTCGCCCGCGATCGCGGACCGGGTCGGTCACCTGACGATCGTCCAGCGCTCTCCGCAGTGGGTCGCCCCGTTCGACAAGTTCCTGCAGCCCATCACCCCCGAGCTGCGCCGCCTGCTGCAGAGCTGCTCGCTGTACTTCGCGTGGTACTGGACCCGGCTGTTCTGGCAGTTCGGCGACAAGGTGATCGAGGCCCTGCGGGTCGACCCGGAGTGGGAGCACCCCGAGCGCTCGGTCAACGCCCGCAACGACGGGCACCGCGAGTTCTTCACCCGGTACCTGACCGACCAGCTGGCCGGCCGGCCGGACCTGATCGAGAAGTCGCTGCCGGGCTACCCACCCTTCGGCAAGCGCATCCTGCTCGACAACGGCTGGTTCGCGACGATCCGCCGCGACGACGTCGACCTGGTGACGGACTCCGTGGCCGAGGTACGACCCGATGGCATCGTCACGTCCGCCGGCGCCGAGCTACCTGCCGACGTCGTCATCTGGGCGACCGGCTTCCACGCCGCGCGGTTCCTGTCCAGCGTCGACGTCCGCGGTGTCGGCGGGGCACGGCTGAGCGAGGTCTGGGAGGACGACAACCCGAAGGCCTACCTGGGCGTGTCCGTTCCGGGTTTCCCCAACTTCTTCATGCTGGGCGGACCGAACTCGTTCCCCGGCAGCGGCAGCTTCCTCTACTTCATGGAAGTACAGATGCGGTATGTGCGGGGGCTGATCACGACGATGTTCGACCGCGGGATCAGCGCTCTGGATGCGCGTGCGGACGTCACCGCGACCTACAACGAGCTCGTGGACGACACCCACGACCGGACCGTCTGGACCCATCCGGGAATGCAGACGTACTACCGCAACTCGCGTGGTCGAGTCATCTTCGTAATGCCGTTCCTGAACGCGGAGTACTGGCAGATGACCAAGGAACTCGACCTGTCCGACTACACGATCCGATAATATATCGTTAATTGACGATCACGGGTCTTGAGCTGCCGAGATCCGGTCGTTCAGCGTGCCCGCGAGGCCGCTGCTCACCATTTTTTGCAGCGCTCACTAAGGCGTTGACAACGCGCCGAGGCCGTGTCAGCGTGGCCGTCGACACACCCGATCGGGCAATGCGCACGAACGGTTATCTGAGCCCGTGACAGAGACGCTCGGGCCGAGCAACGCAGGAGGAGTCGTGTCGGTCGACGACGTGGGGAGCGCGCCGATTCAATCGGCGACGGCGGCCACGCAGATCATTGACATCAAGGCTTCTCGACGGGCGCTCGTGGCCGGCTCCCTCGGCAACCTCGTGGAGTGGTACGAGTTCGCGATCTACGCCTACATGGCGCCGATCATCGCTCCGATCTTCTTTCCCTCCGTGAGTTCGACCGCCAGCGTTCTGTCGACATTCCTGGTCTTCGCGCTCGCCTTCTTCCTGCGCCCGCTCGGTGCGGCCGTCTTCGGACCGCTGACCGACCGTTGGGGCCGCAGACCGGTCCTGCTGCTGATCATCACCATGATGGCGCTGGCGACGGCGGCGATCGGCGTGCTGCCGACCCACGCGGCCGTCGGCGCCCTCGCTCCGATCCTGCTGACCCTCTGCCGCGTCGTGCAGGGCATCTCGGCGGGTGGAGAGATGGGCGGGGCCGTGTCCCTCATGGTCGAGTCCGCCCCACCCGGCAAGCGCGGCGCGTACGGTGCGTGGTCCTTCACCGGCACGACGCTGGGCTACGTCCTCGGCGGAGGCGTCGCCACGGTGCTGTCGTTGGCCCTGTCCCCCGAGGCCCTGGCCTCATGGGGCTGGCGGGTCGCCTTCCTGCTCGCCCTCCCGATGGGCATCGTGGTCGTCTACATCCGGCTCAAGGTCGACGAGACGCCCCACTTCAAGGAGCTCGTCGCGGAGCGCGAGACCACCTCCGGGACGGGCGTGCGGACACCCGCACTGGTCCGGCGCCCGCTCGGCTACCTGCTCGCCACCGCAGCCGTGGTGGTCGTCTACAACGCGATCGGCAACACCTTCATGGTGGGGATGCCGACCTTCCTGTCGAAGAGCTACCAGATGACGTTCACCCAGTCCTCGGTGCTGGCGTTGGTCACCGGCCTGGTCGGCGGAGCGACGATGCCCCTGTTCGGCGCCCTGTCCGACAGGATCGGCAGGCGCCCGATCCTGCTCGCCGGGACGATCGGCGTCGTCGTGCTGTCCTACCCGATGTACATGCTGATCGGGTTGGGTTTCGGTGGCGGGCTCCTCGCGCTGTTCGTGGCCGGCGTGCTCATCGGGGTCGTCGGCGGCCCCATGCCCGCCTTCATGTCCGAGCGCTTCCGAACCCGTAACCGCGCGGCGGGGGTCTCCTTGACCTACGCCCTCACCGTGGCGATCTTCGGCGGCACCGCGCCGTACGCCATCACCGCCATCGCGGACGCGACCGGCGATCCGCTCTCCGCCGCCTACTACACCCTCGGGTGCGGGCTGATCAGCCTGGTCGGTCTCCTGGCCATCAGCCGCGCGCACCGGGACCAGCACCGGACAGCGCTCGAGGACTGATCCCGAGCTCGTCCGACCGATACCGTGATCCAGCCGGGGCCATCCCCGGGAGGGGGACACCCATGCAGCGCGCCAGCACCGACGACGCACGACCGGTCGCAGGTCCGGTGGTCTTCAGCGAGAGCGTGCCCATCGCCGACCTCCTGGTCCGCTCGGCGCACACGTGTCCCGACCGGACGGCGTTGGCGTTCCCGGGGGTGCGACTCAGCTACGCCGAGCTGCTCGAGAAGTCCACCCGGGTGGCCAGGGCGCTGTACGGGCTCGGGGTACGCCGGGGCGACCACGTGGGCGTACTCATGCCCAACGCTCCCGAGTTCGCCGAGGCCCTCTTCGGTGCCGGCATGCTCGGCGCGGTGGTCGTGCCGTTGAACGCCCGCTACCGCAGCGCCGAGCTCGGATACGTCATCGACCACGCCCGGCTCCGGGTCGTGCTGACTACGGACCGCATCGCCGAACACACCGATTTCCGCAGGATCCTCACCGAGGCCCTCCCCTCAGCCGCCTCGGTGGAGGCGGCCGACTCGCGTGAGGGGGCGTTCGCCGAGGCCCCGGCGTTGCGGAACCTGGTCATGCTGCACGGCCGGGGAGGTGGCCCCTTCCTGGGCCCGGACGAGTTCCTGGTCCGCGCGGACGACGTCGACCCGTCCGTCGTGAGCACCGCCAGAGCCCGGGTGAGCTCCCGCGACGTCGCTCTGGTGATGTACACGTCGGGAACCACCGCCCATCCCAAGGGCTGCATGATCAGCCACGAGGCCATCTCACGCGGGAGCATGGGCCGGATGAGGGAGAACGTCCCGCTCGGAGAGCGGAACGTGTTCTGGTGCCCGGCCCCGATGTTCCACATCGCATGCATGCAGGTCTTCCTCGCCTCGATCGGACTGGGTGGCACGTTCGTCACCGACTCACATTTCCGCCCGGACATCGCGTGGGAGCAGATCGTCGAGCACGACGTCACCTCGCTGTGGCCCTGGTTCCAGGCGGTGATGCTGGGCCTGGAGGGCGCGAAGGGGTTCGATCCGACCGCGATCCCGAACGTCAGCGCACTGAGCCTCATCGGGCCCCCGGCCTTCCTCCGGCGCATCCAGGCGATGTTCCCCGGAGCTGCCCACATCAACGGATGCGGAATGTCCGAGCTGTCCGGTTACTACGCGATGTCCCCGCTCGACGACGACCAGGAGGCCCGCGCGACCACCGGCGGCAAGCCCGTCAGCGGGGTCGAGGTACGGATCATCGACCCGGAGACCGGCCAGGATGTGCCGCCGCACACCATCGGAGAGATCCTCATTCGCGGGTACCTGCAGATGGACGGCTACTACCGCGACCCCGAACGCACCGCCGCGACGATCGACGACGAGGGGTGGCTGCACTCCGGCGACCTGTACCGGATGGACGATGCCGGGCGCATCTCCTTCGAGGGCAGACTCAAGGACATGCTCAAGGTAGGCGGCGAGAACGTACCGGCGATCGAGGTTGAAGCGTTCCTGTGCACCCACCCGCACATCCGGGTCGCCGAGGTCGTCGGCATGCCGGACGACCTGCTCGACGAGGTCCCGGTCGCGTTCATCGAGATCGAGCAGGGCGTCGCCCTGGACGCCGACGAGATCATCGCCTGGTGCCGGGGGAAGATCGCAAGCTTCAAAGTTCCCCGCGCCGTCCATTTCAAGACCGCGTCCGAGTGGCCCATGTCCGCCACCAAGATCAACAAGGTGGACCTGCGCAAGGAGCTTGCCGCGCTGACGACCGTCGCGGACTGAGCACGGATCCTGCGGAGCCGCGCACGAGTACCCAGCCGCCCTCGTCAGGGCTACTTGACCAGGAAGCCCGCGTCGACCGGCAGCTGAACACCGGTGACGTAGCGACCCGCGTCGGAGGCCAGGAAGACGATCGCGTTGCTGATGTCCACCGGATCCACCGCCGGTACCGGCAGCGTGTTCTGCACGAGCTTGGCAAAGCCCGAGTTCGCCGTCATGTACCGCTCGACCACCTCGTTCTCGACCATCGGTGTATGGACGCCTGTCGGGTGGACGGTGTTGACCCTGATCATGTGCGGAGCCAGGTCGACCGCGAAGTTGCGCATCAGGCCGACGACGCCGTGCTTGGCCGCGGTGTAGGCGTTCATCGCCAGGCTCTGGTTCGCGGCCGACTTCGACGCCGCCGTCGAAGCGGTGAGCACGATGGCCCCACCGTTCCCGGCCTCGATCATGGCCGGAGCCGCGGCGTCGACGGTGTTCCACACACCGGTGAGGTTGACGTCGATGGTGTCCTGCCAGAACTGCCGACGTTCGACCGGATCGGTCGGTTCGTCAAGGGTGAGGGCGTAGACGCCGGCGTTGGCGCACACCACGTCGAGTCGGCCGAACTCGGCGACACCTGCCTGCACCGCCTCTCTCAGGGCGAGCCCGTCACGAACGTCGGCGACCGACGCGACGATGCGTCGGTCCAGAGCCTCGACCTGGCGCACGGTCTCGTCGAGATCGTCCTGGGTAGACATCGGGATCTCCACCGACGCGATCTGCGCGCAGATGTCCACCGCGATGACGTCTGCGCCTTCCTCGGCCAGTCGCACAGCGTGGCTACGGCCCTGGCCTCGCGCAGCCCCGGTCACCAGTGCGACCCTGCCTTCCAGTGCTCCGGACATCAGCGATCTCCTCATCGTCGAGGTTCAAAGTCCGCCGAGCTTATCAACGCGAACGTAGATGGCCTACGCGGTGAAGCCGAACCGCTCCGGCGCGTCCGGAGAGCTATCGGGTTGAGTGCTCGGGCTCGGGTTAGGCCGAACTGTCGAGTGAACTCAGCTCAGCAGAACGGCCCGTCGATGGCTCCGGTCAGGAGCTCACCCATCGGTGCCCGGTCCCGGACCTCGACGTCGTGGCTGACCGGCACCCAGTCGTCGCCCGCCTGGTGGAACTGGGTGATCGCCCCTCCAATGTCAGGACACCGCGCGCGGGTGAACATCGCGGACACGATCTGGCGCGACATCACCCCCAGCTCCAGCAGTGTCCGGTTCCGATGCTTACGCACCCCGAGGTTCACCTGGGCCAGCGCGTCCAGCCCCCGCCCGGCCTCGGTGTCCATCAACAACCCGATCTCCACCCCGTACCCCGGAGCGAACGGCACCGACTCGAGCAGCCCACGCGTGGCCGCATACTCCCCCCCGAGGGGCTGGATCACCCCGCACAGACGCGGACACAGCGCCGCCAGGAGGGGCCGCACCAACAGCTCGGTCACCCGCCCACCCCCGGTGTCTGACTCGCCGTCACGAACACGCAGAGGACGCCGGTAGAAGCCCTTGACAAAACAGACCCCGTCCGCGGTCAACAACGGCTCCAGCAGGGCCGGCACGAACCCGGCATCGAACTCGACCAGATCCGAGTCCAGGAACACCACGACATCCCCCGACGTCACCGCCAGCGATCGCCACAGCACCTCACCCTTACCCGGCCGCACCGCCACCTCCGGAAGCACCGCAGCGCACTCGACGACGCGTGCCCCGGCCGCGGCCGCCACCGCCATCGTCCGGTCACTCGACCCGGAGTCCACGACCACCACCTCGTCGACCAACGGCGCCGGCCCACACGTCAACGGCACCAACTCGGCCACGATCGCCCCGACCGTCGCCTCCTCGTTCAACGCCGGCAGCACCACCGACACCCGACGCCCCCGCTTGAGAGCAGACAGCTCCTCAGCCCCGAGGACCGGGGACTGCCACGTGCGGCGGGCGAACCACGCCTCCAGCTCCCGTTCCATCCGGTCCCCTCCTACGCCAGGCCGCGCACACCCCGCGACGGCTGCCGCGTCCCGGCCACACTGGCCACCATCTCCACCACACGCCGGGTCGCCCGGACATCGTGCGCCCGGAACACCCGCGACCCCGCCCACGCAGCCAACGCGGTCGCCGCCAACGTCCCCTCCGTGCGCCCGGACAGCTCGACATCCAGCGTCTCGCCAATGAAATCCTTGTGCGACAACGACATCAACACCGGCCACCCCGTGGCCACCAGCCGGTCAGCATGACGCAACAACGCCAGCCCGTGCCGGGTGTTCTTCCCGAAATCATGCGTCGGATCGATCAC
>NZ_JADQDD010000259.1 GCF_019263595.1 Pseudonocardia sp. KRD291 | reverse complement strand
GGAGCCGGGTACCGCAGGCGCCGGGTCCAGCCCGCCGTCCGGAGAGGGGCCGACGTCCGGCCGGGGCCCGCCCTCGAGCGGCGTCGGGTTGCCGGCCAGGTCGACCGGCGCGTCCGTGGTGGCGCCGGCGAACCCGCCGACGGCCAGCAGCGCGGCCGGGACGCCGAGCGCGGCGCCGGTGGTGGCGACCCGGGCGGCGACCCGCCGGATGCCCTCCGGGGCGTTCGCGCCGTTCGCGACGGCGTTGCGCACCCGCTCCGGGACGCTGAGCCGCACGTCGGACATCGCGAGCTCCCACAGGTGCGCCGGCATGCCCGCCGGGGTCCCGCTCGCCGCCGCCTGCGGTGTCGTCGTCGTCATGGCACGAGCCTCCCCCCGCCGGAACCGCTGGTCATGAGCAGTCCGCTACTCGTCCCGGGCCGGCCGCGACACCGCCGTTGCTCATCGGCGGGGAGGTGGTGCGCGGCGCCGGGATCCGGGCGGCCTCCAGCACCCCGAGCAGCAGCCCCTCGCAGGTCCGCACGAGGACCCGGCAGGCCTCCCGCACGTCCCGCCCGGACGAGGGGTGCTCGGCGCGGCGCTGCCACTGCGCGAGCGCCGCCTGCGCGACCCGCAGGGCCTCCTCCGGGCCGGACCCGACGGGGGCACCGAGCCGGGTCGCCGGGTGCACCCCCTCCCCGCCGAGGAGCCGTTCGGCGGTGTCCCGCTCGGACTCCGAGAGGAGCAGGGCGCCGGTGCGCAGCGTGTCCAGCAGCCGGATCTCGGCGAACTCGTGCGCCCCGGCGGTGACCAGCTCCAGCTCGTGCATCAGCGCCGTCGCCGCCGGCACCGGGTAGCGGCGCAGCACGGCCTCGGTGGCACGCAGCGCGGAGCGGGCCTTGAGCGCGTCCGCGCGCCCGGCGAACCGGCTCGTGAGCGCGTCCCGGAACGGCACCAGCCCGCTGCGGTGCAGCAGCTCGCGCGAGAGCGCCCCGGCCGTCGTCGCGACGCCGCTGCGGATCAGCTGCACCGACAGCCGCACGCCGAACAGGCCGAACCGTTCCAGCAGCGCCGCCCGCCGCGCGGGCCCCAGGTCGAGCTCCGTCGTCCCGGTGGCGAAGCGGCTCGCGGTGAGCAGCAGCCTGCCGGACTCGGTGTCCGCGGCCTCGGCGAGCTGGGCCAGCGCCCGGAACTCGTCCTCGCGCAGCGTGGCCGCGGTCGCGGCGAGCAGCCCGGCCACCGGCAGCACGGTCTGGCACAGCGCGCGGACCCTCGGGTCGGCACGGTAGCGCGCGGCGACCCGGTCGGCGCTGGCCAGGGCGCCCGGACGGCCGTGTCCGACCTCGTCCGCGCGGGCGAGCACGCCGATCGTGTTGATCGGCCGCCGCTCGGCCGGGTCGTCTCGGAAGGCCTCCAGGAACGAGACGTCGGTGGCGTGCATGTGCCGCATCAGGTAGACCACCGCGTCCACCGCGCCCGGGCCGTCCTCGTCCTCCGGTGTCAGCGCGGCCGTGGCGCGCCCGGACAGCTCCGCGGTCAGCGAGTCCATCCCGGGGGTGTCGACCAGGGTCATCGACCGCAGCGCAGGGGACGGCCAGTCCACGACCAGGTGGTCGATCTCGTCGGCGGAGAGCCCCTGCAGGTCGGGGACGCCGCCGGTGGCGCCGGGCGGCAGCGCGCACCACCGTCCGGAACGCAGGGCCGCGCCGACCCGGTAGGTGTGCCCGTCCCGGTACCAGGTCACCACCCGGGTGCACTCCCCCGCGTCGGTGGCCGCCAGCTCCTGGCCGACCAGTGCGTTGAGCAGCGTCGACTTGCCCGCCTTGATCCGCCCGGCGATCGCCACCCGCAGCGGCTCGTCGAGGCGCGCCGCGGCGGCGAGCAGGTCCGGCATCGCCGGGCCGCCGCCGTAGACCCCGCAGGCCCGGTGCACCAGCCCCCGCACGCGGTTGACCAGGGTCGCCGGGGCGGGCGGTCGGGTGCTCATCGGGCACCGCCGTCCGGGACGTCGGCTGCGACGTCCGCTGCGACGTCCTTCCCGACGGGCTCGGGCGGCTCGGAGCGGATCCGTTCCAGGTGCCCGGTGAGGTCGTCGAGGCGGGCGCGCAGCATCCCCAGCGAGGCCATGTCCGTCCCGATCCGTTCCCGCGCCCCGGCGTCGGACTCGCCGCCGCGCGCGGACTCCTGCGCGGCGGCGAGACCGGCCGCGGCCGAACGCTGCAGCTCCGCCACCCGGTCGCCCCACGCGGTGCGCAGCTCGCGCTGCACGTGCCGGATCGCGTCCCGGGAGTCCTTGCCGACCTGCATCTGGAACTCGTCGACGAACCGGCGCACCACGGCCTTCGCCTCGCCCCGGCGCTTCTCGACCTGCCGCTTGCGCTCGTCGCGCATCCCGGCGCGTCCGAGCAGCAGGGCCGGGATCAGCCCGAACGGCGTCGGCACGCCCAGCGTCGCCACGTTGGTGAGCACGGTGAACATCAGGAACCCGCCGAAGGCCTTCTGGACAGCGGCCATCCCGGCGCCCTTCGCCTTGCGCTCCACGAACGCGGAGTCGACGGTGAACGTGTCCAGCAGCTCGACCGGCGCGGACACCTCGCGGGCGGTGACGATCTCGGACTCGGCCAGGTCGAAGTGCTCGCCGACGGTCGTCGCCACCTCCTTGGCCCGGCGCACGAACAGCGCGTAGTTCTCCAGCGCCTCCCCGGCCAGGCGCTGGCGCAGCCACCGCTCGAACTCGTCCCAGTTGGTCGCCGGGTCGCCCTCGTCGATGGTCGCCTCGGCCTCGTGCAGCGCGGTCCGGGCCCGGTTGCGCAGGTCGAAGTCGACGTCCGAGGTGATGTCGGCGAACCCGTCGTTGAGCAGCAGCTGCCACTTCGAGGACCGCTCGCGCAGCGCGTCGGCGCTCTCCTTGGCCGCGGTCAGCGAGGCCAGCAGCTCGGCGGTGTTCTCCGGGTCGAGCAGGGCGTCCCGGCGGGCGGTGGCGGCGATCTGCATCTGGTCGAGAGCGGAGCGCAGGTGCGTGACGACCGAGTCGAGCGCGATCCGCTCGGATCCGGCCAGCACGTCGTTGATCCGGCGGACCAGGTCGGGGAAGCCGGACTCGTTGTTCAGGTCCTGGTCCGCGTCCTTCGCGGCCAGCGCGCGGATCTCCGAGGACACCGCGACCGCCTCGACGTCGATCCCGTGGCGCTGCAGGTGGCCCAGGTCCAGCTGCAGGATCCGCGCCCACTCCGGGTAGAGGTCGATCTTGGTGAGCACCAGCAGCAGGGTGGGGCAGAGCTCGCGCACGGTGCGCAGGAAGCGCAGCTCGGCGGCGGTCAGCTCCTGCGAGGCGTCGGTGAGGAACAGCACCGCGTGCGACTGCGGCAGCGAGCTCATCGCGGTCGCGTTGGCCGTCGAACCGAGCCCGCCGACGCCCGGGGTGTCGATCAGCACCAGCCCGGTGGACAGGAGCTGCCGGGCGATCCCGACCGTCACCGAGCGCAGCCGGCGGGTGTTGCCGGGGTTGCCCGACTCCGAGGCGTAGGCCGCGATCTCCGACGGCGAGATCGTCTCGTTCCACCCCGGGCCGCCGGAGCCGGGGGCGGACTCGAAGGCGGCGCTGGCGGCCAGCTCGGTGGCGTAGCGGACCTCGGTCGGGACGGCGGTGGCGATGTCGTCGTCGACCGGACACACCGGGGCGGTGAGCAGCGCGTTCACCAGGGAGCTCTTGCCCTGTTTGAACTCGCCGACCACGTGCACGGTCACCGTCGCGGCCTCGAGCAGGCGTCGCGCCGCCACCAGCCGGTCGGCCAGGTCGTCACGGTCGTAGGCGCGGGCGCCCTTCACCGTCATGTCCAGCGTGTCCAGCGCGTGCTTCGTCGCCGCGGTCGTCGGCATCGCCGGGGCCCCCTCCACTCGCACGTGTGAGCAGTCGCCCGTGGCCGGGCGACTGCTCACTCGTTCCGGTCGTCCGGTCCGCTACTCAGCCGCCGTCGCTCATCGCCGCGGCGGGCTCGTCCATGTCGTCCGAGCCTCCGTCGTGGCCGCTGCTCTCGTAGCTGCTGGGACCGGCGGCCTCGTAGCTCGGCTCGTCGTGCGCCACGACGGTCGGGGCCGCGTCCCCACCGTCGTCGTCACCGGACTTCGCCTGCTGGTTGAAGTTGCTCCCACCACCACCGGACCCGGCACCGGACTGCTGCTGGTTCTGGAAAATGTCCCCACCGTCGTCATCACCCGACTTGGCCTGCTGGTTGAAGTTGCTCCCACCACCACCGGACCCGGCACCCGACTGCTGCTGGTTCTGGAAAATGTCCCCACCGTCGTCATCACCCGACTTGGCCTGCTGATTGAAGTTCGACCCCCCACCACCACCGGCGCCGGCCTGCTGCTGGTTCTGGAAAAGGTCGCCACCGTCGTCATCACCCGACTTGGCCTGCTGATTGAAGTTGCTCCCACCACCACCGGACCCGGCACCCGACTGCTGGTTCTGGAAGATGTCCCCACCGTCGTCATCGCCCGACTTCGCCTGCTGGTTGAAGTTCGACCCACCGCCACCACCGGCGCCGGCCTGCTGCTGGTTCTGGAAAATGTCCCCGCCGTCGTCGTCGCCGGACTTCGCCTGCTGGTTGAAGTTGCTGCCCCCACCACCACCGGCGCCAGCCTGCTGCTGGTTCTGGAAGATGTCCCCACCGTCGTCGTCACCCGCCGCGGCCTGCTGGTTGAAGTTCGACCCCCCGCCACCGCCTCCGCCGGCGGCTCCGGCCTGCTGCTGGTTCTGGAAGATGTCCCCGCCGTCCCAGTCCTCCGAGTAGATCCGGTTGCCGAGGGCGTCGATGTAGTACTGGTTGCCGTTCTCGTCGAGGAACACCGGCTCGCCGTGCGGGCCGCTCACCCCCTCGGCCTTCGCCTGCTGGTTGAAGTTCGACCCGCCGACCCCGGCACCGGCCTGCTGCTGGTTCTGGAAGATGTCGCCGCCGCCGTCGTCGCCCGCCGCCGCCTGCTGGTTGAAGTTCGACCCCACCGTCTCGGTCATGACCCACACCTCTCGTCGTGTTCGGATCGAGACCCACCGTCCGGGGCGTCGTGTGGCCCGCCGTCCGGGGCCGCCACCGAGGTCTCGCTGGACAAAGACTGCGCCGACGGGGGTCCGCGGTCATGAGTACCGACCTACTCATCTCCCCGGGCCGGGTTGCTCGACCGGCGACAGGGAGGATGGGCGGCATGGACCGGTGGATCGACCACGTCGTCTGGTGGCACGCCTACCCGCTCGGGTTCGTCGGGGCGGAACCGGAGGCGTTACCCGACGACGCCGCCCCGATCCCCCGGCTGGACCGGTTCGAGCCGTGGTTGGACTACCTGGTCGATCTGGGCTGCAACGGTCTCGCGCTCGGGCCGGTGTTCGCCTCCGAGACCCACGGCTACGACACCGTCGACTTCCGGCGGATCGACCCGCGCCTCGGGGACGACGCCGCGTTCGACCGGCTCGTCCGCGCCTGCCGTCCGCGCGGGATCCGGATCCTGCTCGACGGCGTGTTCAACCACGTCGGCCGCTCGTTCCCGCAGTTCAGGCAGGCTCTCACCGACGGGCCGGCCTCGGAGGCCGGGCGCTGGTTCCGCTGGAGCGGCGACAGCGCGGATGCCCGTTCCACCGGCGGCGCTCCCGTACCCGAGTCGTTCGAGGGCCACGACAAGCTGGTCTCCCTGAACCACGACGAGCCGGCCGTGCGCGCGCACGTCGCCGACGTCATGACGCACTGGCTCGACCGCGGCGCCGACGGCTGGCGCCTCGACGCGGCCTACCAGGTGCCGTCGTCGTTCTGGGCCGCCGTGCTGCCGGCCGTGCGCGAACGGCACCCGGACGCCTGGTTCGTCGGCGAGGTCATCCACGGCGACTACGCCGCGGTCGTGTCCGAGTCCGGCATGGACTCGGTCACCCAGTACGAGCTGTGGAAGTCGGTGTGGAGCTCGCTCAACGACGGGAACCTGCACGAGCTGGCCTGGAACCTGAGCCGGCACGAGGAGATGCTGACGACGTTCACGCCGCTGACCTTCGTCGGGAACCACGACGTCACCCGGATCGCGAGCCGCCTGGAGAACCCGGCGCACCTCGGGCACGCGGTGGCGGTGCTGATGACCGTCGGCGGGATCCCGTCGGTCTACGCCGGTGACGAGCAGGCGTTCACCGGGATCAAGGAGGAACGCGAGCACGGCGACGACGCGATCCGGCCGCCGTTCCCGGACACCCCGGCCGACCTCGCGCCGTTCGGCGCCACCACCCGTGAGCTGCACCAGCAGCTGATCGGGCTCCGCCGTCGCCACCCCTGGCTGGTCGACGCGCGCACCACCGTCGAGCACGTCACCGACACCACGATGGCCCTGCGCTCGGCGCCACGCCACGACGGGGGCGGCGGCCTGGTCCTGCTGCTCTCGGCCGACGACGAGCCGTTCCGCTTCCCGGACGAGCTGCACGGCGAGGTCCTCGCCGAGGCGACCGCCACCGACGACCCACTGCACCTGGCCCCCCACACCTGGCGCATCCTCACCGGCTGACCCCCGCCGAGGAACGGACGAGCGGCCCCTCCGTCGGAAAGGTTCCGACGAACGGGCCGCTCGCTGCAGACGGGGTGGGCGTCAGGCCCAGAGCTGGCCGTCGATGCCCTGGGCGGCCGTGCCGAGGTCACCGGAGTAGGCGCCGGTGGACAGGTACTTCCAGCCGCCGTCGCACACGATCATGACGACGTCGGCGGTCTCGCCGGCCTTGGCCGCCTTCTCCGCGGCCGCGATCGCGGCGTGCAGGATCGCGCCGGACGAGATGCCGGCGAAGATCCCCTCCTGCTCGACGAGCTGGCGCGTGCGGCGCAGCGCGTCGTAGCTGCCGACCGAGAAGCGCCCGGTCAGCACGGACGCGTCGTAGAGCTCCGGGACGAACCCCTCGTCGAGGTTGCGCAGGCCGTAGACCAGCTCGCCGTAGCGCGGCTCGGCCGCGATCACCTGGACGCCGGGCTTCTGCTCGCGCAGGTACCGCCCGGCCCCGACCAGCGTGCCGGTGGTGCCCAGCCCGGCGACGAAGTGCGTCACCGACGGCAGGTCCCGCAGGATCTCCGGACCGGTGCCGCGGTAGTGCGCGTCGGTGTTCGCCGGGTTGCCGTACTGGTAGAGCATCACCCAGTCGGAGTGCTCCGCGGCGAGCTCCTTGGCCACCGCGACGGCCTGGTTCGACCCGCCCGCCGCCGGCGAGGAGATGATCTGCGCGCCGTACATGCCCAGCAGCTGGCGACGCTCGGCCGAGGTGTTCTCCGGCATCACGCAGACCAGCTGGTAGCCCTTGAGCTTGGACGCCATGGCCAGCGAGATCCCGGTGTTGCCCGACGTCGGCTCCAGGATCGTGCAGCCGGGGCTCAGCAGGCCCTGCTTCTCCGCGTCCTCGATCATCGCGAGCGCGGGCCGGTCCTTGATCGAACCGGTGGGGTTGCGGTCCTCGAGCTTCGCCCAGATGCGCACGTCATCGGACGGCGACAGCGACGGCAGCCCGACCAGCGGGGTGTCGCCGACCGCCTGGAGCAGCGAGTCGTAGCGGGCCATCGGCTAGCGCATCCCGCCCGCGACGGCCGGGAGGATGGTCAGCGTGGAGGACTCCTGCACCGGCGCCTCGAGCCCGCCGGCGAAGCGGATGTCCTCGTCGTCGACGTAGATGTTGACGAAGCGGTGCAGCTTGCCGTCGGTGATCAGGCGCTCCTTGATGCCGCCGTGGCGCGACTCGAGGTCGTCGATCACCTCGGAGACGTTGCTGCCCTTGGCCTCGACGGACTTCTCACCGTCGGTGTGGGTGCGCAGGATGGTCGGGACGGAGACGGTGACGGCCATGCGGAGATACTCCTGGTCGGATCGGTTGCCGGTGGTGGTCTGTCCTGGGCAACGCGTCCGGGAGCGACGGTCATTCCACGCGCGTCCCCGGCGCGTGTGCGCTGGTGAGGCTCAGGCGTGGTCGGGGACGTCGTCGGAGCCGGTGTGGGCGAACATGTACGACTCGACGACCTGGATCTCCTCCTCGGTCACCACGCCGTCCACGATCCGGTACGAGTGCAGGTCGTGGCCGGTGTGGTTGGCCTCGGCGTCGTCCCGGGTGGAGACCAGCACGTAGTGCGCCTCCGGCTCGGAGGCGTAGGAGATGTCGGTGCGCGAGGGATAGGCCGCCGTCGCGGTGTGCGAGTGGTAGATCACGACCGGCACCTCGTCGCGGGAGTCCATGTCCCGGTACAGGCGCAGCAGGTCGCCGGAGTCGAACTCGTAGAACGTGGGCGAGCGCGCCGCGTTGAGCATCGGCACGAACCGCTCCGGGCGGTCCGACCCCTCGGGCCCGGCGACGACACCGCACGCCTCGTCGGGGTGGTCACGACGTGCGTGCGCGACGATCTCGTCGACGAGGTCTGCTCGGAGGACCAGCACACCGAGAAGGATACGGGGCGCCGCACGCCGAGCGCACACCCTGTCGCGACGCGTCACACCACCCCGGGCCCGCCGAAGACCGGCAGCGCCGTGGTGAGGACGTGGTTCGAGTTGCGCTGGTAGACGGCGAGGGCCTGGCGCGCCGACGGAGCGTGCCCCGCCGCCCCACCGAGGACGGCGTCCAGCACGGCTGCGGCCCCGGACCACCCCGCGGCCGCCGGTTGCGCGGCGACGACCTCCCGGCGCGCCGTCTCGTGGTGGGCCGCCTGCTCCTGCAGCGCGACGACGGCCCGGGCCAGCCGGTCGGCGTCGGTGCGGGTGCCGAGACACAGGGCCTCGAGGTGCACGCGGGTCGCGTCCGCGGCGGGCCCGGCGTGGGCCTCGCCGTAGCGGCGCAGCAGCAGCGCCAGCTCGTCGGCGACACCGCAGACGGCCCCGGCGGCGTCCCGGTAGGCCGCGATCGGCAGCTCGAACGCCGCGGCCCCTGGGCCGGCCAGCAGACGGCTGCGCAGC
>NZ_JADQDD010000258.1 GCF_019263595.1 Pseudonocardia sp. KRD291 | reverse complement strand
CGGTCGTGGCCGGGACGCTGGCGATGCCGGTCCGCCGGTACGCCCGGTACACGGTGATCGGGGCCGTGGTGTGGGCCCTGGTGTACGTGGGGCTGGGCAGCGCGGCGTCGGCGGCGGTCCGTGGCTCGGCGCACCTGCTCGGGCCGACGGTCACCGCGGTGGCGGTTTCCGGGCTCGCGGTCGCCCTGGTGGTGCGGACGGTCCACCGGAGGCGCGCGGCGCGAGCGGAGGCCGCCGAGGCGTCGGTCCCTACTCCAGGGCGCCGCGGCTGAGCACGACCCGGGCGTCCTTGACCTCGTCCCGGAACACCAGCAGGCGGTAGCCGTCGTCGCCGGCCCGGGAGACGGTGGACCGGATGCCCTGCTCGGCGAGCCGGCGGCGCAGGACCTGGGCGGCGGGCTCGGTCGGCACCCGGGAGACCTCCTCGAGCAGGCCGTCGTTCACCGGGTCCGCCGGGTCGTTCACGGGAGGCCGCCGGGAGTTCTGGGTCCCGAACGTCCAGCGCAGCAGCGATGCCATCACGACGAGCACGACGGCGGCCCCGCCGTACTCGATGAGCGACGGGGGCACGTCCATCCGACGATTGTGCGCGCTGCGCCCGGTCGCCGCCGCCGGGGCCCGGCATCTCACGGCCGCCCGGCCCCCTGTCCGGACGGAGGGGCCGGATCGATCCAGTGCGAACTTTCCCGTGCAGTTCGCGTAGTTTCTCGACCACTGTGGTGTGACGCGCGACGACCGGGCCGTGCTGCGCGCCTACTCGCCGGTAGGATCTGATTCCGTCAACGACGCGGAGGTGTCCGGTGCCGTACCCGACCGATCGTGAGCGCGACCGCCCCTGGGTGATCCGCACCTATGCGGGGCACTCGTCGGCGGAGAAGACCAACGAGCTCTACCGGCGGAACCTGTCCAAGGGTCAGACCGGGCTCTCGGTCGCCTTCGACCTGCCCACCCAGACCGGCTACGACCCGGACGACGAGCTGGCCAAGGGCGAGGTCGGCAAGGTCGGGGTGCCGGTCAGCCACATCGGTGACATGCGCACCCTGTTCGAGGGCATCCCGATGGCCGAGGCCAACACCTCGATGACCATCAACGCCCCGGCCATGTGGCTGCTCGCGCTCTACGTCGCCGTCGCCGAGGAGCAGGCGGAGGCGCAGGGCCTGGACTACGCCGACGTGCGCGCGAAGCTCGCCGGCACCACGCAGAACGACATCGTCAAGGAGTACCTGTCGCGGGGCACCTACGTGTTCCCGCCGGCGCCGAGCCTGCGCCTGATCACCGACATGGTGGCCTGGTCGGTCACCGAGATCCCCAAGTGGAACCCGATCAACATCTGCAGCTACCACCTGCAGGAGGCCGGGGCGACGCCGACCCAGGAGCTGTCCTACGCCCTGTGCACGGCGATCGCGGTGCTGGACTCGGTGCGCGACTCCGGGCAGGTGCCGCCGGAGAAGTTCGGCGACGTCGTCGGGCGGATCTCGTTCTTCGTCAACGCGGGCCTGCGGTTCGTCGAGGAGATGTGCAAGATGCGGGCCTTCGCCCGCCTCTGGGACGAGATCACGAAGGAGCGCTACGGCGTCGAGAACCCCAAGCAGCGACGCCTGCGCTACGGCGTGCAGGTCAACTCGCTCGGGCTGACCGAGGCGCAGCCGGAGAACAACGTCCAGCGGATCGTGCTGGAGATGCTCGCGGTCACGCTGTCCAAGGACGCCCGTGCCCGTGCCGTGCAGCTGCCGGCCTGGAACGAGGCGATGGGCCTGCCGCGGCCGTGGGACCAGCAGTGGGCGCTGCGGATGCAGCAGGTGCTGGCCTACGAGACCGACCTGCTCGAGTACGAGGACATCTTCGACGGCAGCCACGTCATCGAGGCCAAGGTCTCCGAGCTCGTCGACGGCGCCCGGGCCGAGATCGACCGGGTGCAGGAGATGGGCGGCGCGGTGGCCGCCGTCGAGAGCGGCTACATGAAGGGCGAGCTGGTCAGCTCGCTGGCCGAGGGCCGTCGTCAGCTGGAGTCCGGCGAGCGCGTCGTGGTCGGTGTCAACAAGTTCGACACCACCGAGCCCAGCCCGCTGCAGGCCGAAGGCGCCGAGGCGATCTTCACCGTCGACCCGGCGACCGAGAAGGGTGCGATCGAGGCGATCGGCAGGTGGCGCGAGGCGCGCGACGCCGGCGCCGTCTCCGAGGCCCTGCGGGCCCTGCGCGACGCCGCGAAGACCGAGTCCAACCTGATGCAGATCTCGATCGACTGCGCCAAGGCCGGCGTGACCACCGGCGAGTGGTCCGGCGCCCTGCGCGAGGTGTTCGGCGAGTTCCGGGCCCCGACCGGGGTGTCGGCGGCGGTGTCGACCGGGGAGGCCGCGGTGGAGATCGCGGACGTGCGTGAGCGGGTGCGGGCGACCGGCGAGGAGCTCGGCTCGCGGCTGCGGCTGCTGGTCGGCAAGCCCGGCCTGGACGGGCACTCCAACGGCGCCGAGCAGGTGGCAGTGCGGGCCCGCGACGTCGGGTTCGAGGTGATCTACCAGGGCATCCGCCTGACGCCGGCGCAGATCGTCTCGGCGGCGGTGCAGGAGGGCGTGCACGCGGTGGGCCTGTCGGTGCTCTCCGGCTCGCACCTGGAGGTCGTGCCGTCGGTGGTGCGCGGGCTGCGCGACGCCGGCTCCGACGACGTGCCGGTCGTGGTCGGCGGGATCATCCCGCCGGAGGACGAGAAGAAGTTGCGCGAGGACGGCGTGGCCGCGGTGTTCACGCCGAAGAACTACCAGCTCACCGACATGATGGACGAGCTGGTGACGCTGATCCGGGGAGCCAACGGGCTCGGCTGAGGGTCCTCAGGCCTCGTCCTTCTCGCTGCCGCGCCTGCGCAGGAACGTGAAACCGGGGATGCCGCTGATCGCCTGGCGGACCTCCTTGAGCACGTCGAGCAGCTCGTGCACGTCCGGTCCGACCCGGTCCAGGGTGGCCAGGATCGGCAGGATGTCGGTCTCGACGCTCTCGGTCAGGGCCGGCAGGTGGTCGACGAGCTTGATCGCGGCCTGGACCTCGGCCTCGGAGAGCTCGTCGACGAACCGGTTCGCCAGCGGCGCGGCGCGCTTCGCCATCGGGACGTAGAGGTCGAGCAGCTCGGTCGCCGTCGAGCTGGCGCCCGAGGCCGACTCGACGACCTCCCCGGCGCGGGTGGCCACGGCGTTCGCGGCCCGCACGACGCCGGTCGCGTCCTCGGCCACCCCACCGACCCGGGCGACGAGCCCGGTGGCGTCCTCGGCGACGACCGAGACCCGGCGTACCAGCCCGGAGGCGTCGTCGGCGACGGCGTCCACCCGGGCCACGAGCCCGGTCGCGTTCTCCGAGACGACGGACACGCGCTCCACCAGCCCGGTCGCCTCGTCCGAGACCACCGAAACGCGCTTGACGAGCCCGGTCGCCTCGTCGGCGACGGTGGACACGCGCTCCACGAGCCCGGTGGCGCTGTCGGCGACCACGGACACCCGGTCGACCAGCCCGGTGGCGCTGTCGGCGACGGTCGAGACGCGGGTGACGAGGCCGGTGGCGTCGTCGGCGACCCGGGAGACGCGGGCGACGAGCCCGACGGCCTGGTCGACGACGGGGTTCACCCGGCCGACGAGCCCGGCCGCGTCCGCGGCCACGTCCTGCACGTGCACGACGATGCCGGTGGCCTCGTCCACCACGGAGTCCACCCGTTCGATCAGGCTGCCCGCCCGCGACGCGACGTCGTCGACGCGGTCGAGCAGGCCGTCGACCCGGTCGGCGATCGTGTGGATCCGCCCGACCAGCCCGGTGACGTCGTCGAGCAGGTCGACCGCCCGGGACGGCAGTGACCCCACCACCTCGGCCGCCTCGCCGGTCCAGCCCACGACCGTCGCCGCGCCGGACAACACGTCGGACGGTCCCGGAACCCTCAGCCCGGCGATGCGCAGTGCCATACCGGCGATCCTGTCAGGATGTGGGCGAGCGGGCACACAACGACTCGGTCGTCAGGCCCGGCGGGGGCAGGTTGTCGGCGGTGAAGCCGAACGGCGCGGTCAGCTCCAGCCAGCGCCCGGAGGACTGCAGCGCGGACAGGCCCTGGTCGAACGCGGCGCGGAACCCGGTGTCCTCGGAGCGGAACGCGAACCCGCCCGCGCTCAGGGCCGGCTTCCCGTCGACCAGCGGGTAGAAGCCCCGGGTGACCTCGACGTCGGTGGCGGCGTTGCGGCGGACCTCGTCCAGCAGCGAGATCCGGGTCAGCGCGGCGACCTCGACGGTGCCGTCGGCGACGCCGCGGTAGAGCGCGCTCTGCCCGTCGAACGTCGTCATCTGTGCGTCCGGGATGCCCGCGGCCAGCGCGTACTCCTGCTCCACGCCGCCGTCCAGCACCCCGAGCGCGGCACCGCTGCGACGGACCCCGGCGAGGGTCTGCAGGCCGCGCGGGTTGCCGGAGCGCACGAGCAGCCCGGTGGCGGCCACGAAGTCGGGCCGGGAGAAGCCGACCTGCTGACAGCGCCGCGGAGTGATCGACAGGCCGACCGCGATCATGTCGAACCGCCCGTCGCGCAGGCCGTTGACCAGGCCGTCGAAGGCCACCTGGACGGCCACCAGGCCGCGGCCGCCGAGACCCTCGACGACGGCGCGGGCCACCTCGGGGCTCTCCCCGGTCGCCCGGCCGGAGGAGTCGGTGTAGCCGAAGGGCCGCTCGCCGGCCAGTCCGATCCGGAGGTCGCCGCCCGACCGCAGCCGCTGCAGCGGATCGCCCTCGGAGCGCCCGCACCCGGTGACCGCGGCGCCGCCCAGCACGGCCGCGCCCGCCCCGGCCAGTCCCAGCAGGCGCCTGCGCGTCAGTTCCACGGTCATGACAGACGGAGCCTAGGTGATGGGTCCCCCCCCGGGGCGATCTAGTCCGTCCACTCCGGGTGGCGCTTGTCCAGGAACGAGGCCATCCCCTCGCGTGCGCCGGGGCTCTGCGACATCGAGGCCATCACCTCGGCGGCGATCGCGTAGGCGTCGGCCTCGGGGCGGTCGAGCTGGGCGTAGAGGGTCTGCTTGCCGACGGCCTTGGAGAAGCGGCTGCCGCGGGTGGCCCGGGCCAGCAGGTCGTCGACGCGACCGTCGAGCTCGCCGTCCGGGACGGCGTAGTTGACCAGGCCCCAGTCGGCGGCGGTGGCGGCGTCGACCGCGTCCCCGGTCAGCGCCATCTCCATCAGCCGCTTGCGGCCGATGGTGCGCGCCACCGGGACGGCCGGGGTGTGGCAGAACCAGCCGCCCTTGCCGCCGGGCAGCGCGAACGTCGCCGACTCCGCGGCCACGGCCAGGTCGCAGGACGCGACGAGCTGGCAGCCCGCCGCCCAGGCGGTGGCGTGCACCCGCGCGACGACCACCTGCGGCACGTCCTCGACGGTGCGCATGACCCGGGTGCACAGCCGCAGCAGGTCCCGCACGCCGGCCAGGTCGCGCGCGGCCACGTCGCCGAAGTCGTGCCCGGAGGAGAAGGCCTTGCCCTCGCCGGCCAGCACGATCCCGGTCGCCTCCGAGCGGCCCGCGGACTCGAACGCGTCGAGCAGCTCGCGCAGGTGGCCCTCGGTGAGCGAGTTGCGGCGCTGCGGGCGGTTCATCGTGATCCGCACGGTGTCGCCCTCGTTCTTGACCAGCAGGTGTTCGTAGTCGGCCATGGTGGCAACGGTATCTCGACACCCGGCGCGGCCGGGTCTACCGTGACCGCATGACCAGATTTCGAATCTGGTCATGGCGTCACGGAGGTAGGGATGACGGCGGTACCGGCGGGACCGGAGGCGGACGAGCGGGCCGACCGCGTGCTCGACTCCGCCGCGGAGCTGTTGCTGCGGTGGGGCTACCGGCGGGTGACGATCGAAGACGTCGCGCGGCACGCCGGGATCGGCAAGGGCACCGTCTACCTGCACTTCCGCACCAAGGACGCGCTGTTCCTGACCGTGCTGCTCCGTGCCGGGCGCCGGATCTTCGCCGAGCTGGCCGAGCGGATGGAGGGCGACCCGGCCGTCAGCCTGCCCTGGGGGATGGTCCGGTTCGTCTACGAGCTGCTCCAGGGCGACGACCTGGCCCGGGTGCTCTACCTGGGTGACCCGGAGGTACTCGGCCGGCTGGCCCAGGAGGCCGCGGGGACGCTCGGCGAGCTCGGCCGTCGCCGGGACGAAGCGGTACGCGAGCACTTCGGGCTGCTGCGCGGGGCCGGGCTGGTGGCCACCGACCTGCCGCTCGACGAACAGGTGCACGCCTACGGCGCGGTCACCACGGGCTTCTTCTTCGCCGCCGGTACCCCGCCCGAGGCGGACCCGTTCGCCCCCGCCGACCCGGCGCGCCGCGCGGCACTGCTCGAACACACGCTGCGCTCGCTGCTGCGCGGCCCCGCCGATCCCGCCGCCGACCCCGCCGCCGTCACCGCGCTCGCGCCCTCGGTGGCGGCCCTCTACCGCCCGCTCGTCGCGCACATCGACGCCGAATGGCAACGCCGCGCCCGGTGACCCCGGGCGCAGAAGGAGAAGGGGAACCCGATGACCACCACACCCGTGTCCGAGCCGGTCGACCTGTTCGCACCGGACCTGCTCTCCGACCCCTACGCCGGCTACGCCCGGCTCCGGGAGCAGGCGCCGGTGCTCACCGCCAGCATGATGGGTGGCCCGCCGATGTGGCTGGTCACCCGCTACGCCGACGTGCGCACGGTGCTCACCGACCCGCGCTTCGCGAACGACCCGGCGACCGCGGGCGGGCCGGACATCCGCGCCGCGCTGATGGCGAAGCTCGGGCTGCCCGACGAGATGGCCGACTACCTCGCGCAGAACATCCTCAACTCCGACGGCGCCGACCACACCCGGCTGCGCAAGCTCGTCTCGCGCGCGTTCACGGTGCGCCGGGTCTCCGAGCTGCGCCCGCGGGTGGAGGAGATCGCCGCGACGCTGCTGGACGACCTCGCCGCGGCCGGTGCCGGCGGCACCCCGGTCGACCTGGTGGAGGCGTTCTCCTACCCGCTGCCGATCACCGTGATCTGCGAGCTGGTCGGGATCGACGAGCCGGAGCGCGCGCAGTGGCACCGCTGGGGCCGTGACCTGTCGGGGATGGACCGCGACGCGATGCCGGTCGCGCTGCGCGAGATGGTCGCGCACGTGCAGGACATGATCGCGCGCCGGCGGGCCGAGCCGGCCGACGACCTGCTCACGGCGCTGGTGCAGGCCCAGGAGGACGACGGGGACCGGCTCACCGACAAGGAGATGGTCACGATGGTGATCGCCCTGGTGATCGCCGGGCACGAGACCACCGCGCACCTGGTGAGCAACGCGGTGCTCGCGCTGCTGTCGCGGCCGGACCAGCTCGACCGGTTGCGCGCCGACGACACGCTGTGGCCGCAGGCGGTGCACGAGCTGATGCGCCTGCGCGGGCCGGTGCAGATCCTGCAGACCCGCTACGCGGTCTCCGACGTCGAGCTGGGCGGGACCACGGTCCCGGCCGGGGCGCCGGTGCAGGCCGTCGTCGTCTCGGCCAACACCGATCCGCGCGAGTTCGCCGACCCGGACCGGCTCGACGTCGAGCGGGAGGCCGGGCGCGGCGAGGGACACCTCGGGTTCGGGCAGGGCGCGCACTACTGCCTGGGGGCGGCGCTGGCGCGCCAGGAGGCGGAGGTGGCGCTGCGCGCGCTGTTCACCCGCTTCCCGGACCTGCGCCCGGCGGTGCCGGTCGAGGAGATCCGCTTCGTCGAGCGGCCCGGTTTCCGGCGGGTCGAGGCGCTGCCGCTGACCGGGTTCTGATGTCCCGCCCTCAGCGGGGGAGCCGGGCGTCGTGCAGGCGCAGCAGCGTGTAGGCGGCCAGGCTCTGCGCGTCGGTGATCTGACCGCGGGCGATCATGTCGTCGAACTCGGCGTGGGTGAACCAGGCCGCCCGCATGTCCTGCTCGCTGTGCTCGCGTCGCGGTGGGCCGGCGGTGAGCTCGGTGGCCAGGTAGACGTGCCCGCGCTGGCTGGTCAGCCCGGGAGCGGCGTCGAGGGTGCCGAGGCGTTCCATCCGCCCGGCGCTCAGGCCGGTCTCCTCGGCCAGCTCGCGCACGGCCAGCTCGGCGGGGTCCTGGTCGGCGCGGTCCGGCGCGGTCCCGGCCGGGAACTCCCAGCGCCGTTCCCCGACCGGGTAGCGGAACTGCTCGACCAGGTGCAGGCGGTCGCCGTCGCGGGGGACGACCAGGGCGTAGGTGGGCTTGTCGACGACGCCGTAGACGCCCTCGCTGCCGTCCGCGCGCCGGATGCCGTCCTCGCGGACGGTCATCCAGGAGTTCGCGTAGACCTGCCTGCTGTTCAGGGTCTCGATCGCGGGCTGCACGGCCACACTCTGCGCGGCGCCGGTGCGGCACGATCACCGGGGTGCGCGCATCCCGTCTGGTGACCCTGCTGTTCGTGCTGCAGCGCCGCCGCGCGGCCACCGCGGCCGAGCTGGCCGCGGAGCTGGAGGTCTCCGAGCGCACGATCTACCGCGACGTCGCCGCACTGACCGGGGCCGGCGTGCCGCTGTGGACCGAACCCGGCCCGTCCGGCGGGATCCGGCTCGTCGAGGGGTGGCGTTCGCGTCTCGACGGGCTGACGGCTCCGGAGGCGGCCGCGATCCTGGGCGTCGCCGCGCCCCAGGTGCTGGCCGACCTGGGCCTGAGCTCGGCACTGGCCGGGGCGCAGGCCAAGCTGCTCGCGACGCTGCCGGAGCCGCTGCGTGCGCACGCGGCGATGGTGGCCCAGCGCGTGCACGTCGACGCCCCGGGGTGGTTCCACACCCCGCGCGAGGTGACGGCGCTCTCGACGGTGGCCGAGGCGCTGTGGTCGCAGCACGTCCTGCACGTGCGCTACCGGCGCGGGGCGGGGGAGCGGGCGACCGAGGTGGAGCGCACGATCGAGCCGCTGGGCCTCGTGCTCAAGGCGGGGGTCTGGTACCTCGTCGCGGCCGGGTCCGGTG
>NZ_JADQDD010000257.1 GCF_019263595.1 Pseudonocardia sp. KRD291 | reverse complement strand
GGGCCACCGGCGACCGGCTACGCGCGGCTTACGCCGCGGCCGCCGATGTCACCGGCGGGGCGTGGCCCGACCGCGAGCGACAGGCCCTCGATGGCCTGCGCGCCACCGCGGCGTTCCTGCGCAATCACCCCAACACCGCCGTCGCCCGTGCCATCACCGGCGCGCTGCAGAACCTCCCGGAGGCCACCCATGGCGCCGTTCGATAGCGACTACGAGCTGGACAAGGCGGGTGTGGCCGCCCTACCGCGAACGCGTCATCGGCGACACCGTGCTCGCCACGAGCGACTTCGGGCGCCGGCCTGACGGCGAGTACGGGACCGGCCCCGTCGTCGGGTTCGAGCACTACACGGACGGTGCCGCCGGAGCGCTGGTCCGCCTCGACCACGACCCGGACCACGTCGACTGGTTCCCGCTCACCGAGTTGCGCCTGACCCACCCCGCGCCGGCCACACCCACCCGCGATCCGCGGGCCGGACCACGGTCACGACGGGGAAGCCCCCGATGACCGGCCGGGGGCGTCCTGCGATCGGTCGCTGAGGTTCTCGGTGCCACTACTCAGCGTCTCCTCCGGTGACCCGGTGGGGCGCAACCTCAGCCGGCGCTCGGCGACCATCTTGCGCGCGAACGCGACCCAGATCGCCCGGTACGCAGCGGGCTCATCACCGTTGCCGTCCCACGCCACCACAGCCTCGGCCGCCTCCATCGCGGCGTAGTGCAACTCCTCGACGAACGCCGGACCTCCGACGGCCATCGCATCCCCGACGATCTCGTCCTGCTCCGACGGCTCATACGGCTCAGCCATTGATCACCTAAGGTAGTTGCCGCCTAGTCCATTCGAGTCTATGACCACAGGCCGGGATATCTCCCGCGCGGAGTGGATACTCGAGAGGTTGTATCCGCGGAGGACGACTTCTTCACTCCGGCCGCGGTGAGGCGATCGGCCGCCGCTAGGCACGTCTACTGCAAACGCTAGGCGCCGTGCGTGTGCGCCTAACCGTCGTCGGCATGGAGATGTGCGGTGCCCCGGTGGCGGCCATGGTGGTCGCCCGGATCAGCAGGGCTGGGGGTGGGAGTTCGCGCGCTGGCGTCACGCGTGCTCGCCGAGCGCGAGAGGCAGGGGCGGGCGGGGGTACGGTCCGGTCCCCTGCCAACGCCCACCGAGGTCGGCAACCGCTTGCGTCTCGGCGCGCTCGGACTGCTGAGCGTCGATGACCGCCTGCGCCAGCTTCTTCGCCTCATAGCGTTCTGATCGGCGGCGATCACGCCAGCTGGTGTTCCGTCTATATCTCAGCCGGCGCCATCTTGAGCGCGAGGTTGCCCGGCGCATATCGCTCCCGCTAGGAAACTGCCTATGCGGAGCGGGTGCGGCGCGCGGGCCGGCCGAGGATCTCGGTGACGCAGGTGCGGGCGGTGCGTGCGGCGCCGATGAGGGTGGCGGATGCGGTGCCTGTCCAGTCGCCGTAGCCGAGTAGGTGCAGGCGCGGTTCGTCGAGGCTGCGGGTGCCGTCGGTGCGCGGTACGCCGTCGGAGGCGGTGGAGAGCCCGAGTGCGTCGAGGTGGGCGAGGTCGGGGCGGAAGCCGGTGCACCAGATGATGGCGTCGCAGGCCAGGTTGCTGCCGTCGTCCCAGGCGATGCCGTGTTCGGTGATGCGGTCGAACATCGGGTGGGCGTGCAGGACGTCTCGTCCGCGGGCGTCGAGGACGCTGGGGACCATGACGATGTCGCCGAGGCCGGCGACGCCGCCGGTGTCATCGCCTCCGGCGCGGGTGGCGGCTTCGCGCCGTGTGGCGACGTCGAACAAGACCCGGCCGTCGACGTCGTCGGGCAGGTATCGCGGTTGGCGTTGGGCGACCCAGGTGGTGTCGGCGACGGTGGAGACCTCGGCCAGGATCTGGGCGGCGGAGTTGCCGCCGCCGACCACGACGACGCGTCGCCCGGTGAAGCGGTCGGCCCGGTGGTAGGACACGGTGTGGATCTGCGTGCCGGTGAACAGGTCCCGGCCGGGCCAGGCGGGGACGTAGGGGCGCCGCCAGGAGCCGGTCGCACTGATGACCGCCGGGGCCCGCCAGGTCCGGCGGCCGTCGGTGACGGCCAGGTGGCGGCTCTGGGCCGACACCGAGGTGACCTCGACGGGGCGGCGGATCGGGAGGTCGTAGCGCTGCTCGTACTGCTCGAGGTAGCGGCGGACGTGTCCGCCGGTGGGGAACGGTTCGCCGGGCTGGTCGGGCATCCACCAGCCGGGCAGCGGGCTGTAGCGGGCCGGGGAGAACAGGCGCAGGGAGTCCCAGCCGTGCCGCCAGGCGCCACCCGGACCGGTCTGGGCGTCGAGGATGACGAACTCGGCGCCGGCGCGGCGCAGGAAGTACCCGGCGGCCAGGCCCGCCTGCCCGCCCCCGATCACGACGACGTCCAGGTCGTCGCCCGAGGTGGCCTTCGTGTCGGAGCGCGCAGACCCGGCCGTTTGGTCGGGCTGGTCGGTGCTTGTCATCGGTCGGCGGGGGCCAGCTCTGCGATCAGGGTGGAGACGCGGGCGGAGATGTCGTCGCGGACCAGGCGCATGCGTTCGATCCCGTCGATGCCGCGTTCGGAGGGTTCGTCGGTGTCCCAGTTCTGCACCGGTGTCCCGTCCGGTGCGTCGACGTGCGCTTCCCGGCCGAGGGTGACGACCAGGTCCACGTCACGGAGCAGGGCGGGGTCGATCGGTTTCGGGGACTCGCCGCTGATGTCGACTCCGACCTCGGCCAGCGACTCGGCGGACAGGACGTTGAGCTTCGTGCCCGGGTCGGTCCCGGCGGAGTGCGCGGTGATCCGGCCGTGGGCTGCGTGGCGCATGAGTCCGGCGGCCATCTGGGACTTCCCGCCGTTGCGGACGCAGACGAACAGCACCGACGGAGCTCCGGCCCCGTCGTGGTCGGTGGTGGTCATCGGCTGGTGCTCTCGGTGTTGGTCAGCTCGGCGAGCAGTGTCCGGACGCGGGTGTCGATGTCGTCGCGGATGGCGCGGACCTCGTCGGTGGGTCGGCCGGCGGGGTCGGTGAGGTCCCAGTCGAGGTAGCGCTTGCCAGGAAAGACGGGGCAGGCGTCGCCGCAGCCCATGGTGATCACGACATCGGCGGCGTCGACGGCGTCGGTGGTGAGCTTCTTGGGGATCTCCCGGGACAGGTCGATCCCGAGCTCGTCCATGACCTGCCGTACGGCCGGGTTGATCGTCTCGGCCGGGGCCGAGCCGGCCGAGCGGACGGTGACCGCGCCGGCGGCGTGGTGGGCGAGCAGGGCGGCGGCCATCTGGGAGCGGCCGGCGTTGTGGACGCAGACGAACAGCACTTCGGGGATGGCTTCGGCCATCAGCGGATCTCTCCCTTGGTTCGGTGTGGGTGTCAGACGGGTGGGGCGGAGAGGATGTCGGTCAGCAGCATGCGGACGCGTCGCTCGATGTCGTCGCGGATCGGGCGGATGTCGTCGAGGGCGAGGACGTCGGGGTCCTCGATCGCCCATTCCTCGTAGCGTCGGCCGGGAAAGATCGGGCAGGCGTCGCCGCAGCCCATGCTGATGACGGTATCCGCGGCCTGAACGATTTCGTCGGTCCAGGGCTTGGGGAACTCGCCGCTGATGTCGATACCGACCTCGGCCATGGCCGCGACGACCGCCGGGTTGGCCGAGATTCCCGGGATCGAGCCACCGGAGGAGCCAATGACGCGGTCACCGGCAAGATGGCTGAGGAAGCCGAGCGCCATCTGGGAGCGTCCGGTGTTGTGGGTGCACAGGAACAGCACGGCCGGTCGGGCGTCGCTGGTGAGGCCCTGCACGCGCGCCAGCGCCCGCAGGCGCTGGCGCGCGAACCGCTCGGCCAACAGCGGTAGGTAGTTCAGCACCACAGCCCGGCCTGCGAACTCATCGTAAGAGGCGTGCAGGAACCGCTCGATGGTCTCGGTGCCGAAGGTGCCGTCGAACTCGCGGGCCAGGTTCACCGCCGCAGTGGTGAGGGCCAGGTGCTGGTCGATGGACAGGGTCTCGCGGTGCCACGTACTGGTCATGGCGTGCCTTCTTCCTCGAAGGACAAGCAGAGAGTCGATCAACGACACGGAGCGGTCGAGCCGGTCGGTCACGAGCGGGTCAGGGCCGAGGTTCGGTCGTCGCCGCGGGAGCCGAAGGGGCTGGGAAGAGACGGCGGCGCAGCCACAGCGAGACGTAGACCAGTGCGACGAGGACGGGCACCTCGATCAGCGGGCCGACGACCCCCGCGAGGGCCTGGCCGGAGGTGGCGCCGAAGGTGGCGATCGCGACGGCGATAGCGAGCTCGAAGTTGTTGCCCGCGGCGGTGAAGGCCAGCGTGGTGGTGCGTTCGTAGCCCAAGCCGACGCCGCGGCCCAACGCGTAGGAGCCCGCCCACATGATGGCGAAGTAGGCCAGCAGCGGCAGCGCGATCCGGACGACGTCGAGCGGCTGGCTGGTGATCTGGCGGCCCTGCAGCGCGAACAGCAGCACGATGGTGAACAGCAGCCCGTAGAGGGCGAGCGGCCCGATCTTCGGCAGGAACTTCGCCTCGTACCACTCGCGGCCCTTGGCCTTCTCCCCCAGCGTGCGGGTGAGGAACCCGGCCACGAGCGGGACGCCGAGGAATACGAGCACGGACCCGACGATCGTCCAGGTGGAGATGTTGAGGTCCGCGACGGGCAGGCCGAGCCAGCCGGGCAGGACCGAGAGGTAGAACCAGCCGAGCAGACCGAACGCGATCACCTGGAACACCGAGTTCAGCGCCACCAGGACGGCGGCGGCCTCGCGGTCACCGCAAGCGAGGTCGTTCCAGATGATGACCATCGCGATACAGCGGGCCAGCCCGACGATGATCAGGCCCGTCCGGTACTCGGGCAGGTCGGGCAGCAGCAGCCAGGCCAGGGCGAACATCAGCGCCGGGCCCAGGACCCAGTTCAACACCAGCGAGGAGATCAGCAGGCGCTTGTCCCCGGTGACCGAGTCGAGGCGGTCGTAGCGGACCTTGGCCAGGACCGGGTACATCATCACCAGCAGCCCGATCGCGATCGGCACCGACGTGCCGTTAATCGCGATCGCATCCAGTGCGGGAGCCAGACTAGGGATCAGCCGCCCGAGCAGGAGCCCGACGGCCATCGCGACGACGATCCACACCGGCAGGAACCGGTCCAGGGTCGAGAGCTTCGCGACGACTCCGGCCTCGCCGGGGTCGGTGGCGGCGCGCTGGGCGGCACCGGTCGAGTTCTCGGTGCTCATGCCCCCACCACCGCCTGCGCGGGCGCCGGGATCGACAGCTCGGTGACGGCAGCGGGGGTGAGCACGTCGGACAGCCGCCCCAGCGACTCCGGCAGCACCCGGTAGTAGACCCACGTCCCCCGGCGCTCCCCAGTGACCAGGCCGGCCTCGCGCAGCACCTTGAGGTGGTGCGAGATCGTCGGACCGGTCAGCTCGAACACATCGGTCAGGTCGCAGACACACGCCTCGCCGCCTGAGTGCGAGGCGATCAGCGACAACAGGCGCAGCCGCACCGGGTCACCCATCGCCTTGAACACCCGCGCCAGCTCGACGGCCTGGGACTCGTCCAACGGCTCACCGACCAGTGGCGACCAGCACCCGACGATGCTTGTCCGGGCCAGGTCGAC
Source organism: Pseudonocardia sp. KRD291 (assembly GCF_019263595.1). Classification (GTDB taxonomy): domain Bacteria; phylum Actinomycetota; class Actinomycetes; order Mycobacteriales; family Pseudonocardiaceae; genus Pseudonocardia. Next base: position 3,347 of record NZ_JADQDD010000257.1, on the reverse strand, counting down.
CCGGTTCGCTTGCTTTGACATACATCTATGTTGACATGCTTCGATCCAACTCGGCAAGCCCGTCTCGAACTCTGCCTAAGCAAGGTGGTTCGCGCCTCGACCCCTCGTGCGGCAGCACGCCGACACCGGCCATCGACCGACACGCAGCCCACCGAAGCCCGCCCGGCGATGCCTAATCCGGGCGTAACTGCTTCGACGTCTCTCTAAGTTGACAGCGATCGACCCAGAGGGCACGTTGTTTGGATCGATGTCCATCGATCCAGAGTCGATCGAGCGAGGAGTCAGTCCCGGTGTCACCAGAAGCAAGGTTGATCCAGATCGAACAGGAGCTGAAGCGCTCCGACCCCGCGTTCGTCGCCGCGTGGGAGCGTCGCGCCTAGACGCCACGCGACCTGGTGCCGATCGTGTTGTCCTGGTGCCTGATCGCGACCGCCGCGTCGCTGCTGGGATTCGGACTGCTCACGGTCGACCGCGGCCTCGTGCAGGGAGCCGGGCTGGTGATCTTGTGCCTGCCGATTGCCTGGCTCGTGGGCGTGGCACGGCGGTCACCCGCCTCGGGGCGGCCGATCACGTCGCTCCATCCGCCCTCGGAACCGCCGCTCTGAGAGTTCGGGCGTCCCATGGCCACAGGCATGGACGCGTCCAGGGGTCACGACCAGACAGCCAGCCACCCGACTCGGCGCCCCTGAGCGGGTGTTCGGCTTCGATTCATGTCCGCTTCATCCTCCCGCGAGGGCCTCGGCATAGCGTCACGTCTGGATCGGACATTACGGATCCAGGCCGCGTTCGAGCGGGGGCGGCGGGATGCTGAGCTGGTAGCCGAGGCCGCGTATCGCCTCGATCCACTGCGCCTGCGAGTCATCGCCACCGAGACGGCGGCGCAGCCGCAGGATGTGCACCGCCAGCGAGTTGCTGCTGCGAGCATCGTCGGCGCCCCAGAGGGCGGTGATGAGCTCGCGGCGGCTGACCACGGCGTCGCGGCGCTCGGCGAGATACCGGAGCAGCAGGTGCTCACGCATCGGCAGTTTGATCAGCGCCCCGTCGAGCCAGATGCGGGGCGCGGCACTGTCGATACGTAGCCGGCCCAGGTCGAGCAGCAGCGGGCGAGGCTCGATCTGGCGGCGGCCGGTGACCAGCGAGCGCAGGATCTGTAGCAGGCGGTCGGGGTCGAAAGGATGGGCGAGTACCGCGGCGCCGAGTCTCGCCGCCGGCCCGGCCAGGTCCTCCTCCGTGGACGTCACCCCCACCACGACCGGCAGGTCCGGCTCGTGGGTCCGGATGACCTGCAGGAACGCCACCGGGTCGAGGCTGCCGTCGTTCGGGCCGAGGATGACCACGTCGGGACAGGTCCGTCCGATGGCCAGCAGGGCTTCGGCCGGATCGGCGACGTGCTCGAGCTCGAGGAGCTGGCCGGCCAGAGCGCGGGCCAGGACCTGGGCGTCGGCCGGCCCGGTGACGAGCAGCACCGCCAGCTGCCCCCGGGCCGCGCCGCAGCCGGCGAGGCAGGCGCGTCGCCGGATGTGGAACTGGGAGTGGTTGTCGGTCTCCCACGCCGTGACAGACATCCCGGGGACGCCCGATCAGCCGAAACGGCCGCTGATGTAGTCCTCGGTGCGCTTGTCACCGGGGTTCTCGAACATGGTGATGGTCTTGTCGAACTCGACGAGCTTGCCGACGCGGTTGCCGTTGTCGTCGGGCTCGGCGGTGAAGAAGGCGGTGCTGTGCGAGACGCGAGCGGCCTGCTGCATGTTGTGGGTAACAATCACGATCGTGTACTCGTTGATCAACTCGCCCATCAGGTCCTCGATCTTCGAGGTGGCGATGGGGTCGAGCGCGGAGCACGGCTCGTCCATCAGGATCACCTCGGGACGGGTGGCGATCGCCCGTGCGATGCACAGCCGTTGCTGCTGGCCTCCGGAGAGGCCGTAGGCGTTCTGCTTGAGCTTGTCCTTGACCTCGTCCCACAGTGCTGCCCCCCGCAGGGCCTGCTCGACGACCTCGTCCATGTCTGCCTTCATCCCCGTCACGCGTGGGCCGTAGGCGATGTTGTCGTAGATCGACTTGGGGAACGGGTTCGGCTTCTGGAACACCATCCCGATACGGCGGCGTACCTCGATCTGATCGATCTCCGGGCCATAGATGTCGGTGCCGCGGTAGAGCACGCTGCCCTCCACCCGCGCGCCGGCGACGAGGTCGTTCATCCGGTTCAGGCACCGCAGCACGGTGGACTTGCCGCAGCCCGAGGGCCCGATCAGCGCCGTGATCCGGTTCTCGGCGAAGGTCAGCTCGACGTCCTGCACCGCCAGGAAGTCGCCGTAGAACACGCGCAGATCGTGCACGGCCATGGTCGAGCCGCTGCTGGGAGCCAGGGTTCGGCCGGCGGGTCGGTCGCCGACCTCGACGTGGATACCCCGCTCCGGGCGCAGCGGCGCGTCACCGCCGGCGGGCTGCTCGTTCGCGGTCTGGGCCAGGGCTTCCTGGTGGCGGGCCATGTTCTCGGGGTCGTCCTTTCCGGGCACGGAGGCGCTCACCAGCGCCGCTGGAACTTGTTGCGCAGGAAGATCGCCGCGCCGTTCATGACCACCAGGATGATGATCAGCAGAAGGATCGAGGCGTAGGTCAGGGACACGAACGACTCGCGGGACTGGATGGCGAAGTTGAAGATCTGCACGGGCAGCACGGTGTAGCGGGAGAACACGCCCTCGGGTGTGAAGGTGATGAACGTGGTCGCGCCGACGAGGATCAGTGGAGCGGCCTCGCCCACCGCCCGCGACATCGCCAGGATCGAGCCCGTGGCGATGCCGGGCACCGCCGCGGGCAACAGCTGGCGCCACACGGTCTGCCATCGGGTCGCGCCGAGCGCGAGGGATCCGTTCCGGATCTCACCGGGTACGGCCCGCAGCGACTCACGGGTGGCGATGATGATCACCGGCAGGATCAGCAGCGCCAACGCGATCGACCCGGCCAGGGCCACCGCGCCGATGTTGAGCGGCGCCCGCACCACGAACGCCAGCACCAGGATCCCGAAGATGATCGACGGGACGGCGGCCAGGTTCTGCACGTTGAGCTCGATCGCCCGGTTGAACCAGCGGGTCGAGTCGGCGTACTCCTCCAGGTAGACCGCGGCCGCGATCCCCAGCGGTAGTGCGATCAGTGCGGTCACCCCCACCACCAGCAGGGTGCCGACGATCGCAGGCCGCACCCCGGCGGTCTCCGGGCGGATCGTCGAGGGGGCCTCGGTCAGCAGGGCCACGTCGAACCGGGACAACCCGGCGACCAGGATGGTGATGAGCACGAACAGCAGGAACAGCGACGCCAGCAGCAGGCACGCCCACAGCGCGCCCACG
>NZ_JADQDD010000256.1 GCF_019263595.1 Pseudonocardia sp. KRD291 | reverse complement strand
GCGTGTGGTGATGGTGATCGGCCTCGTGCTGGGCGCCGCGGTGGTCGGGGCACTGGGCATCGTGCTGCTGCGCAAGGCCACCGAGGCGGAGCCGCCGCGGGCGGGGTTCTCGCTCTCGCTGCTCTGGCTGCTCGTGAGCCGCCGCCCGGTGTGGGCCGCGGGCATCGCCACCATCGTGGCCTCCTACGCCCTGCAGGTCGCCGCGCTGGCCGGCGGGCCGGTCTCGCTGGTGCAGCTGATGGTGGTGATGGAGCTGCCGTCGGTGCTGATCCTGTCCGCGCTGCTGCTCGGCGGTCGCCTCGGAGCCCGTGAATGGGTGGCGATCGCGGCGATGACGGTGGGGGTGGCGGGCCTGCTGTTCTCGCTGGCCCCCGGCGGAGGGGACCCGCAGTCGGCCGACCTCGGCACCTGGCTGGTGGGGCTGGGCGTGACCCTCGCCGTCATCGCGGCGGCCCTGCTCCTCGCCCGACGGACCCGCCGGGGCGTGGCCACCGCGCTCTACGGGGGAGCGGCCGGCATGTCGGCCGGGCTCGGCGCGGTGCTGGTCAAGCCGGTCACCGCGGTCCTGGACGGGGGCGTGCTCGCGGTGGTCGCCACCTGGCAGACCTGGGCGCTGCTCGTCGTGGGCACGGCAGGGTTCTTCCTCCTGCAGAACGCGGTGCAGGCGGGACGGCTGGTCGCCTCGCAGCCCGGCATCACGCTGGGCAACCCGCTCGTCGCCACGGTGTGGGGCGTCGGACTGCTGCACGAGCAGGTCCGCACCGGATGGTGGCTGCTCGGCGCGGCCCTGTGCACGGCGCTGCTGGTCGCCGGGGTCGTCCTGCTCTCGCGCTCGCCGTTGCTGGACGGGCACCGGGAGGCACCGGAGGACCCCGCGGGGCACGACCCCACCGGCCGGGACCCCGCCGACCACGACTCCGCCGGCCGTGACGTCGTCGCCCGCAGCGGGGGCCCCGGCCGCCCGGTGGCCGAGGGCTCGGGGGCCTGACCCGGTACTCCGGCCCGCTGTCCCGGTACTGCGGTCCGCGCTACCGCAGCAGGTCCGGGGTCTGCCACTCACGGCCGAGAACGTGGGTGGCCAGGAACGCGTGCACCGTCTCGTACCAGAGCGCGGAGTGCTGCGGGGAGAGCACCCAGTGGTTCTCGTCCGGGAAGTACAGGAACCGGTGCGGGTTCGCGGCCGGGTCGGGCTGGCGCGAGGTCAGGTCCCACCACAGCCGCAGGCCCTCGCCGATCGGGACCCGGTAGTCGCGGTCGCCGTGGATCACCAGCATCGGTGTGGTGATCGCGTGCGCGTGCCGGTGCGGGCTGTTCGCCTCGGCCATCGCCGGGCTCATCTCGTGGCGCCAGTACTCGGTGTGGTCGGTGGTCGGGCCGAACTGGTCCAGGGCCCACAGGCTGGCGTGGGTGACGATCGCCCGGAACCGGTCGGTGTGCCCGGCCACCCAGTTCGCCATGTAGCCGCCGAACGAGCCGCCCATCGCCGCGGTGCGCCCGGCGTCGATCTCGGGCAGGGCCTCGGCGGCGTCGGTCACGGCCATCAGGTCGGTGTAGGGCGGCCCGCCCCAGACACCCCAGCCACGCTGCACGAAGTCCTGCCCGTAACCGGTGGAAAGCGCCGGGTCGGGCAGCAGGACGGCGTAGCCGCGCGCCACCATCAGCCACGGGTTCCACCGCCACGACCACGCGTTCCAGCTGCTCAACGGCCCGCCGTGGATCCAGAGCAGCAGCGGTGCCGGGTCGGTCGACGCGTCGTGCGGCAGCGCCAGCCAGGCCCGCAGCGCGCTGCCGTCCGCCGCACTCGCGGTGACCTCGGTGAGCCGTCCGGGCAGTGGCTGCTCCGGCACCGGTCCGGCGAGCGGCTCCGGGACCCCGTCCGCGGTGTGGGCGTCCACCCTGACCGGCGCGGGCGGGGAGTCGACGGCGTTTCGCAGCGCGTAGACCCACCGCCCGTCCGGCGACGGGCAGGGGTCGCTGTAGGCGCCGTGGTCGCCGGTCAGGCGCAGCACGGTGCCGGTGGCGGGGTCGACCCGGAACAGCGGCGCCCGGCCGCCCTCGTCGGCGACTACGACGAGCGCCGACGAGTCCGCGGTCCAGCGCACGCCTGCGGGCCAGCGGTCCCAGTCCGGGGCGACCGGCACCGGATCACCGCCGTCCAGCGCCACCACGACCAGGTCGATCCGCGGCGCCCGCTCGGGGGTGGGCACGGTCTCGCGTAGTGCCACCACGCGGGTGCCGTCCGGGCTGACCCGGGGCGCGGAGAAGTCGGCGGACGGGTCGTCGAGCAGGACGCGCCGGTCGCCGGTCGCCACGTCGATCGCCACCACCGACGACCGCCAGGCGCCGTGGCCGTGGGCGGTGTTCCAGCCGGTGACGACGGTGCGCCCGTCCGGGGAGACGTTGTGCGCGGTCTCGAGCAGCGCGTGCCCGGGGACGGGGGTCAGGTCCGCCCAGTCCAGCCGCGCGTCCGGACCCTCGACCGAGGCAGCGGCCGGTGCGGCGACCGGTGCGGCGGCGAGCAGCCGGGGCTCGGCCGGGCCGATGTCGTGGTCCCAGTGCCGGACCGGGTGCCCGTCGTGCAGGATCGCGGTGATCTTCGACTCGCGCCGCGCCGTGCGCCGCCGCTCGTCGTCGTCGGCGTCGACCGCTCCGGGCAGCGTGGACGAGGTCGCGACGACGGTGCCCGCCGCCCGCGCCACGACGACGCCGCCGATGCCTCCGGGGCGGCTGCCCAACAGCCGCGCCTCGCCGCCGTGGGCGGGCAGCGACCACAACGCCGACGGGGAGTCCGCCGGCTCCGAGGGCGCGTCGGGGTCCGGGCGGGCGGAGGAGAACAGCAGGTCCCCGTCCGGGGTGAACACCGGCGCGGACTGACCCGTGCCGCCGCGGGTCAGCCTCCTCGCGGGGGCCTCACCCGCCGGGTCGACCTCCCACAGCGCCCCGACGTAGCGGGTGCGGTCCGGGTCCAACTCGGACACCGTCGTGACCAGGCGGGACCCGTCGGCGGACAGGGTCAGCCCGGACAGCCGTGGGAGTCCGACGAACTCCTGCAGGTCGTGGAACGGGGTGCGGGACGTCTCGGGGTCGGCTGCCACAGGGAGTTTCTAGCACCGGGGCCCGACATCCGCGGCCGGTGTCCCACCCACCTCACACCATGGCTCCACGACGCGCGCCGGGACGGGCGTTCGGCGCGTCACGGCTCCACAACGCGGTCAGGGGGTGAGCAGGAGCTTTCCGGTGGTGCGACGGCCCTGCAGGTCCTCGTGCGCGGTCCGGGCCTGCTCCAGCGGGTAGCGGTGGCCGATCCGGACGTCGAGCGAGCCGTCGGCGACGGCGCCGTAGACGGCGGCGGCGCGGGTGCGCAGCTCCTCGGTCGTCGCGATGTGGTCGAAGAGCTTCGGGCGGGTCAGGAACACCGACCCGGCGGTGTTGAGCCTCTGCGGGTCGACCGGCGGCACCGGGCCGCTGGCCGCGCCGAAGAGCACCAGCATGCCGCGCCGGCGCAGGCTCGCCAGGCTCGCGTCGAACGTGGTCCGCCCGACGCTGTCGTAGGCGGCGTCCACGCCGTTCCCGCCGGTCAGGTCGCGGACGGCGGCGGCCAGGTCGTCGACCTCGGTGTACCGGATCACCTCGGCCGCCCCGGCGGCGCGGGCGAGCTCCTCCTTCTCCGGGGTGGACACGGTCGCGATCACCCGCGCGCCGCGGGCGGTGGCCAGCTGGGTCAGCAGCAGCCCGACGCCCCCGGCGGCGGCGTGCACCAGGACGGTCTCGCCGCCGCGCAGCGGGAACGTGTCGGTGACCAGGAAGTGCGCGGTCATGCCCTGCAGCAGCGCCCCGACCGCGTGCTCGTCGGCGACGCCGTCGGGCACCGGGACGGACTTGTCCAGCGGCACCGCGACCCGCTCGGCGTAGCTGCCGAGCGTCTCCGACCAGGCGATCCGGTCCCCGACCGCGACACCGGTGACGCCCTCGCCCAGGGCGGCGACCCGTCCGGCGCCCTCCAGGCCCGCGATGTAGGGCAGGTCCATCGGGTAGATGCCCTGGCGCTGGTAGGTGTCGATGTAGTTGACCCCGGCCGCGGCGACGTCGACCAGGACCTCACCCGCGCCGGGGGTGGGGTCGTCGACGTCGACGACGGCCAGCACCTCGGGCCCGCCGGCCTCGTTCACCTGCACCGCACGCATGGGTCCTCCTCGTCGCTGTCGCACCGCTCCCGCCCGATCATGCCGGGCGCAGGCGGTGCGGGCGGGACGGGGTCAGGCGTCGCGGCGCGACATCCTGGTGATCAGCACCGCGGCGCCCACGACGAGGTAGACCAGGGCGACCAGCGAGCTGGACCCCAGGCCGTCGAGCGGCAACGGGTCACGCAGCGCGTCCGCGCCCGCGGACCAGCCGGTGGTGAGCAGGTAGGGCGCCAGCCAGTCCAGCGCCGGGATCGTGCTCAACACACCGAACGTGATCAGGCCGCCGAGCACCGAGGCCAACACGACCAGCGGGTGCTCGGTGAACGACGACACGGCCAGCGCGACCGCACCCACCGCGGCCAGCTGCCCGACCGTCCACAGTGCGACGAGCCCCACCCGCCCGACCGCCTCGCCGAGACCGACCGTCGTCCCGGACAGCGTGATGAGCTGCCCGTCCGCGCCGCCGACCACGACGAGACCGGCCAGCACGCCGACCACCGCGATCACCAGCGTCGCGACGACGGCCACCACGAGCACCCCGAACGCCTTCATCCCGACCAGCCGCAGCCGGCCCACCGGGGACAGCAGCAGCCCGCGCAGCGTGCCGTGCGAGGCCTCGCCCGCGATGGCGTCGGCCGAGGCCACGGCGACGGCCAGCGGCAGCAACAGGGTCAGCGAGATGGTCATCGCGGCGATCGGCAGCACCAGGCCGTTGCCGCCGATGGACCCGATCAGTCCGCGCCCGCCGTTGCCGTCCCCGTCGCCGTCGGCGACCACGACGCCGATCGCGATCAGGATCGGGACCAGCGCGAACAGCCCGAACATGATCAAAGTCCGGGGTCGGCGCAGTACCCAGCGCAGCTCCGCGGCGAACAGCCGCAGCGTCGGGACCGGACGGGGGTCCCCGGCCGTCGTGTCGATCGTCGCGGCCGTCATGCGGACTCCCCGTCCCGGTCGTTGCGGTCCTCGGTGAGCCGGGTGAACAGCTCCTCGAGGTGCGGTCGGCGCCGGTGCACCTCGAAGACATCGATCCCGGCGTGCACCAGCGCCGCCAGCAACCGCGGCGCGGGTGGGCCGCCGTCGGCGACGACCGTCCCGGGCGCCTCGGTGAACGCGGTCGCGCCGGCCGCGCGCAGCGCCTCGACGGCGGCCCCGGTGTCGTCCACGGTGATCTCCAGGCCACCGGCACCCGCGTCGAGCAGGGTGGACAGCTCCCCGGACACGACCAGCGAGCCGGCCTGCAGCACGGCGACGTGCGTGCAGATCGCCTCCACCTCGGCCAGCAGGTGCGACGAGAGCAGCACGGTCGCCCCGCCCGCCCGCAGCTCACCGACGATCCGGCGCACCTCCCGGGTGCCGGACGGGTCGAGGCCGTTGGTCGGCTCGTCGAGCACGACCAGGCGTCGCGGCACCAGCAGCGCCGAGGCCAGGCCGAGCCGCTGCTTCATGCCGAGGGAGTAGCCGCGGAACCGGCGACCTGCCGCGCCGGCGAGCCCGACCCGCTCCAGCGCCGTCTCCACGGCCGCGGCGATCTCGGAGCGTCCGAGGCGGGGCTCGGTCATCGCGACCCGGCGCAGGTTCTCCCGCCCGGACAGGAACGGGTGAAAGCCCGGCCCCTCCACCAGCGCGCCCACGTCGGGCAACGTCGCGGACAGGCCGTCGGGCACCGGGCGCCCGAGCAGCTCCGCCGTACCGCCGCTGGGCCGGGTCAGGCCCAGGAGCATCCGGATCAGCGTGGTCTTGCCGGAGCCGTTCGGGCCGAGCATCCCGAACACTGATCCGGCCGGGACGTCGAGGTCGATGCCGTCGACGGCCACCGTGGTGCCGAACACCTTGCGCAGCCCGACCGCCCGGGCCGCCATCGCGCCGGCCGCGGGGACCGGCCCCGGCGCGCCGTGCGTCGGGGCCGTGTCCAGGGCGGTGCCGCCACCCGTGCCGCGGTCCGTCACCGGGCGAGAGCCTCGGTGAGGACCTGCGCGGGGACCGCCCCGGCGGCGATCCGGCCGTCGTCGGCGATGATCGCGGTGCCGACCGCGGTGCTGATCTGGCGTCCCGCGCCCCACGGTCCGCTGACCGGGGTGCCGAGCGCGGACAGGTCCGGAGCGCCTGCCCCCTCCGGGGCACCCTGGTCACCCTGCTCGGCGGAGTCGGGCTTCGGCTCCCCGGGCTTCGCCTGGGCGGGTGTGCGCGCGACGACGACCGTGTCCCACCCGTCGCCGACGATCGTCGGCCGGGCGGCGTCCCGTCCGGCGTCCTGCCCGGGCTTGGGGCCTGCGGGGCCCGGCTTCGCACGGTCCGTGGTGGCGGGCTCGTCGCGCACCGTGGACCCCGGCGGCGGGGTGAACGCGAACAGCGAGGCGTCCTGCGGGCCGAACGTGACGTCGGTGAACCCGACCTGCAGCGCCGGCTCGGGCGAACCGTTGGCCAGCACGGACAGCTGCAGCGGGATCCGCTTCTCCGCGTCGACCGCGATCCGGACCTCGCGCAGCAACGTGCGCTCGGTGGGCTTCGGGTCCAGCACGAGCTGGTAGGCGGGTCGTCCGGCGACCTCGGCGGTGCCGTCGACGGAGACGGTGCTGGTGTTGCGCAGCTCGCCGATCGCCGTCGCGGCCGCGGCGGCCGGGTCGGGGGCCGCCACCTCCGGCGGGCCGGTTGTTCCTGCCTCCGGTGCCCGGTCGGGCCTCCCGCCCTGTTTCTCACCGGGGCCCCCGCCCTGCTTCGCGGGGACCTTGGTGACGGTGCGGGTCTCCGAGTCGTAGGACCAGCGGGTGGCCCCGTCGGAGACGAACGTCTTCTCGCCCTGGTCGGTCGGCAGCGAGACGCGGCCCTTGCCGTCGTCGCCGGACCAGATCCGGGCGGTGCTGGTGCCGTTCGCGGCCTGCGGGGCGCCGGGCAGCGCGGGCAGTCCGAGCTGGTTGTCCAGCGACACGGTGCCGTTGAACGGGCCCGGCTCGGCGGTCAGCACCGACGACACCAGGTCCTCCGGGCTGACCGGCGGCAGCTCCGGCGCCGCCGATGCCCCGGCCGGCGCCACGACCAGCCCGATACCCACGGTGGCGACCAGTGCCGCACCGATTCCCCCCGCCGCCCAGCGGCGACGCACACTGCTCCGGTTCCCCATGACCACAGCCTGACGTATCGCGACTGAGACGTTCTCAGCGCCGAGGTTCACCGATTGTCGGTGGGTGCCCCTACCGTCGGTGCCGTGACGAGGGTGCTGGTGGTGGACGACGAGCCCGGGGTGCGGACCGCGTTGCGACGCGGGCTGACCTCGGAGGGGATGGACGTCGTCGCCCTCGGGGACGGGGACTCGGCCCTGGAGGCGGCGTTGACCGGGGGGTTCGACGCCGTCGTGCTGGACGTGATCCTGCCGGGCCTGTCCGGCTACCGGGTGCTCGAGCGGCTGCGTGCGGCCGGGGTGGGCACGCCGGTGCTGCTGGTCTCGGCCAAGGACGGGGAGATCGACCAGGCGGACGGGCTGGACCTGGGCGCGGACGGCTACATCGTCAAGCCGTTCTCGTTCGTCGTCCTCCTCGCGCAGCTCAAGGCCCTGCTGCGCCGCCGCGACGCGGGGTCGGCGGCGCCCCGGATCACGGTCGGGGAGCTGGTGGTCGACCCGGGCACGCGCTCCGCGTCCTGGTCCGGGCGGGATTTGGAGCTCTCGCCGCGGGAGTTCGCGGTGCTGCACGCGCTGGCCGTACGCCCGGACGCGGTGGTGGGCAAGGACGAGCTGCGCGAGCTGGTGTGGGGCGAGGGGGAGCCGGTCAGCCGTAACGTCGTCGAGGTCTACGTCGGTTACGTGCGCCGCAAGCTGACCGCCGCCGGGGCCGGTGAGGTGCTGCGGACCGAGCGCGGCCGCGGCTACCGGGTGGGCGTCCCGTGACGGGGGCCGGTGCCGGGACGCGGCTGCGGCGCTGGTGGGAGCGCCGGCCGCTGCGGATGCGGATCACGGTCGTCGTCGGCGGGGTCGCGCTGCTCGCGCTGCTGGTGCTGGCGCGGATCGGTGCGGGCCTGATGCTCGACGCCCTGCTGGGTGCGGCCGACACCGAACTGCGCGCCCAGGCCTCGGCGTCCGCGGTCCGGGTGGGGCAGGGCCTGCCTGCCGGGCCCACGATCCGGGTGGTGGACACCGCCGGCACGCCGGTCGACGGTCAGGGACCGGTCCCGCTCGGCGACGACGAGGTGGCGCGGCTCGCGGCGGGGGAGCCGGCCACCGTGTTCGTCGGCGGCGGGCCGCTGCGCTGGGCCGCGGTCCCGGTCGTGGTGCCGGACGGGTCGACGCGGTTCGTGCTGGCCTCGGGCGACCTGCTGGGCGGGCAGTACGTGCTGGCCCGGGCGCTGGTGCTGTTCGTCCTCGCGGCGGTCCTGGTGGCCGCGGTGGTGACGGTCGCCGCGTGGCTCGCGACCCGGGCCGCGCTGCGCCCGGTGGACCGGATGCGCCGCGCCGCGGCCGACCTGCCACCGGGGCAGCGCCTGCCGCTCCCGGTGGCCCGCGACGAGCTGCAGGCCCTGGCCGCGGAGATCAACGCGCTGCTGGGCCGCCGGGACGAGGCGGTGGCCCGGCTGGAGCGCTTCACCGGGGACGCCGCGCACGAGCTGCGGTCCCCGGTCGCGGCGCTGCGCGCGCAGGCCGAGGTCGCCGCCGCCTATCCGGACCCGGACCTGGCCGACGAGACGCTGCGCGCGGTCGCCGGGGAGGCGCAGCGCCTGAGCGTGCTGCTCGACGGGCTGCTCGCCCTCGCCCGCGCGGACGCCGGTCAGCGGACCGCGGCCGTCGCGGTCGACCTGGTCGGGGCG
>NZ_JADQDD010000255.1 GCF_019263595.1 Pseudonocardia sp. KRD291 | reverse complement strand
CCGAACCGAGATGCCCACCGTGACGCTGCCCGGCGGCGAGCGGATCGTCGCGCTGGGGCAGGGCACCTGGGGCACGGCCGAGGACCCGTCCCGGCGCGCCGACGAGATCGCCACGCTGCGGCGCGGGCTCGACCTGGGCATGACCGTCGTGGACACGGCGCAGATGTACGCCGACGGCGGGGCCCAGGAGCTGGTCGGGGAGGCGGTCGCCGGTCGACGCGACGAGGTGTTCCTGGTCGACAAGGTGCTCCCCGGCGACGCCTCGCGCCGGGGCACGGTCGACGCCGCGGAACGTGCGCTGCGCCGCCTGGGCACCGACCGGATCGACCTCTACCTGCTGCACTGGCGTGGACGGCACCCGCTCGCCGACACCGTCGAGGCGTTCCGGGAGCTCCGGGACCGGGGCACGATCCGGTACTGGGGCGTCAGCAACCTCGACGTCGACGACCTGGACGAGCTCGCAGGCCTCGACGGCGGGGACGGCCTGGTCACCGACCAGGTGCTCTACAACCCGACCCGCCGCGGCCCGGAGTGGGACCTGCTGCCGTGGCTGCGCGAGCGCGGGCTGCCGATCATGGCCTACTCGCCGATCGAGCAGGGACGCCTGCTCGGGCACCCCGCGCTGGACGCCGTCGCCGCCGAGCACGGCGCCACCGCCGCGCAGGTCGCGCTGGCCTGGGTGCTCGACGCCGGGGACGTCCTGGCGATCCCGAAGGCGTCGCGCACCGCCCACGTCGAGGAGAACCGGGACGCGGTCGGCGTGGCGCTCACCGACGCCCAGCGGGCCGAGCTGGACCGCGCGTTCCCGCCGCCGGAGCGCAAGCGGGCCCTGGAGATCCTCTGACCGCAGCGGCGCCGCTACACTGCACGTGCGGACGAGTCGGTCGGGCGACCGCGTCGGGGCCTCACCGGCTCCGTCGAGGAAAGTCCGGACTCCACAGGGCAGGGTGGTTGTCAACGGCAACCCGGGGTGACCCGCGGGACAGTGCCACAGAGAACAGACCGCCTCCGGCCTCGGGATTTCTCGGGACCGGGGGTAAGGGTGAAACGGTGGTGTAAGAGACCACCAGCACCTCGGGCGACCGGGGTGGCTAGGTAAACCCCACCCGGAGCAAGGTCAAGAGGCTGCGTGCGAGCGCAGCTGCGCAGGTGCTCGAGGGCGGCCCGCCCGAGCCTGCGGGTAGACCGCTGGAGCCTGCCGGCAACGGCAGGCCGAGATGGATGGTCGCCGAACGGAACGTCGTGAGACGTCCGGGAACAGGATCCGGCTTACAGACCGGCTCGTCCGCCCACACCCCGGCATCTCCACCTGCTCGCGTCACAGCGGGCGGCGCAGCCCGTCCAGTACCAGGGTGAGGACATCGTCGGCCTCGGCCCGCCAGCCGGGGCGGTCGTGGGCCGCACTGATGCCGTGCAGCGCCATCATCACGGCGCCGGAGTCCACGTCGTCGCGGACGGTGCCGTCCCGCACGGCGGCGGCGACCAGGTCGGCGACGGCGTCCTCCAGCGCGCGGCTGCCCACGGCGAGGGCGCCCGAGCGGTCGGCCATGAGCGTGGCCAGTGTCCGGGCCAGGCCCTCGTGGGCCTCGATGTGGTCGACCATGCCGCGCAGGAAGGCCGCCAGGGCCTCTGCCGCGGGCAGCGTGGCCTGGAGCCGGCGGGCGCGGTCGCACAGCACGGCGACCTCCCCGTGGTAGACCGCCTCGGCCAGCGCCTCCCGGGTGGGGAAGTGGCGGTAGAGCGTGCCGGTGCCCACCCCGGCCAGGCGGGCGAAGTCGTCGAAGCGCAGGTCGAAGAAGTCGCCGGCGTCGAAGACCTCTCGTGCGGTGGCGATCAGGACATCGCGATTACGCCGGGCGTCGGCCCGCAGCGGCTTGTCGGTGGTCATGCGCTCCCTCGCGTTGACAAGTGGAGATGACCTCCATATCTTGAAAGTGGAGATGGTCTCCGAATCGATCGTACCCCACGAGGTGCAGCGTGAAGATCCTCATGTTCGGCCGAGGCGTGATCGCCACCATCTACGGCTGGGCCCTGCACCAGGCGGGACACGACGTCGAGTTCTACGTCCGGCCCGGCCGCGCGGCGACCTACGGGGACGCGGTGGACCTCGACCTGCTCGATACGCGGCGCCGGGTGTGGGGGCAGCGCGTCGTCGAGAAGTGGCCGGTGCGCTACCGCGAGACGCTGGAGCCGGACCACGACGTCGACCTGATCGTGCTCAGCGTGCCGCACCACCGCCTCCCGGAGGCGACGGACTTCCTGGCCCCGCGAATCGGCCACGCCACGGTGCTGGTCTTCGGCAACCTCTGGACCGAGCCGCCGGCCGCGATCGGCGCACTCCCGCCCGACCGGATCGCCTGGGGATTTCCGCAGGCCGGTGGCGGTGTCGGCGCGGACGGCGTGCTCCGCGGGGCACTGCTGCCGTCGGTCGTCTTCGGCACCCTCGGCCGGGCGCCGACCGACCGCGAACGGGCCGTGCGCCGGGCGTTCCGCGAGGCCGGACTCCGGATCAAGGAGCGGCCCGACTTCCGCGGCTGGCTGTGGGTCCACTTCGCGTCGGATGCCGCCCTGTTCTCGCAGGGCCTGCGGTCGGGTTCCCTGTCCGAGCTGGCAGGGAAGACGGGCGAGCTGCGCGAGGCGCTGCTGACCGGCCGCGAGCTGTTGCCACTCCTCGAGGCCCGCGGCCTCGACCTGCGACGGCACCGGGGCGCTCTGCTGCTGTTCCGGGCGCCCACCTGGCTGACGGCCTCCGTGCTCGCCTGGCTGACCACTCACGTCGCGCCGGTGCGCATGAACTTCGCGGCGCACTCCGACCCCGACGCGCAGGAGCCGCGTGAGGTCTGCCGGGACACCCTGGCCGAAGCACGACGGTGGGGCATCCCGGTACCGCGACTGGAAGCGGCGGAACCGCACTTCGCCCGTGACGTCTAGAACGAAAGTCATGCCCCGGGCGGTGTCGCTCGATACCGTCGACGCCCGTGCATCGCGGCCTGCGGTGGCCGTGGATCGGGCCTAGCCTCCGATCATGGAGTATCGGAGCCTCGGACGCACCGGCATGCAGGTCAGCCCCCTCTGCCTGGGGGCGATGATGTTCGGAGCGTGGGGCGAGAAGGACCACGACACGTCGATCGGGATCATCCACCACGCGCTCGACGCGGGTATCAACTTCATCGACACCGCCGACGTCTACAGCCAGGGGGAGTCGGAGACGATCGTCGGCAAGGCGCTGACCGGCGGGCGTCGCGACGACGTCGTCCTGGCCACGAAGTTCCACGCCCCGATGGACGTCGCCATGGGGCAGCAGGGCGGCGACCCGAACCGCCGGGGCAACTCGCGGCGCTGGATCGTCCAGGAGGTCGAGAACAGCCTCCGGCGTCTGCAGACCGACCGGATCGACCTCTATCAGGTGCACCGCCCGGAACGGGACACCGACGTCGAGGAGACGCTCTCGGCCCTGACCGACCTGCAGCGCCAGGGCAAGATCGTGGCGTTCGGGTCGTCGACGTTCCCGGCCCACGAGATCGTCGAGGCGCAGTGGGTCTCGCAGCGCCGGGTGCTCGGCCGGTTCGTCACCGAGCAGCCGCCGTACTCGCTGCTCACCCGCGGGGTCGAGCGGGACCTGCTGCCGGTCGCCGAGCGCTACGGGATGGGCGTGCTGCCGTGGAGCCCGCTCGGCGGGGGCTGGCTGACCGGCCGCTACCGCAAGGGCGCCGACCTGCCGGTGTCGCACCGTCAGCAGTCGATGTCCACGCGCGGCCGTTTCGACATGTCGTTGCCCGACAACCAGGCCAAGCTCGAGGCCGTCGAGGCGCTGGCCGTGCTGGCCGAGAAGTCCGGCATGTCGCTGATCCACCTCGCGCTGGCGTTCACACTGGCCCACCCGGCGGTCACGTCGCCGATCATCGGCCCGCGCACGAGGGAGCACCTGGACTCCCAGCTCGGCGCCGCCGATATCACCCTCGGGTCCGACGTCCTGGACGCGATCGACGAGATCGTGCCGCCCGGCGTCACGATCGCCCGGTCCGACGAGGGATACGTGCCGCCGGCCCTGGCGGACCCGTTCCTGCGTCGTCGCCGCACCGCATGAGGAGGCCGGAATGACCGAGGGGGATCACGACGCCGGATCTGACGCGCTCAGTCCTCCTCGCGGCGCAGGGCGTCCGACGAGGAGATGTCGCTCGGGCGGGTGTCGCAGGCCGGGCACACGGCGATGAAGGTCGGCCGGTCGGGCTCGCCCAGGCGGATCATCGATCGGGCTCCGCGCCGGCCGCAGCAGGTGCACGTGAAGGAGCGGACGACGGCGATGGTGGGAGGACGGTGCATGGTGGGCTCCTGTGGTCCGGGCGTGGGCCGTCCGGTGCAGGCGCTCCATTGCCGCCCGAGGACAGCACCACCCAACTGTCTACCCCGACACGCCCGACGTACACCGACAGCGACGCAGCTCACGGCGGTCCGCTCCGCCGGGCCCGGATCCGGGGTGCCCGGATCCGGGACACCGCTGCGGCTCAGGCGAGCGAGCGCGCGAAGCCGGTGACGTCGCGGACGGCGTTGGCGTAGACGTCCGGCATCGCGGAGCGGAACAGGATCTCCCCGACGTGGCAGAGCCCCAGGTTGATCTTCCCGACGGAGTCCACCCCGGCCGCGAGCAGCTTGCGGTGGTAGGTCAGGCCCTCGTCGCGCAGGGGGTCGACCTCGTTCACCGAGATCACGTGCGGCGGGAGTCCCTGCAGGTCGGCGGCGGTGGCGCGGTAGGGCCAGCAGGTCGGGTCGTCGATGTTGGCCCGGCCCGGGTCGTAGACCTCGGCGAGCAGCGGGAACAGGGCCCGGTTGAGCCAGTACCGGTCGTTCTCCCGCAGCGACGGCAGCTCCGGCGGCGTCTCGGCCCAGGTCCCGACGATGTAGGGGCACTGCGCGTAGACCCCGGAGATCGCGTCCAGCCAGCCCTCGCGTTTGGCCTTGATGGCGAGCGCGACGGCCAGGCCGCCGCCACCGGAGTCGCCGGTCACCACCGTGCTGGTGATGCCGAGCTCGTCGCGGTGCGCGGCGACCCACTTCAGGCCGGCGGCGCAGTCGTCGATCCCGGCCGGGAACGGGTGGTCGCCGAGCGCACCGCCGCCGTTGCGGTACTGCACGCCGACGACGACCGCGCCTGCCGCCGCGAGCTCCTCGCGCCAGTTCCGGTAGAGCGGCCCCTCCGTCGAGAGCATCACCATGCCGCCGCCGTGCACCTGGTAGATGCAGGGCAGCGGGCCCTCGACACCGGTCGGGCGGTGGATGTGCAGGGTGACCTCGTTGCCGTCCGGGCCGTCGATCGTGCGGGCCTCGTGGCTGACGCCCGCGACCCGCGGCGCGCCCTCGGCCAGCGCGGTGAACAGGCCCTCGAACCCGACCTCGACGGCGGTGACGAACTCCCGCAGCGCGTCGATCCCCGCGTCCGCGCCCATCGGGGCGTCGTCGGCGTGCGCGTCGAGCCCGAAGGTGCGCATCACCGCCATCATCCGTGGGTCGGCGCGGGGGTCGTCGCCGAGCGTCAGAGCGGGGTCGCCCAGACGCCCGGGTGCGCGGTACGCGGTGGATGCTTCGGGGGCGGTGTCGGTGCTCATTCCCACACTCCTCGTCGAGTTCGTTCGCCTGTGAGGAGCCTCACCCACCCCGGTGGCGGCGTCAACGAGCCGAACGGGCGCACGGGCCGGGCTCGGCCGGTGCACCGGGCCCGGGGGAGGGAGCGGCCCGGGGGGTTGCGGCAGAATCGCCGGGTGACCCGTGGCTACTGGCGGGCCGTGGCACCGTGTGAGAAGGAGTGACGTGAGCACCGCGACCGAGACGATCGAGTTCCAGGCCGAGTCCCGACAGCTGCTGCAGCTGATGATCCACTCGATCTACTCGAACAAGGACATCTTCCTGCGCGAGCTGATCTCCAACGCCTCCGACGCGCTGGACAAGCTGCGTCTGGAGAGCTACCAGGACAAGAACCTCGACGTCGACACGTCCGACCTGCACATCGAGCTGGTGATCGACAAGGAGAACCGGACGCTGACCGTGGCCGACAACGGCATCGGGATGAGCCGGGACGAGGTCGTCGACCTGATCGGCACGATCGCCAAGTCCGGTACCGCGGACCTGCTGGCCAAGCTCAAGGAGACCGACCCGGCCGCGTCGCAGGAGCTGATCGGCCAGTTCGGCGTCGGCTTCTACTCCAGCTTCATGGTCGCCGACACGGTCACGCTCGTGACCCGCAAGGCCGGCGATGCCGCCGGCGTCCGCTGGGAGTCCACCGGCGAGGGCTCGTACACGATCGAACCGGTCGACGACGCGCCGCAGGGCAGCGCCGTCACGCTGCACCTCAAGGCGGAGGACGCCGAGGACAGCCTGCACGACTACGCGAACCCGGCCACCGTGCGTCGGATCGTCAAGAAGTACTCCGACTTCATCACCTGGCCGATCCGGATGACCCCGGAGAAGGCCCCCGCGGCGGAGGAGGCCCCCGCGACCGAGGAGGGCGCTGCGGCCGAGGAGGGTGCGGAGCCGGCGGAGCCGCAGCCGGAGACCGTCAACTCGATGAAGGCGCTCTGGGCGCGGGCCCAGCGCGACGTCACCACCGAGGAGTACAACGAGTTCTACCGGCACGTCAGCCACGACTGGCAGGAGCCGCTGGAGACGATCCGGCTCGCCGCCGAGGGCACGTTCGAGTACCAGGCGCTGCTGTTCCTGCCCCAGGTCGCGCCGATGGACCTCTACATGCGCGACTCCCGCCGCGGCGTGCAGCTCTACGTGCGGCGCGTGTTCATCATGGACGACTGTGAGGCGCTCGTCCCGGAGTACCTGCGGTTCGTCAAGGGCGTCGTCGACGCCGCGGACCTCTCGCTCAACGTGTCGCGGGAGATCCTGCAGCAGGACCGCCAGATCTCGGCGATCCGGCGTCGCCTGGTCAAGAAGGTGCTCTCCACGGTCAGGACGATGATGACCGAGGAGCCGGAGAAGTACACGACGTTCTGGGACCAGTTCGGCCGCGCGGTCAAGGAGGGCCTGCTCTCCGACCACGACAACCAGGACGCGATCCTGGAGATCTGCTCGTTCGCCTCCACCCACGACGCCGAGAAGCCCACCACGCTCGCGCAGTACGTCGAGCGGATGAAGGAGGGCCAGGAGCACGTCTACTACATGACCGGCGACTCCCGGTCCTCGATCGAGGCCTCGCCGCACATGGAGGCGCTGCGCGACCGCGGCTACGAGGTGCTGCTGCTCGTCGACCCGATCGACGAGGTCTGGGTCGACCAGGTGCCCGGTTTCGACGGCAAGGAGCTGCGCTCGATCGCCAAGGGTCAGGTCGACCTCGAGACCGAGGAGCAGAAGGAGCGCGCCGGTGAGCAGCGCGAGGAGTTCGCCGGGCTGCTGGACTGGATGGGCACCGCGCTGACCGACGACGTCAAGGAGGTCCGCCTGTCCTCACGGCTGACCACCTCGGCGGCGTGCCTGGTCAACGACGAGAACGACATGAGCCCGACCCTGGAGAAGATGTACCGGGCGATGGGCCAGGAGATGCCGACGGTCAAGCGGATCCTGGAGCTCAACCCGTCGCACCCGCTGGTCACCGGGTTGAAGGCCAAGCAGGAGGCGTCGCCGGAGGACTCCGGGCTGGGTGAGACCGCGGAGCTGCTCTACGGGATGGCGCTGCTGGCCGAGGGCGGGGAGCTCTCCGACCCGTCGCGGTTCGTGTCGCTGCTGGCCGGACGGCTGGAGCGCACCCTGTAGTAGGCCCCATGATCGGCGCAACCGGCACGGACACGACAGATCTGTCGCGTCTGCGCCGGTTGTGCCGATCATCGGACCGACATATGAAGGACTGAACATCTGTTGAACCTGTGACGGCTTCTGGCGTAGGTTCTCCGGGTGCCCGGATCCTCACGCCCGCTCCGCCCGACCGCGGCACTGCTCGCCGGGTGCGCCCTGCTCGCCGGATGCGGCGGGCCGGTCGAGGTGCCCGCCCCCGCCGGGGTGCCCGCGCCGGCCGCGGCCCCGGCGACACCGCCTGCGGCGACACTGATCAACTGCGGTGTGAACGTGCCGCTGACACCCCCGACGAAGATCTTCGCGGCGTTCCAGAACGGCATCGAGGCCGTCTACGCGCTCGGGGCGGGGGACCGGGTCGTCGGGGCGGCGTACCTGGACAACGTCCCGATCCCGGAGGTCACGGCGCAGTTCCGGCCGCAGGAGCAGCGCCCGGTCTACTTCCCCGACGAGTACCCGAGCCGCGAGGAGGTGCTGCGGCTGGAGCCGGACCTCGTCGTCTCCGGGTTCACCGGCGCGTTCACCCGGGAGGGCCTGGGTAGCCGCGCCGAGCTGGCCGGTGCCGGGACCGGGTCGTTCCTGTTCCGCCAGTACTGCCCCAGCGCCGACGGCGCCGGCCAGGCCTCCCTGGCCGTCAACGACGTCTCCTTCGACGGGGTCTACGCCGACCTGACCGACCTGGGCCGGCTGCTCGGCGCGCCGGACCGGGCGCAGGCCCTGGTGGAGCGGATGCGCGCGACCGTCGACGGGACCCGGGCGCGGCTCGACGGCGTCACCACCCGCCCCCGGGTCGCGATGGTCAACCGGCCGGGCGGCGCCGGGGAGCTGCGCGTGTTCGGCACCGGCGACATGGCCACCACCCTGATCGAGGCGGCCGGCGGCGTGCAGGCGTTCCCCGAGCTCGACGGCCGGCAGCGGCGCATCTCGCTGGAGGGGCTGATCAGCGCCCGACCGGACGTGATCGTGGTGCCCGCGTGCTGCGGCGCGGACATCGGGCCGGAGGGTGCGCGGGAGCTGATCGACGAGCTGCGCACCGACCCGGCACTGGCCCAGGTGCCGGCGGTGCGCGACGGCAGGGTCTACCCCTCCACGTTCGCCGAGGTCACCCCCGGCGTCCGCAACGCCGACGCGCTGGCGACCTTGGCCCGCCACCTGCACCCAGAACGGTTCTGAGCCCCTCCCACTCCCGTGCGCGAGAGCTGCTCTCGTGCAGC